>DAHVFH010000094.1 GCA_027317105.1 Cytophagales bacterium
TCCTTATTTCTTTTTTGGCGATGGTTCGAAAGGGATAAGTGCCAAAGCGCCCTTTGACAAAATTATTGTTACTGCAGGCGCTCCCGTAATTCCCAATGCGCTAATCGATCAATTGACCGAAGGTGGAATATTGATCATTCCGGTAGGAAACCGTGAGACCCAAAAAATGGTTAAGCTCACAAAAAAAGAAGGAAAATTATTAAAGGAAGAATTTAACCAGTTTGCTTTTGTTCCTTTGTTAGGTGAGAGCGGTTGGAAAGAATTGTAAATCGTGGATAAAAAACATTCTAACTAGCAAGATGATGAAACGTGTTGTTGTTACCGGTATCGGTGTCCTCACTCCGATTGGCAATTCCATGCCTGAATTTTGGAGTAATCTTATAGACGGAAAAAGTGGTGCAGCACCAATCACACATTTTGATGCCTCAAAATTCAAAACCCGATTTGCCTGTGAGATAAAAGGTTTTGATTTCAATGGTTATTTTGATCGACCCGAATTGCGAAAGATGGACAAATTCACCCAATATGCCATGGTGGCTGCGGATGAAGCTATTAAGGATTCTTCGCTTGATTTAGAAAAAATAAATAAAAGAAAGGTTGGCGTGATCTGGGGTTCTGGCAATGGCGGGTTTCAAACTTTTCAAGAGCAGGTTGTAGCGTATGCCAAAGGCGATGGCACACCGCGATTCAATCCTTTTTTTATTCCAAAAGTTATTGCCGACATCGCCTCCGGTTGGATTTCCATAAAATATGGATTCATGGGGTTAAACTTCACCACCATTTCTGCCTGTGCAACTTCAACAACAGCTATAATTGACGCCTTTAATTACATCCGGTGGGGAAAAGCAAATATTATTGTGACGGGTGGCTCAGAGGCAGCGATCAATGAAGCGGGCATAGGCGGGTTCAATGCGGCTAAAGCATTGTCGATGCGCAATGAAGATCCTACAACCGCCTCGCGGCCATTTGATAAAGAACGGGATGGCTTTGTAATGGGAGAAGGAGCGGGCGCGTTAATTCTAGAAGAATACGAACACGCTAAAAACCGGGGTGCAAAAATATATGCAGAAGTAGCAGGTGGCGGTATGAGTGCTGATGCTTATCACCTCACTGGTACCCATCCCGAAGGAGAAGGCGCTCTTCTTGGTATGCAAGAGGCATTGGATGACGCCAATTTACAACCCACCGATATTGATTACCTCAATGCTCACGCCACTTCCACATTCTTAGGCGATCTCAGCGAAACGAAAGCCATCCTTAGGTTATTTGGAAAAAAACCAACTCATTTAAATATTAGTGCGACCAAATCTGCTACTGGTCATTTGCTTGGTGCAGCAGGAGCAATCGAGGCCATCGCTTCAATTATGGCCGTGAATCAGGACATCATCCCTCCTACCATCAACACCAAAATTATTGACGAAGCAATTGATAGTTCATTGAACCTAACCTTGGGGGGAAAAGTGCATAAGAAAGTGAATGTTGCCATGAGCAATACGTTTGGTTTTGGAGGTCATAATGCAACTGCAATTTTCAGGAAAATTATCTGACCAATCTCTTTTCGTTCAGAGTCAATAACTATTTTAACCATACAGATTTGTTATCTTCAGTTGACCCGCAAAAAAATAAAAAAGAAATGCGGCCACTACTAAACATTGGTTCGCTAATAGAAGTTTGATGGAAGGGTTATTTGCTCTTATTGAATTAATTAGTAGAAAAGTATTTTAAACCCAGATTACGCATTAGAGAAAATGAATGGGTACTCAAAGACCTTTGAATGGTTCCAAAGCCCGCTAAACCAAGCTCGTCTTTTTTTATTGAGAGCTATTTTTAGCACCAGCTTATCGTTTACCTTTTCGAAATAGGCA
>DAHVFH010000097.1 GCA_027317105.1 Cytophagales bacterium
CCCTTAGGTTTACAAGTGACCAAAAGCAGAACCATGATACCAACGAAAAGAATTTTGACGTTTTTCATAACCGAATTTTTGAGAGTTCGAATTTAATTAAAAACTAAATGAAAGCTAAACCAGAGGAAACAAATAAAATCCAATAGCCATTGCAAGAACAGTCCACAAAGTCAATTTAAGAAAACGAAAATGCTAAATTGTGCCATGAATCAGTTTTGTGGATTGTCTGGTTGCTTGATGGCTGTATTATTGACCATTAAGGTTTATGCAGGGCCAGGGATCAATTTTATAGAAAACAACGGGCAGTGGCATAAGAAAATGGATTTTATTGCCAAAGTCTCCGGGGGAAGTTTTGGTATTCAGCAAGGTTCGTTTGTTTATACTTTCCTCGACCAGGAAAAAATAGCCGAACTTCATCACGCCCATAAATCTGCCTTCCAGGAAGATAGTCACAATGCTGATCGTACGAGTAGAATTGATGGTCAGGTTATGATCACCAATTTTATTGGCTCAAATAACCAAAGCAGACCTCAACCTTTTGGTGTTAAAACGCAGTACTATAATTATTTTCTTGGGGTTGATCAATCTAAATGGCAATCGTTCGTGCATGTTTATGAGGGCGTAATTTACCCTTCATTTTATCAAGGAATAGATTTAAAAGTGTATTCGGATGATTCGAACCTGAAATATGATTTTGTCCTAGAGGCAGGCGCTGATCCTTCTTCTATTCAATGGAAATACGATGGCGCAGAGTTGGTTTCCATTAAAGACGGAGACCTGATAGTAAAAACTACCCTCGCTGATTTAATTGAAAAAAAGCCAATAGCCTATCAGATCATTGACGGCCAGAAAAAATTTATTCAGGTAGACTACCGATTGACTGATGAGCACGTTTCGTTTTCTATTGTTGATCCTTATGATTGCTGCTATCCGTTAGTGATCGATCCGTTGTTGATTTTTTCAACCTACTCTGGGTCTACAGCCGATAATTGGGGAAGCACGGCTACGCCTGGAGAACATGAGACCTTATATTCATCAGGGATCACCAACTTATACTTAGGTGGAGATTTCCCGGCAACCGCAGGGGCATTTCAAACTACTTATGGAGGTATTTTCGATGTGGCCATTCTCAAATATGATTCCACCGGGCACCAACTACTTTATGCTTCTTACCTCGGAGGTACTTACTCGGAGTCGCCCCATAGCTTGGTCATCGACAAGGATGAAAACCTTTTGCTGTTGGGCACAACCAGTTCCTTTAATTTCCCCACAACTTCGGGTGCATTTCGGCAAACTTTTGCAGGAGGTATTCCTGTCCCTCAACAATCTGCGGGTAAAGAAATCCCGATACCGTATGAGAATGGTACTGATATTTTCATCACCAAAATTTCTAAAGATGGAAGCAAAATTTTAGCCAGCACCTACATGGGTGGCACTAACAATGACGGGCTAAATCCTTCAGAAAGCTTGCTGGTACGAAACTATGGAGATCAAATGAGGGGTGATATCATCAGTGATTCGCAAGGAAATATTTTTGTAAGCACGGTAACAGCCTCTTCCGATTTTCCGGTAGCCAACGGATTCAACCTTACCTACAAAGGAGGGGAAACGGATGGCCTGGTTTTAAAATTAAGCAGCGATCTTACTCAATTACTGTGGGGTACATTTTTGGGTGGCAGCGCAGCAGATGCGTCACACACGATTCAATTGGATAGCGCAGGCAATTTATTTCTGGGTGGGGGAACGGCCAGCGCAGATTTTCCGACCACTTCAGGGGCCTACCAGGCAACTTTTGCTGGTGAAGTAGATGGTTGGATGGCGAAGATCAGTGGAGATGGATCGTCAATTTTGAGTTCTACTTTTACTGGAACTCCCGCGTTCAACCAGGTTTATTTTTTGGACCTCGATAAAAATGAAAATGTATATGTTTACGGTCAAACCGTAGGCGCATTTCCGATCACGGCAGGAGTTTATAACAATCCGAACAGTGGCCAGTTTGTTCAGAAGTTTGATAACTCTCTTTCTACATTATTATTCTCGACCGTATTTGGTTCGGGCATTGGCATACCGAATATTTCACCTACTGCCTTTCTGGTGAATGACTGCAATAACATATATCTGTCAGGGTGGGGCGGAAATGTCAACAGTGGTTTAGGCTATTGGAACAGTTCGACAGCACAAATGCCCATCACGTCAGACGCGTTGCAGAAGACCACCAGTGGATCGGACTTTTATTTTATGGTCCTTTCAGATGATGCCACCAAGTTTCTTTACGCCACGTATTTAGGAGGAAGTGATTCTCGCACCCATGTAGACGGTGGAACCTGCCGCTTTGACAAAAGTGGCGTGGTGTATCATGTGGTTTGTTCGGGCTGTCAGTTTGATAATGCAGCAAACCATGCCACTTCCGATTTCCCGACAACGATCAATGCATGGAGCCGAAAGAATGGAAGCCTCAATTGCAACAATGCCGCCTTTAAGTTTGATTTGGCTTCGTTAAAAGCAAGAATACAAACCAGTTCAGTGAACTTCAACCAACCCGGACTTAATCACATTTGTACGTACGATAAAATTGTCTTTCAAAACCTGAGTGTGGGTGGGCAAACCTACAATTGGAACTTAGGTGATGGCACGAAGCAAATGAAAACGGATACTTCGATGATTGTCTATCAATATAAAACTCCGGGCACGTATACCATTCAATTAGAGGCAACTGATTATGGAACGTGCGCAGTAAAAGATTCAACGTTAACCTCCATAAGCGTTTATAGCCCGAAGGGAACAGTTGGGCCTAACCAAACAATTTGTTTTAATGCAGGCACAACCCTAGTGGCTTCTGGCGGGGCCAACTATCAATGGACAACGACCGATAATTCATTTTCTTCAACGGTTGCCAATCCCGCAGTTAATCCCCAAAAAAATACGGACTATTTTGTTACGATTACAGACGTTAACGGGTGTGTTAAAAAAGATACCGTTGATGTTGTGGTAATTCCGGGAATAGATTTTCAATTCAAAGCGGAACAAATATTTGCCTGTGAAGGAAGGCCGACATTAAAGGTTATTAATTTAGCAGATTCGGTGGGAGAGTTTTTTGATTTTGGTGATGGATCGACCTCAGATCAACAACAAGTGACGCATCAATACGCTAAAGATGGAGCGTACACAATCAGCTTGGTGGGTACCAATCAATTCTGCGTTTACACAAAATCGGTAACCCTTCCATTTTACTACCGAATGGTGCCGAATGTTTTTACACCCAATCAATCCCCGGGGCTGAACGACACGTTCATGGTCCAGTATGGAACTCAGCCAGTGGTAGCCGGAGCAGACCCACCCGTTCAGATTTCTTTAGTGGTCTACGACCGCTGGGGAAAATTGGTGTATCAAAATACCAACTATAAAAACGATTGGGCTGCCGAAAATGTGGTGGGTGGCGTTTATTATTTTGAAGCTACACTGCTTGGCGAAAATACATGCAAGGGTTGGGTGGATATTTTGAAGTGAAGGGATTGAGGTTAAAAATTTCGTACTTGAATCTTTCTAGCCTCTTTTAAGGTTTGCCAGATACACCCCCCCCACAATCAAGACCATTCCAAAAAAATGACCCAGCACCAACACCTCACCGTCAAGCACACCCCACATCACGGAAACTACGGGCATTACATACGTTACTGAACTTGCAAATAATGGGGAAGAGATTCGAAGGAGTTTGTAAAAAAGCAAGTTGGCAACAGCGGTGCTCATCAGCGCAAGGATTGCGATAAAACTCAAAGCGCGCCAGGCGCCTTCCACATTCGTCAAGCGGTGAGTGAAGTCGGTAAACCCAAATAGATAAACAAACGCCAGGGGAGCGATCAATAATAACGAGACACTGATGATCGTCATCGGGGCCATGCCGGGCATTTTGAATTTGATGAAGTTTAGGTTAAGGCCATAACAAGCACAAGCCAACACAATCAGTAAAGCATAAACATTGAACCCTCCCCATCCGCCCTCTACGCGGGCCATGGCCAATACGATGCAACCTCCAAAACTGATTGCGCTACCAAAGATCGCCCAACCGCGAAATCGCTGACTGAAAAACAGGGCTCCGATAACCATTGTCCAGATGGGCGAAAGGGTATTTAATATTCCTGCCAGTGAGCTATTAAGATGGGTTTGTGCGATGGCGAATAAAAACGCAGGTAAGAATACCGCTAACATTCCAGAGAAAAAAAGCTTACCATAATCAGCAGACGTAAGCTCTTTTAAATGTTGTAAAGCAATGGGTACTAGAAAAAGAAAGGCCAGTGCCACCCGAAGCGAACCTACTTCATCGGGAGAATAAACTTTGAGCGCCTGCTTAATCAGGATAAAGGAAGTGCCCCAGATAAGCGACAAGGTAACGAGTAAAATGACGGCTTTAAATTGTTTGAAATCTGGCATTGAAAAAAATAAGTGCAAAGATTAAAAATCTGCCCATCAAACCATAGTACTCACTCTTGTTAACAGTCATGCAAATGAGTTGCTTATACTTTATTAATTGGGGTTTAACGCCAAACACGTTCTGGCTTCTCGGGGTGCAGAGAACTTGCAATTGGATGCCGACACTCAAAAGCTTCAATCGAAATAACTTTTATGCAAACCACACCTGATTTTGGAGGAATAGAATTTTATAGTGAAATTTCCTGCATGGGAGTATTCACAAGCGATCTTTCTGGAAAAAAATTTCCGGCCAATCAAAAAATAACCGCCAAAGCACTACGAGGACCGGTTCTCGATCTGATCAAAAAGGATAACCCTGTTTTCAGTGAAGAGAGTTGCCTGTCGCTCTCCGAGTTGAGCGAATATCGTCATCGGTATATGGAAAGCGCACTGCAACAGGAGCTTGGATCGCTTTCAGTTCTGGAGAAGGAAGTGTTGAAGGCAATGCAGGAGGGTGAAGTGATTTCTGAAAATGTTGATAAAGCCGTTGACGAGCAACTCACTTTTGGCCAACGACTTTCCGACCGGATTGCTTCGTTTGGTGGCAGCTGGACTTTTATTCTCAGCTTCTTTTTCTTTCTTGCTGTATGGATAGCTTTTAACATTTACTCTCTTTCAAAGCCTTTTGACCCTTACCCTTTCATTTTGCTTAACTTGATTCTCTCCTGTATCGCAGCCATGCAGGCGCCCGTGATTATGATGAGCCAAAACCGGCAGGAGGAAAAGGATCGGGAACGCAGCAAGCATGATTATCAGGTAAACTTAAAGGCTGAATTGGAAATCCGGATGATGCATGAAAAGATTGACCATCTGATCATCAATCAGCAACAGCGTCTTTTTGAAATTCAGCACATTCAAATTGAAATGCTGCAAGAAATCCATGATAAGTTGGATCTTCCAAAAAAGAATAAATCGGAAACGACTCAACCCTAATGGGCTATTAATTTAACCAAATCTATTTTCTCTTTTTTTTTAAATATTTTTATATTGATGGTAGAATAACCAAATAGCGCATGAAGCATTCAAAATTCATATTGATTGTCCTCTTCTTTTGCATAGGGTTCAGCGTTCATTCGCAAACGGTTTACCCCGATGGACATTATGTGGTTATCGGTGCATTCCGAGTTTTGGAGAATGCAGTTCGCTTTACGGCCATGGCCAATAAAAATGGTTTCACTGCACAATATGCCATTAATCCTGCTCGACAGCTTTATTATGTGTATGTGTTCAATACCAAGGAAAAGAAAAAGGCTTTTAATTTTTTGATCAAGATTAAAGTTGAAACCAGTTATAAGGATGCCTGGGTCTTTTCCGGAAAGCTAGGCAACGATGTGGTAGCCAAACCCGAGCCTGTAATGGAACCTAAAGTTGAGTCAAAAATTGAACCTGTAAAAGAGCCGATTATTACCTCTCCTCCGGTAAAAGACACGGTAAAAATTTCGCCTAAAAAAGGTGATTCGTCCCTCACAAAAAAAGCTGTTGAAGTAAAAAAGCCGAAAGGTAACCCGTTCTATTTCAGAGTGTTGAGCAAAGAAAATGGGAAGGAATTATTCGGCTACTTGCAACTGTTTGAACCGGGAGGCACCCAATATTTATCGATCAAAAGCGGTGAAATAGTCTACCTCGAGGCGCCAAAAAATAAAAAAGGATCGTACAACATTATTGCCCAGGTACCCGGATATAAACAAAGTGACTTGTTGTTTTCTTATTCAAATACTACGGCCGAGAAAGGTTCGCAAGACGAAGCCATTATCACAGTAACGCTAGAAAATGCGAGGAGAGGTGATTACATTGATTTTAATAATGTTCATTTCGTTAAAAATGCTTCGATAATGGAAGCCGAGTCGCAAAATGAGTTGGATGGGTTGGTGAACCTGATGAAAGAAAGTCCGCAATACCATATTAAAATTCATGGCCACTGCAATGGCAAACAGAAACGCGAATCATATACCCTGGGCAGCAGCACCAATTTTTTTGCGATGAACCCAACCGGAAACAAAAAGGAAACCCTGACGGCTAAGGAGCTTTCTGAAGCGCGTGCAGAGACTGTTAAAGCTTATCTTGTTCAACAGGGCATTGACGCTAACCGGATCGCCACCAATGGCGAAGGCGGGAAAATCCCTCTTTACCCAGAAGGAGGAACGCTTGGTCAATACAATGATCGGGTAGAAGTGGAGTTTGTGAAAAACTAAGTTTCGGTTCCGAACTCTTTAGTAGCGAATAGGATTCAATAAAGCTGGAGCTCGGCAAAAAGCGACTCCAACTCGGTTCTGGATTTGTTGAGTTTAGCCTCCAGCTTGGCGAGCATCGTTTCCCTACCCTCTTTTTCAAAAGCAAAATCCTCATCATTAAGAATGGGAAACCTTCTTTTGAGCATAACTTTCTGTTCGCGCCAACTTCTTACAATATCCATTTTTACAAGGTAGTTATTAAAATAGTCAACAGTCAATAATATTTCATTTTCATGATCACTTTTTTATTTCCGGTCAAAAGGAAACGAAAATCTTTATACAAGGGCTTACGGAAATCGGTATGGTAATAGTCGGAAAAAGCATGGCCTTCTTTGGGGAGAAACCAGCCGAAATCAAGTTCCCAATTGTTGTTTTCATCGTCCAGCAAGGCTATTCCCATGTATTTAGAGGTAAATCCTGTGTAGGTGACGCATAAGGAATCACCGGTTACAAGTGATTTTGGCACCACTACCTTGCGGAATCCCATTTTGTGGGGGAAAGGGGTTGTGTCATCGAAAAACTTAAACCTGATTACCCCATTATGGTTTCGGATGTTAGTGACTTTAATGGTGATTGAATAGGTCGCAACTTTTTTTTGGGGAACCTCTTTCGGGTGTTTTAGCTCTGAATTGCTGGCTTTATAAATTGCTGAGTCGGTTTGTGCGTTTGCAAAAATGGATACTAGAAACACAAATGGATACAGCAACTGTTTCATGCAGGCGCATCGCTGAGTTTTTTGAGATGCGTATGTGTAAAGGTACGGTTAATCTAATTGGTTTGTAAAGAACCTTTGATTTTTAGTGCCCAGTGGTTCCTAACCATAACAAGGCATTGAGAATTAGCTGGTTTTGCGCTTCATTGTCAAATTGAAAAGATAGCTCTTTGTTTGTTTTATGTTCGTAATCTATGTCGTTGTGCCCCATATTTATATATATCATTTTGTAGTTTTTGTTGGCCCAAACTACAGGATAATACCCATGATACCAGATTTCGCTAGCCTTTGGACCTGTGCCGAGCGGAAAACTTGAAGAATCAATTGACAAAAGAATTTTGATGGCTGGATTTTTTCGCAAATCTTTTTCCCAGCAATACCATTCATTCGGGGCCGATTTGAATTTACCGGGTAAGTTTCTCACAACAGGATGATCTTTATCTTCAATTTTTAAAATGGCTGAAGTCGGTCTCCAGGTATTGCTTTTGTACTGGCCCGCTCCAATAAATTGATTATGGTACCAATCCCAGTCTTGGGGATAAGCAGAAGGTGTGAGCGCAAAGGCGGCAAAATGAAATCCCATCCAGGCGCCACCATGTTTCATAAAACTTTCAAAAGCTTCACGCTGATCAATTGCCTCCGGTCGCGTGTCTAAAAATAACACAACCTGATAGCGGGCCAGGAAAGTTGAATTTAAGTTTGTCCAGTCTTTCGTGGAATCGTAGGTGAAATTATGGTGTTGAGCGATTTGCGCAAGCCACCGATTCGCTTCATGAACAAAACTGATGTGCGCCTGATCATTTTTGGCCGTGTAAAAAGCAATTACGTTGAATTTTCGATTGACACTTTGACCATAACTCGATTGATGAACAGGTATGCACCATCCAATCAATACTATTTTCAGAAATACAAATCGCAAATTCATTTCTAAATATAGTCTTTAGAAATTCATGCTGAGTATACGCTTAATGAATTATGTGCTATTGTGGTTCAATTGCTCAGTAGCAAGCAACCAGGAACCAGCATCATCATAATTCTGACTTGATGAGAAGATCACGCAATTATTTGTTCAGCATAGTGCGCCCGAACGTTATCCGATTGACTTCCGCTCCGCCATTCAACCGTACATCCGATTCGCCAAAGGTGACCAATCGCAAATTGTCTTTTGCATTGAATTTAAGTTTGCTTTCTCCGTACGTTGTCGAGGCAATTTCCTCTCCTTGAATTGCTTGAGCGTCAATCTTATTTTCGCCAAATAGCTTATATTTTTGCGTGTCCACCGTGCCTGATTTTATCTTTAAGGTATGTTGCCCATACAGCGCGGCTTTGAATTTTCCGGTTTGAAGAGACGCCAGGGTGATGTCGCATTCGCCATACGCACTTAGCTTGAACTTTTTATTTTCTATCACACCCTCTACATCTACTCCTTGCTCTCCGCGTACCACCAGCTTTTCCAATTGCTGATAGGTAACATAGGCGGTTATGCTGGCGTTGCGGTAAACACTTTCTTTTTCAACCCAGCCATCTTTTTTAACGCGTTTTCGCCTTTCGGTAAACCGCGAGCCATCTAAATAAATATGCAGTGTTTTATTTTTTACGATCACATTTATTTTTGAGGCGTCAATATTTTCATAGTTGATCTTAACGGATTCTGTTTGCCCGGCCACCATTACTAGATTGATCTTGGGCGAGGCGATCACTTTCTTGAAGTGGCCAACTTGTTTTTCGATGCTTTGAGCCGAGAGGCCAAAGGTGATGAACGAGGCAAAAAACAAGGCAAATAGCGCTTTCATATTTTTTGAGTTTTATTCAAGACTATGCTTAGCGGGCAAGGGTTGCATCGTGTAAAATATTTCTTTTGCTAAATCAAGCCGTTACTATCTGTAACAACCTGGTTCAGAGAAATGAACAAGGATATTTAGGCGGCATTTAGTAATATTCAACTTTAAACTAAATGAATTCGTAGCCATGTCTAAAATTTCAAGACCCATCAAAGCACTCTTAGCTTGCCTCCTTTTGTTTTCTGCCTCTTCTGTATTTTCCCAAGATCCAGGAAAAGCCAAGTTTATTGATCGCGCCAACATGGATATGTTGGTGAAACCGGGCGACAATTTTGTGGAATATGCCGGTGGCACGTGGTTGAAAAACAATTCCATTCCCGCTAAGGAAACCAGTTGGGGAAGTTTCAACATGCTGCGCGACTTTAATGTTAAAGCGCTTAAAATAATCCTAACGGATGCAGCTGCGGACAAAAATGCAAAGCCCGGATCGGTGAAAAAACGGGTGGCCGATTTTTATGAAGCGGCAATGGATACGGTTGCCATTGAAAAATTAGTTGCTGACCCTATTCGTGCTGACCTACAACGCGTAACCGAATTGAAGGACAAACAACAAGTGCTGGATGAAATTAGCTATGAACGATCGCACGGCATTGGGTTTCCGCTCTTTGGTTTTTATGTTGGCCAGGATAGAAAGCATCCCGACAAGATGGCTGTGCAATTCAGTCAGGGTGGGCTGTCTATGCCCGATCGGGATTACTATTTAAAATCAGATGCTCGATCAAAGAAAATACAAGGCGCTTTTGAAATGTATATCATCTCCTTATTTAAACTGACCGGCACATCGGAAGAGCAAGCGAAAAAAAATGCCGCTACCATTTTTGCGATGGAGAAGAAATTGGCGAAGGCCGAAATGAGCCGTACCGAAATGCGCGACCCACAGAAAACTTACAATAAATTTTCCATTACCGACTTTGCAAAGACAACGCCCTCTATTGATTGGAAGTCTTTTCTGGCTAAGATCAACATCACCAACCAAGATAGTATCCTGGTGAATGTTCCGAAGTTTTTTCCGGTGGCGGATAGTCTCTTGCAGGCAACGCCAATTAATGAATGGCAAGTTTATTTGCAATGGAATTTGCTTCGGTCGGCAGCGCCTTATTTGAGCAAACCCTTTGTGGATGCAGAGTTTGCTTACAACCAAACGCTTACCGGACAAAAAGTGCAAACGCCCCGCTGGCAGAGAGCTTCGAGCCTTACCGATGGGCATGTTGGTGAGCTGTTGGGACAACTGTATGTAGAGAAATATTTCAAACCCGAAGCTAAGGCCCGCATGAAAGTTTTGATTGATAACTTAATCAAGGCGTATGAAATCAGGATTAAGCAATTGGATTGGATGAGTGATGCGACCAAACAAAAAGCCCTGGCGAAACTAAAAGCGTTTCATCCAAAGATTGCCTATCCGGACAAATGGAAAAATTATGATGGCTTGGCGATCGAAGAAAAAACTTTTCTCCAAAATGTGTGCAATGCCAACCACTGGGCGTTCAACGACATGATTAGCCAACTAGGAAAACCAGTGGACCGGTTGCGTTGGGGGATGACACCGCCTACCGTAAACGCGTACTACAATCCGGTGATGAATGAAATTGTTTTTCCGGCCGGTATTCTTCAATACCCTTTCTTCCACCCTGATGCGGACGATGCATTTAACTACGGTGCGATAGGCGCGGTGATCGGGCATGAGATTTCCCACGGGTTTGATGACTCCGGAAGCCAGTATGATAAAGACGGCACCTTGCGCAATTGGTGGACAGCGGAAGATCGGGAGAAATTTGATGCGAAGGCAAAACTCTTGCAGCAACAATTTGATGCCTACACCATTTTGGATACGCTGCACGTGAACGGCAAACTTACGCTGGGCGAAAACATTGGCGACCTGGGTGGACTAAATGCAGCTTATGAAGCATTTAAAATGACAAGCCAGAGCAAAGGAAATAAAAAGATTGATGGCTTCACACCCGATCAGCGTTTCTTCCTGGCGTGGGCGCAAGTGTGGCGAGGCAAAACATTGCCCGAGCGCGCCTCGCAATTAATTGTGATCGATCCCCATGCCCCCGGAGAATACCGAGCCATTGGCACACCTTCCAACATGGATACTTGGTACAAAGCCTTTAACATTCAACCAGGCGATAAGCTTTACAAAAAGCCGGAGGAGAGGATTAAGATTTGGTGAGGTGAAATAGAAACTATTGTTTGATATAGATTGAATATGACGAATCGAAGAGTCAACGGGGCGGATCAAGGCGGGTGACTCTACGGAGAAAAAGAATACTTGCAGAAAAGTGGCTGAACCCCGCAACAACTATTTTTGACCAATAGGACAACTAGGGTAGTTGGTATTCAATCAACACTACTTCCGATTTGGTTGTGCCAAGTGAATAAAGCTTCCTGTTCACTTGGTCTAAACTGTAAACGAAGCCAAGGTTTGTCATATAACCATAGACAAAGTCAATTATTGTAGGAGAGCGTATTGGGCATTTCAGTTCAATTTCTCTAAAGCCATTTTTCTCAATAAAATAGAGTTCATCGAAAGGCTTTTCCACATCATTAAAATTCGTTGTAATTATCCACTTTTCTGAAAGCAGTTTTGGTGAATTAAAACAGTTGCTGCATATTATTTCTTTTGAACTTTCAGTTACTAATTTTAGTGTTTGCAAAGTATCCGAACGGTGAACTACATATTTTCTGAGGCATAAGGTGAAGGTAGTTTTGTGTCAAACTCTACCGTATGACTTCAGCACTTGAACCGACACAGCAATTGATGTTTTCTTTGATAAAAATCTGGGAGGCCAGCGG
>DAHVFH010000103.1 GCA_027317105.1 Cytophagales bacterium
GCGGTGGACTAAAACGGGCGCGCAAAACATGCTCCAGTTGCGGGTTACTAAAATGAACAAACAATGGGGAGAAGTCGTCAATCTTGTTCAGACTGAATTTAAAATCGCGGCATGACTACAATGTAATTTTGAAATACACCCCTCCAATAAGATCTCTCCTTAAGGAAACAGACTAATTTTCCGTATAAAATACCTCAATTTAGCTAATTTCGATGAACAAAGTTATCCAGCCTTCCGGAATCAGAGTGTTTTTACGACTTTTAGTTATTTAATTTTCCGGATTCACTGCTTCAGACCGGTGTATTTCAAAAATAGAATACACTTGGCTGATCGCAATAAAAAAGGCATTCAGTCCAAATACTTGTTTACAGATAGTCATGAGAGGCCCTTTATTTTGTAGCTAAAGCCTCAATTTTTTTTCGGCCAATTCTGTACCCCGGATACGCGCTGATATTTTCGCAAAAGCAATCTCCCTTGCGGTTGAGACGTCATCGGCAAATGGAGAGAATCCGCAATCATCGGTAGTGCCCAGCTGCGCTATGGGTAAGTACTCCGATGCCTCAACGATCAAGTCACATATTTCTTGGGGCGTTTCAATCCTGGGATTGAGGACGTTTGTGACTCCTAAAAATATTTTCTGGTTGGGCCTTGAAGAATCTTTGATGGCCTTTAGCGTGGAGGTCTTGTCTTTTTCTGCAGCATACTCCAAATAGAAATTTCCAGCGTGCAATTCAAAAAGCAATGGAAGCAATTCGCTGTAACTTATATCCGCACTGTGGGTGGAGTCGTGGTCACCGCCCGGACAGGTATGGATGCCAATTTTTTTTCTTTCCGATTCTGTAAACCTATCGAGAACTTGATTGTTCAAGTCGATAAACATTTTCAGTAATCCTTTTGATGGATCAAGTTTGATGGCCAACCGTGCTTCAGTAAAATCAATTTGCACATTATAGGCACCTGCGTCCAAACACTTCTTAATGTCGGCAACGGCTTCGTTGACCAAGTCACTTGTAAATTGTTCCCTTGTATATCCTGAAATCCCTTCCGGAGGATAGAGCAAGCTGATTGCCGAGGAAGAAATCACAGCCTGCTTCAAAGGCAAGCGCGTAAAGGGTTTTGCTTTTTCAAAATAGTTGCTAGCGTATGTCTGATAGCGAAAGGGCCCACCTGTCAGTTTCGGTAGCTGACGGGAATGGCCGTCTGCAAAAGGAATTACAACACCATCGGGGGCAAGCTTTTTTAAGCCGTGGATGGGATAGGTAGCAAAACTTGGTTTTGATTGTTCGCCATCGGTTATGACCGGAGAGCCAGTTTGTTCAAATAATCCGATTGTTTCGCGGATAGCCTTGTCGGAGAGTTTAACAAAGTCGCTTTCGTTGATTTCGCCTTTTGCTAATGCGCTCATGGCTTCAATAAGATATGCTGGCCGCGGGATGCTGCCAATCGGTTCGGTTGAGATTTTCATTTGTTTATCGGTAAAATAGTTTTTAAAATAGATGTAAATAGAAATTAGATTTTTGACCTGCGTTAAATAACAAGCCGTTCACATTGACCTTAGACAACGCAAAATTCAACAAGTGGTCAACAAAATAATCGCAGGAAGACTTTCGGTTACGCCTCTGGAGGGGGAGAGAAAATGGCGAAAGCTTGATTAAGGATATCCGCTTTTAGAAAATAGAAAGGTCTACTCAGCTCGGTACCAATAAGGTCGGCAAATTCAAATTTGTTGATTGTGGGATTGAAATCCTTCATTAAATTGATGAGTGACTTTGTGTTTTGATTTTTCGTTGTCGAAGATTGATCAAGAGACAGTTTGACCATATCGGAAAATACTTTGAACGCTTTCTTTTGCTCCACATTTTTTATACAGACAATGTAAAGTGTGTCGGTCGAATGTTTTTGTTTGACGAGTTTATAAAACTCGCCATGATATTCAAACTCGCCTTCTACTCTTTCGAAATTGTTGTGCTGAAGCGGGTAAGGAAGTGTTAACGGAATCTTGATTGTAAATGCCAGCTCTTTTTTGTACTGGTCATTTTCAATTTGTTGATTCAGCTTTGCCTCGGAGCGCTGCTGCATTGCAAGGTAAATTCCAAAATGCCCAATCGCATTGAAAAGGAAGAGAAAAATGAGCGCTATGGAAAATGTTTTTTTCACGATTATATCTGAGACCACATAAGTAACGCATTTCGTTGAAAAATCAAAGTTATTTTGATGGGCTGTGGGGGACACGGCCCATGGCAAAGGGACACGACCTATGGCAACGGAGATAGGGTAATGAAATTAAGGTTCTTAATTGTAATGAAAGGATTTGCAGGTGAAGAACACCTGCAAAGGCGAGGAATCGCTTCATTTGACCATGCAACAAGGTCTTATTTAAATTGAGGCCGTTTAGCGCATGATGGTTTACGGTTGGAGAGTTAGGCTAAACTAAAATTTGGCATTGAAATCCGTCCTCCTTTAAGGTTTTGATTACGAACTTAAATGAAATACCATCTCCTTCCACTCTTAAGATTTTATCACAGTCGTCCAGGTCAAAATTTATTTTTAAGGAGGGGAACGTTTTGTTTAAAATCAGTAGGAGCTCCCTGGTTTGTGTTTCGGTTTGCACATTTGTCTTGAAGACCTCCACTCGTGCGCTTAGCATCTTTCAATTTTCTTTAGAATTATCTGTTTTTCTGAATCTGTCTTTGCTAATAAAAGCGCCTTTTGAAAATACGATTTAGCTTTTTCGTGGTCGGTCGCCTTGAAAAGTTCCCCAAGTAGTGTGAAATAGAAGTGATTATCCTTGAGATCCAGCTTTTCGGCTTCAGCGATCGCCACTTTGTTACCATTTGCTTTTGCCAGTGCATAGGTTCTGTTGAGGGCGGCCACCGGTGAATATTCAATCTGTAAAAGCTTATTATAGAGTTGTAAGATGTTCTCCCATTTTTCGGTTGTGTCTGTTTTATTTGTGTGCCAATAGGCGATGGCAGCCTCCAGATGAAATTTGGAAAGTTGCTTGCCATGCGATGCCCTGTTCAAATAATATTCTCCAATTTGAATGAGTTCTTTATTCCAAAGTGCTTCATCTTGTTCTTCGTACAGAATTAAGTCTCCATGTTTATCAGCTCTTGCTTCAAATCGTGAGGAATGAAAACACATCAAGGCGAGTAGTGCATTTGCAGAAGGGGTGTTGGTTTGCTCGTTTTCTGTAAGCATTGAATTTAACCGCATCGCCTCTAAGCAAAGCTCCTTTCTTACAGGCTCGTTTTTTGAAGTTGAATAATACCCTTCGCTGAACAACAAATATAAGGTAGTCAAAACTGTGTCAAGTCTTTTATCTATCTCTACCTGGGGTGGGAGTCCAATCTTTATTTGTGCAGACCTGAGCTTTTCCTTAGATCTTGCTAATCTCTTGTATATGCTTTCTCTATTTGTCAAAAAGGCGTCAGCGATTTCTTCGGATCCGAAACCGCAGAGAATATTTAATGATAAACAAATTTGATCCTGCACAGAGATACAGGGGTTGCATATCACAAACATCATTTGCAATTGACTGTCGTTGATATTTTTGTCAGAAAGGTCGATTTCTATTTCTTGGGCAGATGTTTTGCCAAGGGCTAGTTCAAAGGAGACATTTTCATTAAAAATCCGCTGATGTTTCAGCAAATCGAGCATTTTGTTTTTTGATACGGTGTAAAGCCATGCGGTAGGGTTTTTAGGTATTCCCTTTTGCCCCCAGGTTTCGGAGGCAAGAAGAAAGGTGTGGCTGGCGATGTCCTCTGCTATTTCAATATGCTCAATACCCAACCGCTTCCAGAGCACCGAAATTATTTTTCGGTACTCTGTCCTAAACAGATGCGGCAAAAGTTCCTGCTGGTTCATAAAAAAAACGTCCCTGTAAATCTACAAAGACGTTTTAGTTTTTTAATCAGGTGTTGTCGTCCGCTCCTACTACGGTGCGGACTTCGACATTGCCTCCAATTTGAAGAACGGGACACCCTTTGGCAAGTTCTGCCGCTTCATCAATGGAGTTGGCCTTTACAATGATGTAGCCGCCTATCGCTTCCTTCATCTCAACATATGGCCCATTGATAATTGCTTTAGAGGGCTTAACCACTCTGCCTTCGGAAGCGAGCCGGTTGCCAGAACTCACCAATTTGTTTTGCGCGCCAAGACTTCCCATCCAGTCCTGCCAAGGTTTCATCATATTTTGTAACTGTTCGGGCGATGGCTGAACTTCCCTCGTAACGAAGTCCCTTCTGAATACCAATAAAAACTCTTTCATTTTTGTTAGATTTAAAATGTTAAATTTAAAATGTTAACTTAATAACGATTGGGTTTTCATAACTGGACAAAGCTCCATTAAATTGATTTTGATCAAAAGAGGATTAAGATAAATTGTGCGGAATTATTTGCAGAATGGGTTTGAGCACTAGCACAACATGAATACGAACTATTGATCGTGGTATTTAGGTCGCCCTCTTAGTATTTCCTTTCCTTGTTCGCAAATATCCGTTTTAAAAGATTCTTTTAGGCGACCTGGATTGTCATATATGTAAACAGTATTTTCTTCTCCCAATTTTGCTTAGGTTCAACTGGATCCTCCCTTTGGTTGCTTGAAAGTTAAAAACAGAGGGAAGACGTAATTCTTTTTGCCAAGTTATTTAATAATATGTATCAAAAGGAAGAATTAACGCCAGATGCATGTCAATGCTTTTGTAAATGTGAATGCAGCAAAACTCCTGTAAAGTCTAAACATCCAGATTTCTGGTTTCATTTGGAATCTTGATCACTTCTTAATCCAATAATTTTAATTAAAAACATAGGCATAATCCTTCACGAATTGCTCGAAAGTAATTGGTTTTCTCCCGGTAATGCTTTCAACAACATTAGTAGTGAGGACAAACTTACCAGCCGCAAAATCTTCTCCCAACATCGCAAGGTCTTTAGCGAGCCATTCAGGTGTGCCAAGAGTTATCATTCCATTAATCAAATTTTCAGAAGTTAAATTCACGTAATAGACTTTTTTACCGAGTACAGTTGTAAGCAACAATGCAGCTTCTGTATAACTTACCGCCTCTCCACCTGTAATAATATAAGTTTTACCCTCATGGCCATTTTCTTTAAGGCATTGAACGGCCACTGACGCTATGTCACGGGTATCCACCATAGCAATTTTACCATCCCCAAAGTTACCATAGAGAGTAGCCTCCAACCTGATGTTGCCCGTCTGACTATAACCACCAAGCTGATTGAAAAAATTTTGCATGAAAAAATTGGGCCTGAGAATGGTAAATGATATACCTGATGACTTCAAATGCTCTTCAGCCTTAGAATGTTGTTGGGCTTGAGAAATAAGTGAGGCTGGATCGGCACCCGCCCCAGATAAGAGAATTATATATTTTACTCCTGCTTTTTTCGATTCATCAATGATGGCGTTTTTTAATTCCGCCTCGAAGGGGCTGGCTGGAATTAAAAGAAAAAGTTTTTCAATGCCTTTCATGGATAAACGGACGCTGTTTATGTCAGCGATGTCAGCAATAATTGGCTCAAGTCCTTGTATCTCAACTTTCTCAGCGCTTTGATGACTACGAACAAGAATTTTTGCAGGGATATTTTCAAGTGCCAATTGTTTTGTAATTTCGATTCCTACTTTTCCTGTTCCACCAATAATTAGGGTCTTCATTTTTTTGGGGTTTTGGTTATTCATTATAAAGACGAATTGGAATTTGAAATTTGGACAATTTGTAAAAGAAATGTTTGAAACTAAATGAAAACGACCCTACATAACAAAGGAAATCTTCCGCGAAAGTAACGACTAGATAGGGTCTGCTGAAAAACTAAAATAGTGCTGATCTGAATCACCCAAATTTAGCCTGTGTTTTATACACTACACCAATTTCTAAGCCCAAATGCCTGTCCTTTGGGCTTTTTTTGGTGTAACGGATTTTTTTCTTTTAATTTGTAGTGTATAATACATACACTACATGGCATTTATCA
>DAHVFH010000149.1 GCA_027317105.1 Cytophagales bacterium
GTAATATATAGAATATCCTTCCAGAATTGCTTTGGCTCCTACGTACACATCCTCGCACATAATACAATGTTTGGGAAAGCCACCAAGCTGTTTGAGAACATCTACCTTGTATGCCGAAAATGAATTTGACAAATGGCATGTCTTAATACCTAATTTGGGTATTAATGATTTATTTTTATTTAAACTCTTCGCTGGGTAGTTCGCTAATCGAGCAAATGTGCTTAAAACACTCGAGTTTGGATATGGGAGTTGTCTTCCATAGGCGATCGCAGCGTTCTCTTTTAGCAGTCCATTCGCAATATACTCTATTGCAAACTCATCATGTGGAATAGCATCCTGAGTTAAATAAACTACGATGTCGCCCTTTGTGTAATTCAAGGCAAGATTTCTAGTTCCTCCATGATTAAACTCATTTTTTGGAATGATTACATAATCAACCCCTCGAGTCTTTAAAATAGTATGAGTTAAATCCGAAGAGCTTGAATCTATAATTATAAGTTCAAACTTTACCGATTGTACCGCCAGCTTATCTAAAAGCTGAGGCAAATAATTTTCCCCATTGTACGTGAGGATAACAACTGAAATATTCGATGAGCCCATACTTATCAATCAACCCGATATTACAATTTAAACTTAAGATTATAAATTCTATTAAAGACCAAAGGATAAACTAATTGAAAACTTAGCCCGGTAAACGCAAACATATTGTCAAAAATAAGAAAGAGATACAATGAACATAAAATAGACGTAGATGCAACATAAAAAGTGTTATTCTTCCTGATTAATCCCAAATAAAAAATTGGAAAAGCAATGATGAAAAAACTCATAATAATCAATCCTGCCCAACCAAAGTAGATAAAACTATTTGTGTAAACAGTCGCCACTGACAACGATTCAATAAATTTAATGCAGGTTTCGCGTTCTTCCTCGAACAAAACATCAAATCTCTTAGAGATGAAATCAAAAATAAATTCGTTATCAGTAAAAAGGATAAAATTTCTAAGGCTGAGTTCACGTTTATTCTTAGAATCTATATTAAATTGAAAATTTCCGATTGGTGATGCAATGTATAGATATGACCAAAAGAACTCTTTAGGTATTGGGCTATTTACGAAATCCGGATTTGCGCCTCCAATGCCAAGGACATATTCGCTAGAAACTAAAGAATCGGGCCTTTGTGCTTTTGTTGAGCGAATATTTCCGAGGACTCCAAATAGATACAAAACAATAATTGAAAAAACTCCAAGCGCCAGAAGTCTTTTCATCGAAACTCGTTTCACAAATTGAAGGTATACAAAAACCGAGGAGACAACATTAATTAAAAACATACCCCGATTAAACAACAACAGGGGCATGATCATGAGAATACAATAATAGATAAGTGCCTTTTTTTTCTTTGTCGAGAGATAAACATGAAACAAAAAAATCGAAAAGAAAGAAGTAAACGTTACAATGAAAACGTGAAGAGTGGGAATTCCAAATTTCATATAGTCAAACTCCTGCCCTCCCAGTATTAAAATCAATGGAATTCCTCTATTATTGGCGAATTCAATTACCCACAAGAAAATGATAAATGAAACTATTCCAAGTAATTTGGAGTTGTACTCAATTTTGATGTTTTGTAAAAACCTCTTTTTCTGAAAAACAAAACCTGCTGTTAACGCTGCGATAAACGTGATGAATAAAAAAATAATAACGTTAGTCTTCAGAATGGGAAATAAATCTGACCATCCTAAAGCATAAACCAATAAAGAAAATAGAAATGAAATTATATAGATATAGTATGGGTTAGTCATCTTAATTTAAATATCAAATTTCCCCATCCTTGAACTTCTAAAGTGCTTAATGCCTAAAAAAAACATTTCTAAACGTTCTAATTTATTCTGTTCAAAAAGAATTTTCACAAATTCTTTAACCACTAGCTTGTTGCTTAATCTTCTGAACTCCGGAAATACTTTTTTATATTTTCGGGCAACATAAAACCCATTTCTCACAACATAATAAAGTCGAATTGGGCTATGAGAAACAAATTTGAATTTGCTAATTCCAAGAATGTTAACTTTTGATAACCGT
>DAHVFH010000108.1 GCA_027317105.1 Cytophagales bacterium
ATGTACATGTTTTCCTGGATTTGCTGAACCGTTTTCCGGTCACTAAAATCACACATATGTTTGATGATCAACGAGCCTATGATCACCCGCCCATTGATCCCATCGGCACCCGTTTGTTGATTGCCCATTTGTCGATGGTAAACATTCACAAGTGTGTCCCAGGGAATTTTGTCGGCCAACAAAACCCAGCGGTTCGTTGGGTTGAGGTGTCGGGAAAAAGGAGACTCGAAACCAGGGAGGCGGGCCTGGGTCGGGCTTAAATAAATTTGCTAGGATGCACGGTTTTTACGGGCCTTGGCCATTTTTGCTTGCACTTAGTTTAGGCTAAGTTCGCAAAAAAGCCTCTTCCTAATTCAGATTAACGCTATTTTAGTTTTTCAGCAGACCCTATTTAGGCAGCCTTTTTATTTCTTTAAGTTTTTCAACAAACTCCCTTCTGCCGTAAGGTTGTTATCAACCATACGGTTGTTGTATTGCTGAATAAATGCCTTTAAAGAAAGTTCCAAATTTTGTACCGTATCTGGTAACTGATCAAGCAGATTTGTTTTCAAGAATTTATCCTTTTTAAAATCAAAAAGCGCGGTGGGCTTGGCACCATCGAACTGAAAAAGGTAGTTACCCCGAAAAATCTGAAAGGTGCTATTCAGATAATTAAATGCAAAAGGTCTCCTTATATCATGAAAAATATCCCTTCCGAAGGCAACATAGGGCTTATCGAAATGAAGCGAACCTAACAAAGTAGGCATAATGTCAATTTGTTGAATAATTTCTTCCCTAAGTCCCCCACCATTTTCTCCTGGTCGGAAAAAGAAAATAGGAATCGAAAAATACCCCCAGGCGGAGTTATATTCTGGCACCTGAATTTCAGCCGATGCGTGATCAGCGGTGATCACAAAAATAGTGTTGCTAAACCAGGGCATCGTTTTGGCGGTATTAAAGAATCTCCGTAAAGCATAATCCGTATATTCAATCGTGCGGTGTACCAACTTGGGTCCACCTTTAAATTTCTTTTCAAAGCCTTCGGGTAAATTGTAAGGATGGTGGGATGAAACGGTGAACAATGTGGTAAAGAAAGGTTGCTGAAATGAATCCATCTTTTTTGCAAAGAATTGCAAGAAGGGTTCATCCCAAATTCCCCATGTACCGTCAAAATCAGCGTCCTTGTTGTATTCCGTCTTGCCATAATAATGATCGAAACCTGATAGATTGGCGAAGGCATCAAAACCCATCGAACCATTTGGCGCACCATGAAAAAATGCTGTGTAATAGTTCTTTTTCTTTAGCAAACTGGCCAAACTATTGATCTTATTTCCTGAATAATGCGAAAGGATATAAGGCACTTCAATTGATGGAATGCTGCAAATAACAGATGGCATAGCGTCAATTGATTTTCGACCATTGGCTAATGAATATTGAAAGGCCTGACTAACGGTAATCAACGAGTCGAGAAACGGGGTATATCCTTTATAGTGACCATTTTGGAGATCTCCGTTGTAAGCCCCTACAAACTCTTTGGAAAAACTTTCTAGAATAAGAATGACAACATTTTGGGATTTGAAAGCACAGGTATCTGACGGTGTTCGAAGCGGATTAAAAACAGTGTTCAGATCAGATTCCGAACTAAAGTAATTTACTTTTTTTATAACATTGGCACTTGCGGTTCTCATCAGTGCAAAAGGCGTATTTAAAACGAGCCCTATCTGATTGGGGGTTTCTGCATAGGCGGCCGCATTACTTAAGGTGATTGGCCGGGTACTGCTACGGAATCCACCTCGGGCGCCACCTACGAACAGATATACGCTGAGTAACAAAGCAGCTATTCCAAAACAAAAGGAAACAATTGAATCTGTAAATTGAGGGCCCGAAAATTTAATTTTTCTATAAATAAAGTATAAGAGCATGACCGTAAGAATCCAAAACAAAAGGGCATACCAATAATCCCAAAGAAAGTGAAAGAGGAGCCGTCCTAGATTGTCTTCATTTTTGAATTGGCTAATTACACTAACTGTGGTTCTGCGAAGGGTAAACCGATAATAAACAATATCTGCCGTGTTCAGCGCAAAGGCAAATGCGTTCACAACCATAAATACCCAGTAAATAATTTTTTTATACCACGCTTTAAAACGAACCGAAAGTGGGAGGATCATCAATAAAATAAATAGCGAATTCGAATACAGGGTGGCCGACAAATCGAAGCGTAATCCTCCAAGCAAAATCGTAGCCATCCGAGACCAAGCCATTTCAGGAAAAAAGGAAAGATTGAAGAAATAGAATCCCAACCTACCCACCGTGTAGAGTGCCATCACCAATAGCAAGCTGAGCACAAGCGCAACATAAACATTGCCCTTCCAACGAAGACCAGAAAAATACTTTTTATTCAGCATAGTTGATGCGTCAAGTAATTGACAAAAGTAAATTATTCATTCAGTAATTATCTTAGTTTTGTAGTTAAGCATGCTGAAAAACTGGGATTCAATTCTATTTTGAACAATTAAATCAATCTGAAGAGTTTGACCTATGAGGTTTTTAGTCATCTTTTTTGGTCTTTTATCC
>DAHVFH010000110.1 GCA_027317105.1 Cytophagales bacterium
GTGTACTACAAATGCCGCGAAGGCTCCAGGGGTAGCATAAAAAAAATTAACCCGTAGGGGGGTACGGACAATCGATAAATTCTTAACCAAAAATAAATTGAAATTTCTCGTTTATCCCCAAAAAGCTGCAATGTGGGTTAAGGTTTTTTCATCCCTGAAGTTTACTTCGATTTCCCATCGCCACAGATAGGCTTGTAATAGATCTTCCAGTGGTAGGTTGCTGTCGGTACAAAGTAAATAGGCAGGCTGTCGGTACAGTATTTTTGAGTTCTTTGTTAAGCGGTACCCTAATGGCCGGATGACCACCAGTTGCATAGTATTCATTTCGCCCGCTGACCTCCAGCGTACATTTTTTACTACTTTCACATCAAAGTCATGTGTTTTTCCAGCAGCCCAGGCCTTTACTTTCTGCCATGAAAATTTATCGGAGGTTCGGATTTCTTCGGGAGTAGGGAGTTGGTTTCCATATATCTTTTTCCTGCCCACGCCAGCCACATTATCAGGAAGTTCATAGAGCTTAGTGTCTTTACGGATTCGACCAATGAGTGTGACAGCTTTGGGCAGAGATTTTAAAACTGTACCGTTGGTGTAACTTCCATCCACACTGACCAGTAATTTTCTGTTTTCACCCTCCAGATCAAGTTTCCAACGAAGCTGCCGGATTCTTAAAACCCCTTGGTTACTGAGCTTGGCTATTCGTTGTTGTTCTTTGAAAACATCAAGTTGTTCAGGTGTCGCTGACTTAGCTGGCTTCTTCATTGAAGGGCAATGATGAAAATCAATGCGAAATATCCGGGTCTATCAAGTCGTCATTTCGATTATGGTATCCTTTGGCAAAAGTTTTACCAACGAGACAATGAAATTTCCCTAGTTTATGGAAATGGAATTCAAAACAACCCCCTGAAATATTTGGCTTTAGGATTTCCTATATCTTTCCAGATTGAAGTAAAAGGCTTTGGGATTGTAACTGGAGCCGCTTAATGAAGTAGGGATTATAGCACGTTAAGAAAATAAGCGAAATACGAGTCGTTTTCATAAATAGTTTCCTTGCAGGTTATCGTTGATGCAATTCTTATATGGTTTGAAGTTTTGAAACCCATTTTTTTAACGGCAAATCTCCATCGAACAAAGTCGATTGTTAAAGCAGTGCATTGACGTATAAGTTTAAAAAACGTCATAACCTTTAACCAACTAACAAATGAATTTTCCAATAAACCGACTATAGAGTAACGCTATTGTCTTAGTTCACTTTAGGCGGAATTTCCAAATAGGAACCTCCTTCAGTTTTTTCCTCATCTCCAAATTCGATCTTCATGACAAAGAGTAAATTCGAATAAGATCCTACTCATTTTGAAAACCAATCATCATGCATCAATAACATAGTAAACGTTCGCAATAATATAGCCAATGATAACCACTGCTGCCCCTACTTTATTGAGCCGATGGGCGGTTGGGATCTTGCCCGCATTGTGAAGTTTTAAGGCAATCGCTGAAATGGTGAGAATACAAAATATTCCCAAAAAAGTAAGGTTGTGAAGAATATCCACCAAACTGAACTGAGAGGATTCCGGTAAAAGTGAATCGATAATGTATTTATTACCAACAGCGGCAAACAATCCACCTATAGGCAAACCAAATCGAGGATCCAATTCATTTGTATCGGTAAGGAAGCTTACTAAAGCAATCAAAAAGGCGAAATACATACCTAAAAATATTTTCAAGAATAATCCCTTCGCTTCCCTCTCGATATCCATGGAGATTGTAAACTTCGAGAATTCTTGTTTATCAAATCCTGGTACAGGGTTTCCAAATGAAGTATTGTATTTGGCTATACTGGTGGACACACCGAAGTTGTCCACCTTCCAGCCACTCAACGTGCCTACATTATCAAACCGGCTTGAGGCTGTATCAGCCACAAATACAAGGTTATCAATATCAAGGGCTTCATCCTCCATCACAATACTCAAATGCTGTTCATCAAAAGGAAAATCAGAAACTCGCCAATTTTCTTTCATGGTGCACTTCACCCGCATCTGTGCCCAATATTTTCCTCTCACAGTATCAATGGTCACCGAAGATATTTCAATGTCCTTAGCATTCGTGATGTCGATTTGTTGTGAGAAATCAAACTTGGGATTGTCGTAAACAAACCATAACCAAAAGCGCACAATGTATTCCTGTTGATGAAAATTAATATCGTGAATGCTAATGATGTAGGCACCCACCTTAACGGTATCCGATTTTGCTTTGGTAGTTTTTTTTGCTTTAGCAAAAGAGGAAAAGGATACAAGAATAAAAAGCAGAAAAAGAAAACGGGTGAGTTTCATTTCCATAAGAATGAGGTTTAGGTCAAATCAAAAATACAAAATTTCTATTTCAGAAAGGTGCTACCTTTGCGCAAAGCAAACCGGCTTATCGTTCCCGCAATGCGGGAGAGGAAAGTCCGGGCAACATAGGGCACCGTACTTCCTAACAGGAAGGTGGCGCGAAACGCGCTACCAGATAGCGCCACAGAAAACAAACTACCCGCACTGACTTGTCAGTGTGGGAAAAGGTGAAAAGGTGGGGTAAGAGCCCACCGCCTCGCTGGTGACAGCGGGGGCATGGCAAGCCTTACGGGTTGAAAGGTCAAATAGGCGTTGATTTTGGGGCGGCTCGTTCCAAGGGTAAAATCTATCAACGTTGGGTAGACTGCTCGATCCTGCGGGTGACTGCAGGGCTAGATAAATGATAAGCACTTCGCAAGAAGAACAGAACCCGGCTTATAGGTTTGCTTTTATTTTTTTACGTCACCCAATGCAACGTCTGCGCCTTCACCGGATTCACAAACGGCTCATTGTTTTGTTTCGACAATGCCCAAAGTCTTTTGATCTCGAAATACCAGCGCGCTTGCAAATCGGGTTCACCTATCAGCGAAAGCGTGGGTTTGGATTTAAGTCCTTCATTGAGCTTATTAAATACACCAAGATCCTGACCAATGAACTGTTTGCCCAACCGCTTTAAGGGCAGCCAAAGAAGATTGGCCAAGGCAATGTCTGTGTAGAAAATATGCGTAAGCTCCGTTTGTTTTTCGTTGATGGGAGTGAGAATTGTAATCGACACAATTTGCTTCTTTCCTACTTGAATATGCTCGGTCCTATTTCCTGGAATTTCAAATGTAATTTCCGTGCTGGTACCTCCTTTTAAAATGCCGTATCCTTTTGAATTGGAGGAAGGCGCGTGGCGAGCCATTTTAAAACCTCTGCCCGTGGGTTCAAATTTCTTTTCTTTCAGTTTCAATTTCTTTGCTGAACGCCAATACCAGGATTGATGCACAAACGTAACATGGGCGGGGTCAATCAATCCAATCACCGAATGATCAATGTCGGCTGGCATCATCACCGTTTCTACATGCTTGAATTTTTGATCTGGATTCAGTACTAAATTCGGTGGTGGTTCATTGGGAACGGTGCTCGGTAATTTCTTTTCGGGTATGTAAATCCAAATCGTATCATTGATTTCTGCTACCGGGTATTGAAACACTTTAATTTTAGAGGGATCAAAAGTAGCGTCTGGAGCCATGGCGGGTATTCCCTGGCAAACTCCATCGGTATTAAAGGTCCAACCGTGATAACAACATTGAATTGTATCATCCTTAAACCATCCGCTGGAAAGTGGAACACCACGATGGGGACAATTATCGCGAAGCGCAAATACCTTACCGGTTGAATCACGACCGATTACAATCTTTTCACCAAGCATTTCCTTTCCTATTAATTTCCCTTTCTTGAGAAAAGAACTATGAAAGGCCAGGTACCAAAGGTTTTTAAGAAAGAGGGAGGGATCAGTCATCGGATAGTGTTTTTCAAAGGTAAACAGAAATTCAAATCATCCTCTGATATTAATCATGTTTCAATGAAGCTTCGTATCGACATCATTTATGCTGAAATATTCTTTACGTGCACCATCACTGCCCGCAATTGACCGTAACCAAATTTACCCTTCAATTTATCAAACAATTCTTTCGATGAAAAAGCGGCTGGCAGTTGCGCGATCGTGTTGGCGATTTCCGTCACCGACTGATCATCCATAAATTTATAAATACTAATTCGCCCTGCTTCAACTGCTTTGGCAAGGTGGCCCTCAATCGTACCTGTAGTCAGCCCTCGTTCTTTCGCAATCTCGGCTACACCCATCCCGTTATTCAACATTTCCAGCGTAACATCGTAAGTAGTCGGACCATCCTTACTTTTTTTCTTTCTTTCCTTAGGAAGTTTAGCGATCCGATCCGTTGGCGCGCTGCTAGCCACTTCTTTCTTAATTCCTGCTAAAAGTGTTTTCCGCGTTTCGGCACGCTGAACGTTCAGTGGTTCGAAATTAAATTTCTCATCCCCGTTTAAGATTGCACTGATCAAAAGAGAAGCCTTATCCACTTCTTCCAGTTTTTTGCTGATCGCCTGATCAATATCGGCCAAGTGATTGGTATAGGTCTTAACGCGCTTATGTTGTTTCATCTCTTCAAGATGACGCAGTAACTTTTCAAGGTTCTGAAACAAAAAATTTTTATAGTAATCGCTTCCCTTGCTGGTGCGTTCCAAAAGCTTCGTGTACTCATTGGCGGTGAGTAGCACATCTAATTGACTCCTGAATTTCTCGGTATTAATGCGTTCGGCTTCAATCGAATCTAAAATCTGTTGCAGTACGGGTTTCATGGATTCCTCCTTAAACCCTGCGACATCGACCTGATCCTTTTGTGCATAATTAATGTCTTTCATCAATCCCGAAAAATCAAAAGTCTTGTCGACCAAGTGGCGTATAAAATAACGTTGGCGGTCTTTCATTACTTGGGCAAGCTGCTCGGGCAGGTGATTGGCTTGTACAAAAGCAACAACCTGACTGTCGGTGCTGATCGCGGAAGGATTGATTCTTGTGCGTAAGATCAAACCTTCCATCGAACGTAAACGCGAAAGCGCCACGTACACCTGGCCATTGGCAAACGCCTGGCCTACATCAATAATAGCCCTATCGAAAGTAAGTCCCTGGCTCTTGTGTACGGTGATTGCCCACGCCAATTTAATTGGGAATTGCTCAAAGGCACCAATTACTTCATCATCTAGATCGTTGGTGGTTTTATTTACCGTATATTTTTTATTCTCCCATCGTTCTCTTTTTAGTTGGTAAAGGGCATGAGTCTCGGCCATTTCAACCCAAATGTTTTCACCTTTTATTTCTTTCACCGTTGCCAATTTTCCATTGAAATACATTTTCCCTTCATTGTCGTTTCGTGTAAACATGATCTGCGCGCCTTCTTTCAATTCAATCTTTGCCAATACGGGATACAAGTTTTCTGGAAAATCCTCTTCGATATAGGCTTTAAAAACATGCGTGGGTGCAGTTAACTTTTGAAGTTCGCGCAGGTTAATCTCATCGGCCTTGGCGTTGTGTGTCGTAAGCGTGATTACCTCGCGTAGGTCACTGATTTCATCCGGAGTCCTAAAATGTTTGTTAAGCGTTTCAATATCATCGTGGGTAGTAATATTGTTCCTTAAGTTGTTGAGAATCGAAATAAAGGCTGGGTCATGTTGTCTGAAAATTTTATCAAGTTCGATATACACCGGAGGATTTGATTGCAAGGCTTTCGCTTCATAAAACCACATGTTTTTATAATACTGTGCAAGAAACTCTTTTTCCTCGTAACGCACTACTGGTGGCAGCTGATAAAGATCGCCAATAAATAATACTTGAGCCCCGCCAAAACTCTCCTTGAAATTTCCGCGAGCTGCTTTCATCCGATAGTCAATTGCATCGAGCAGATCAGCCCGCAACATGCTCACCTCGTCAATCACCAATAAATCAATAGATCGGAGAACTTGTTTGCGCACACTGTTGAGTGGGTGCTTGCGTGCTAAGATGTTTTGATTGATCATTTTTCCGCCTTCGTTAAAATCATCGGGAAGAAAGCGATCGGGTAAAAAGGTGACCGGGGGCAAAAGAAACTGAGAATGAATGGTCACGCCCCCTGCATTGAGAGCCGCGATACCAGTGGGTGCTACCACAATGAATGGCTTGTGCGTGAGTTCGTTTAGGCTTTTAAGAAAGGTTGTCTTACCCGTGCCTGCCTTGCCCGTAAGAAAAATATGACTGGCCGTGGTATTGATAAATTGCCCTGCGGCTACAAGAAAGTCTTCCATCGGCTCAAGTTATTGATAGGATGCGAGTTTGCCAAAAAAACTGAACTACCATCATCTAAAAGACGAAGTAGATTTTTTTAGTGGCTATGATTATTTTTTTGTTTTGCTGGTGAAGAGCCCTTGCAAAAGCTAGAACTTCGCTCAGAAAGAGGTATCTTTAATGTAATTTAAAAAAGCCATCATTTTGAAATATATACGAGTCATTTTGATTTGGATAATAGGCATAGTCTTCATCATTGTGGGCATACTGAAATATGTTAATATGGATGTAATGTCAGAGGAGGTTTTTGACCGTGCCAATTACCCGAAATGGTTTTTCTATGTAGTAGGAACAATTGAATTTTTTGGAGGCATACTGCTATTAATGTCAGCTGCCACTTCAAAACGATTGGGAAGCATACTTATTGGTTTTGTTATGCTTGGTGCAATGGGTACGCATTACATTTTGAAGGATAACTATTCCCATTTTATTGTTCCGGCAATTATTTTTATTCTCGCCATTTTAATGTCTCTGGATTTCGAAAAGAAAGAAAAGTAGTGTGCCTTTTTAAGTATATCATAATTAATTCTACTTGTCATCTTCGGTTGACCTTGAAAATAATCATTTTCGGGGTAATATGGGTTGATGTTGTAGGCGGTTGGCCATCCCGGATACCATCATCTGTCGAGTCCCGAAAGTGTGACCACTACTTTTCTGTTTTTTTTCCTATGGCTGGTAGCACCTAATCCATCAGCTGAGTTGTCTGTTCTTTTTTCTATGAACAAGTTTTATACCACAATAGCCTGTTTTTAAACTGTTTTCATAGCATTTTCAACGCTCAACGAAATAAAAACCCAACCTTGCTAATTCACTGCGATTACTTACTTTTGTAACCAACTATGGAAAGCAAAACACTTCAGCACGCATTTTTACTGGCTTCAGGCATCTGTGCAGTTGTGGTGATCTTATTATCGCAAGCATTCTACACGAATAGTTACAGTTCAAAGATTAAAACGGAGAAGGCTAAAGATAAAACGGAAGTAACCATCCACGCCCCCTCCGATCTGGCTGCCCAAGGCAGTGCCGTAGAACTTGACCATTCGCAAACGGAAATTGTAAAAGAGCCGGTATTATCCAACGATAAAAATGAAAAGGCAGTTTTTATTCAAAAAATTGCTTCCAACTTTTTCAAGACGCTGTTTCGCGTCATCATTTCTCCAAACGCACCTTAGTTTACGTTATTGGTTAGGCGTTATCTTTTAATCGAAAGATTACCAATCTTAAGTTTTTCAATTTTCTAAAAAATTTTCAAATTTCAAATCAATAAGTTATGCGCAATAAAGGAGTAGTGGTGGTGCTTACCATCGTAATCACAGCACTTTGTCTGTATTACCTGTCGTTTACATTCGTGGCCGCACGGGTTTCTAAAGAAGCCCAAGCCCACGCCACCGACAAAGAAGGTTCGATCGATTTGGCCAAAAAGCAAAACTATCTGGATTCGCTTTGGAACAAGACCGTGTACAATATCTTCGGAGCAGAGTATTCTTACAAAGAAGTTAAAGATAATGAACTTAGCCTCGGCCTCGATCTTCAGGGAGGCATGCACGTAGTGCTCGAAATTTCTCCCATCGATATTGTAAAAGGGCTGAGTGGCAACAATCAGGACCCTGCTTTTGTAGCGGCTTTGCTAAAGGCAAAGGGCCTAGAAAAAACGAGTAGCAGCAGTTTTGTTACCTTATTTTATCAAGCTTTCAAAGAAGCCAATCCCGATCGCAGCCTGGCATCGGTATTCACCTCTACCGCCAACAAGGATAAAGTGAAACTGTCGGATAGCGATGATACGGTCATTAAATTTTTAGACAAAGAAGTAAAAGATGCAATCGATCGTTCTTTTACTATTTTAAAGACACGGATCGACCAGTTTGGTACTTCCCAGCCCAACATCCAACGACTACAAGGAACGAACCGAATCCAAATTGAAATCCCGGGAGCCGATAACCCTCAGCGCGTGCGCAAACTTTTGCAAGGGGTAGCCAGGTTAGAGTTCTGGGAAATCGTGGAGCCGTACGATCCTCAATTAAGTCAGTCGCTGATGGCCATCAACCAGCTTCTGATGAAAGACCAAGCCGCTAAAAAAATCGAAACCACAAAGGAAACGCCTACTAGTGAAAACAAAACGGAGTCTACCCTTGCCGATAAACTTGGTGCAAAATCTGACACCACCAATAAATCAGCTCTCGAAAAGCAATTAACGAGTGCCAATCCTCAAGACAGCACGTCAAGTTCATTGGATTCCCTCCGTTCGGCCACGGCTTCTCCTCTTTTCTCATTAAGTTCTCAGGGAGGTTCTTTCCTTTACCCGGTAAAAGATACTGCGCAGATTAATGCCATCTTCAAACGCGAAGACGTGAAGGCATTCCTGCCCCGCACGGTAGGAATGTTTTGGGATGTAAAATCGGATCCAGATGTAACCCCTGGCATAGAAGACATAAAATTGAATTTTGTGAATCTTGGCAGAAGCGGAAAACCGTTGCTCACCGGAGATGTGATCACAGATGCTCGTTCAGATTTTGACCAATTTGCACGGCCATCCGTGAGCATGAGCATGAACGCATCAGGCGCACGCACATGGGCTAAGGTTACCGCAGCCGCCTCAGCAAAACAACCCCAAGGCCGTATTGCTATTGTGCTTGACAATAATGTGTACACAGCACCAACTGTGCAAGGAGAAATCCCCAATGGAAATTCTCAGATCACCGGAAATTTCACTACAGAAGAAGCCAAGGATTTAGCCCTCGTGCTAAAAGCGGGTTCACTTCCAGCACCAACACGAATTGTTGAACAAGCTATTGTCGGCTCATCGCTGGGTCAGGTCGCCCAAGAGCAAGGCTTAATATCCATGGGCGCTGGTCTGGCCTTGATTGTTCTTTTTATGGTGGCTTATTATTCCAAAGGAGGATGGGTGGCCAACATCGCCTTGATGTTCAATATCTTTTTTATCCTTGGGATTTTAGCACAGCTAAATGCTGCCCTTACCCTGCCCGGTATTGCCGGTATCGTGTTGACCATGGCCATGGCCGTGGATGCGAACGTGGTAATCTATGAACGGATAAAGGAAGAGATGAAAATGGGAAGGAAACTTCGCGATGCCATTAAGAAAGGTTATGAACGCGCCTTCTCCACCATTTTCGATTCGAACTTAACCACCTTCCTCACGGGGATGTTCCTTTTCATTTTCGGACAAGGTCCATTGAAAGGATTTGCTATCGTGTTGATGATTGGTATTGTTACCTCTTTCTTCTCGGCTGTTTACATTTCGCGGGTCATCATTGAGTTTTTGGTTCGCAAAGGCGATGACACCAATTTTTCTTTTGAATCCCCCATCTCCAACCTGGTGCGCAAACGTGGCGAGTTCAATTTCATTGGAAACCGCTATAGGGCCTACGCTTTTTCCGGCTCAATTATGATTATCGGCTTTATCATTATTGCCTTTCAAGGGTTAAATCTGGGAGTTGATTTTAAAGGTGGAAGGTCTTACGTGGTCTCCTTTGATAAACCGGTGGTAGCTACCGATATAAAAGTTGCCCTGAGCCAAAGTTTTAAAAACTCCAGCACGGAAGTAAAGAACTATGGCAACGACAGAGACATGCAGGTAACCACCTCTTTTTTGATTGATAACGAATCGGACGATGCCGATGAAAAGGTGAAAATGGCGCTGATAAGTGCTGTTGAAAAATTCAGTGGGCTCAAACATTCGGAAAATGATGCGCAATTGGACGAACAGCATTTTACCATCTCAAAATCGCATAAAGTAGATCCCACCATTGCTGATGACATTAAATATTCAGCACTTAAAGCCAGTATTTATTCACTCATTGCAATTTTTATTTACATTTTGATCCGATTCAAAAAATGGCAGTTCAGCACAGGCGCAATTATTGCAACTGCACACGATGCACTTTTTGTGATCGCGGCTTTTGGTATCGCCCATGCTTTCGGTTTATCTTTTGAAATCGACCAGATTTTCGTGGCCGCCTTGCTTACGATTATCGGTTACTCCATCAACGATACGGTTATCATTTTCGACCGGATCAGGGAATACCTTGGCTTTGGTGCCAACCATGATCGCGAAAAAGTTTTCAACGATGCTATCAACAGCACGCTAAGCCGTACCTTAATTACCTCGGGAACAGTGCTTGTGGTGGTTATTGTGTTATTGATCTTTGGTGGTGAGGTGCTCCGTGGGTTCTCCTTCGCCTTAGTAATCGGTATGCTCATTGGAACCTACTCCTCCATCTTCATCGCTTCACCGGTGGTGTTGGATTTTGACAGGACTCCAAAAGCTAAAGGAGAAAAAGCCGATAAATCGCAGGCGAAAGCTATTGCCTGATTTTTTATAAGCTATTTTCATATGCCCTGCGCACTCAAAGTGCAGGGCATTTTTTTTGTCACTCCGGCTGCCATCACTAAGTAGTCATTCCGGCTGGGGCCTTCGAATGCTGGCATCCCGTTGATAGTGCTCCGTACATCGGGATGCCAGAACGCGTTTGAAGTTTGGTCTATACAAGAAGACCAAGTCACACGTCTGGCATGACAAAGTGGACTGCACGTGAGCAGGAGAATACAGTAACCAGAATTCAACAACCAATTCAACCAGTCAAACCCTTCATCACTGTCCGCAACTCGTTCAACATCATTGCGGTAGCGCCCCACACAACTTCCCCTTCAACAAGAAAATGCGGTGCGCGCATGGAATAAACTTTAGCCGCAAGAATTTCTTTGGTCTTCACAGCGTCATCAAGCAGCAGGTCATCAAGATTACAATTCAAAATTTTTTCCACCTCAGATTCCTGAGGCCTAAACGTTGGTTGCTTCAATGCATATGCAACCACAGGAACGATTATATAATTACTGGGAATTACAAAAAAATCGCTCAGCCTTCCGATGACTTTAACCTCCGTTGGTTGAATCCCTATTTCTTCTTGCCCCTCGCGCAAGGCAGTCTGTACATAGTCTTCTCCCCATTCGGCTTTGCCACCTGGCAAACTAATCTGCCCACCATGAGCACCCAAATAATCGGGTCGCTTTGTCAATGGGAATTTTATTTTTCCATTTTGCTCATAAAGCAAGATCAATACACTGCCGGGCTTTGGAGGAGCTTTGTGTTCAAATTTGGGAATAAGCGACCCGATCGGTGTAGCCCGCAATGGCTCATGGGCTACATTTCCAGGCAGTGGCTTCAATAATTTTTTCGCCAGATCATCGGCAAAAGCAACAAGGTCACCTATCGGCATGACTTGATCAAATCGGCTGTTACCATATTCTCTTCCAACACTTTGGATTTTTTAAAGGCCGCACAAGCCAATTCCACTTTTCCGTTATACTTGTAGGCCAAACCAAGGTAATAATGAATCCGATCCACAAAAGAATCCATCTTCAACGATTGCGCTAACATCCGCTCCGCTTGTGGAAAATCTTTTTTCTTTAAATAATAGATCCCTTTGTTGCGATAAGCCCAAGCGTTATCAGGATCATTGGCGATGCTCTCATTGATGTCTGCTTCAGCGCGCACTAAGTCATTCTGCAAAAGAAAAATATAACCTCTATTATTCACATAATAGGATTGATGAGGCGCGAGTCGAATGGCCTCATTGATATAATTCATCGCTTCTTTATAATGACCTTGTTCAGTTTCGATCAGCGACAAGGTGTTGTAAATGTTAGGTTCAAGATCATTGAGTTTGGCTACAGCCTGCAGTTCAGCCTTTGCCGTATCATATCGTTTAAGGTAATATTGAACGATGGCATGATTGACGGCCAATTCTTGCTGTTGCTTCTTATCCGCACCTGCCAACCGGGCTGCTGCTTCAAAGGCGTCAAGCGATTTTCTAAATTCCCTGAGACGGGTGTAGGTTAACCCTAGGGTAAAATAGGTTATTGAAGTATCCGGTTTCAAACCAATAACTTTTTTTAAATCACTCTCTGCCTTAAAATATTCCTTTAACTCATAAGCCGTGTTTGCACGATTAAGCAAGGCATTGATAAATTCTGGCCTGCACGACACTGCCTTCTCATAATTCTGCATCGCCTTTTCATAGTTCTTTTGACTGTAAAAAACGGTCCCCAGATTATTCCATGCCTCCGCAAAGCACGGCTCAAGCCGTATAGCCTCACCATAGTAGTAGGTAGCCTGTTGCCAATTTCTTTCTTTGGAAGCAATATTTCCTTCCAAAAGGAATTTCTGAATGCGCGCTTCCTTGCCCGTGCAGGCAGAAAGAACAATTGAAATAATAAAAAGCGGTATAATAATCTTCATAACTTGCATTTCGTTTGCAAAGATATGAGAATAACATCCTTCGTGGCGATCGCATTTATCTTTTGCCTGCCGAAGGCAACCGCTCAGGATACCAAAACGTTTCAACTCAAACCCATCCACAAGCAGGGCTGGAAATATTTTTACGGAGGCAAAAAAATGAATTCAGTTTATGCACTTCAAATCCCTCTTGAAGCTCTTGACAACACGGAAATCAACGAGCGGTTTCGGAAATTCAAAAAGTTACAGGTATTAGGGGGCTGGTCTACTTACCCGTGTTTGTCTATTAGTTTACCAACGGACATGGTTTTGGAGGTCGGGGTCACTATCGATCCCTGAACACGGAAGCAAGTACTTATCTGCTTTTAGTGGCTGGTGGCCTTGCCGGAAGCATTACTTTCACTGCGTTATCCCACCACCAAATGAATAAGGCAATTGATATTTATAATGTCCAGATTGCTAACAAAAGTTCGCTTGGGTTAAACATTTCTCCGCTACCAAGACAGAATATTCTAGGCCTTAGCTATCATTTCACTTTTTAATAAAGAAATTTTGATGGCAAATTTTGATTTGCGATAAATGTTCAATTACTTCGCAGCCTCATTACCATGAAAAACAGACAAAACAACCATCATCTGTACCACCATGCGCACCGCATTGTCGGCAGGTTAATGTTTTGATTTTTACCATAACGATAAATTCAAAAAAGGCTTGCCAAAATTAGGTAAGCCTTTTTTATTGCAGAAAACAGAAACCAACGTTTAAGAACACAAAAACAATGCTACGTATCGCGATTCAGAAATCAGGAAGACTCCAAGAAGATTCACTAAAACTTTTAAAGGAAAGCGGACTTCACTTTAACAACGGAAAGGATCAGTTAAAAGCGAAAGCCGATAATTTTCCGGTTGAACTTCTATTTCTGCGCGATGATGATATCCCGCAATATATTGAAGACCAGGTGGCCGATGCAGGCATTGTGGGTGAAAACATCCTGATAGAAAAAGAAAAAAAGAATGAACTCATCCGAAGATTGGATTTTGCCAAATGTCGATTGTCCATTGCTATTCCTCGTGCTGAAACTTATACGGGCTCAACGTGGCTTCAAGGAAAAAACATCGCTACCTCCTACCCTAACATTGTTAGAAAATTTTTGAAAACAAAAAATATAGAGGCTGGTATTCACGAAATCAGTGGATCCGTGGAGATCGCACCCGGAATTGGTTTGGCGGATGCTATCTGTGACATTGTAAGTTCGGGCAGCACACTATTAAGCAATGGGCTAAAAGAAGTTGAAACAGTTATGACCTCTGAAGCTGTGTTGATCGCCAGTCCGAATTTAGCCAGCGAAAAGAAAGCTGTCCTTAACGATTTATTGTTCCGAATCCAGTCCGTGCAGTCTGCTAAAAACAATAAATATATTTTAATGAATTGCCCCAACGAAGCCATCGAAAAAATAACCCAGATGATCCCCGGCATGAAAAGCCCTACCATTATGCCGTTGGGCAGGCCGGGCTGGTCTTCCTTGCACTCGGTAGTCAATGAAAATGATTTCTGGAAAAAAATCAATCAACTAAAATCGTATGGTGCTGAAGGGATCCTTGTCATTCCCATAGAGAAGATGATTGTATAAATCTAAACACCAATGATTCAATATTTGACATGCCAATTAATCTGCTAATCGAAGGACTATGAAAATTGTTACCAACCCTGTAAAAAGTTCCTGGCCTAACTTATGTAGGCGCCCTGAAATGCAATTGGAGTTTCTGGAGAGTTCGGTAAAAAATATCTTATCGAGGGTGAAAACTTCAGGCGATGAAGCGTTGCGCGAACTCACCTTTCAATTCGATAAAATAAAATTGGGTGAATTGCGCGTTTCAGAAAGTGAAATTCGGGAGGCCACCAATCTCGTACCGAAAGACCTGGCCAATGCAATTGAGGCGGCTGCTAAAAATATTGAAACCTTTCATGCTGCGCAGAAAAGGGAAATCATGAAGATTGAAACAATGCCTGGCGTTGTCTGTTGGAGAAAGGCGGAGCCGATTCAAAAGGTCGGGATATATATTCCCGGTGGATCCGCTCCCTTATTTTCAACGGTATTAATGCTTGGCATTCCGGCAAAACTTGCAGGATGTGACCAGGTTGTCTTGTGTACACCCCCTGACCTAGAAGGAAAAATAAACCCTGCCATCCTGTTCGCTGCCAACCTGGTGGGCATTAAAATCATTTTTAAAGTAGGAGGAGCCCAGGCGATTGCTGCGATGGCCTACGGCACGGAAAGCATCCCGTCTGCTTATAAAATTTTTGGCCCCGGCAATCAATACGTAACGAAAGCCAAGCAGCTTGTAAATCTGGAAGGCACTGCCATAGACATGCCGGCAGGCCCTTCGGAAGTCCTTGTCTTTGTTGATGAAAACGCGAATCCCTCTTTTGTCGCTGCTGACCTGCTTTCACAAGCTGAACATGGAGCCGATAGCCAGGTGATCTTGGTAACTTCAAAAGCACAAACCGCCCAGTCTATTTTAGCCCAACAAGAAATTCAAATCGAAAAATTACCAAGAAAAGAAATAGCAAGAGAAGCACTGGCCAACAGCAGGGCGATAATTCTGGAAAAGGAAGAAGCGATCGAATTCATCAACGAGTATGCGCCCGAACATCTTATCATCAACACGACAGATTGCGATGACTTGGTTGGGGAAATAAAGAATGCAGGTTCGATTTTTTTAGGTCCGTACACACCTGAATCAGCGGGTGACTATGCTTCAGGAACTAATCATACTTTACCAACTAATGGTTTCGCTAAAAGTTATGGAGGCGTATCACTGGAAAGCTTTCTGAAATACATTACCGTTCAAAAGATCTCAAAAGAGGGAATAAAAAATATCGGCCCGGTGGTAGAATTAATGGCTGAAGCCGAACAGCTACGCGGACACACGGAAGCCGTGCGCATAAGAAATAATTAGTCATTTGGATTATGGACATAAGTAAACTGGTAAGAAAAAACATCCTACAAGTAAAGCCTTATTCGTCCGCGCGCGATGAATTTGAAGGCGAGGCTTCTCTATTTTTAGATGCTAACGAAAACCCATACCCTACTGATTTTAATCGCTATCCCGATCCACATCAAAAAGAATTAAAAAAGAAAATTTCCGAAATCAAAAATATAGGCGAACAACAAATATTTTTAGGTAATGGAAGTGATGAACCGATCGATCTTTTGTTCCGTGTCTTTTGCGAACCGGGTGTCGATGAAGTGCTCATTCCTCAACCTACCTATGGAATGTATGCGGTAAGTGCTTCCATTAACAACATCCTAATAAAGGCAATCAACTTAACAGAGAACTTTGATCTTGACGTAGAACGAACGCTCGCTGCCGTGACCGCCCAAACTAAAATCATTTTTCTCTGTAGCCCCAATAATCCCTCGGGAAATTTGCTGAGCACAAGCCGTGTCAACCTAGTCCTTGAAAAATTTGATGGAATAGTAGTCGTAGATGAAGCTTATATCGATTTTACGGAGCAAAAAAGTTATTTGTCACAGTTAGACAGGTATCCAAATCTTGTTGTCCTTCAAACGCTATCAAAAGCCTGGGGCTTGGCCGGTATTCGACTGGGCATGTGCTTTGCCAGCGCAACCATCATCGCGGTGCTTAACAAAATCAAGCCGCCTTATAATATAAGTTCATTGGCGCAAAATGTGGCCCTAGAAACGCTTAATCGCGAAGACATAAAAATCAAAAGAGTAAATCAAATTATAGCCGAGCGAAAATCACTTGAAACCAATCTCTCGAAAATAAAATTAGTTGAGCAGGTATATCCCTCCGATGCGAATTTCCTTTTAGTACGTATTAAAAACGCTAAGCAAGTCTATTCCGAGCTGCTAAAAAAAGGAATTGTGGTTCGTGATCGATCATCTGTTATCTTATGCAATGACTGTTTGCGTATCACGATCGGTACGCCAGAAGAAAATCAACTTTTAGTGAATGAATTAAAAAAGTTATGAAGAAAGTTCTTTTTATAGACCGTGATGGAACGTTGAATGTTGAGTCTGCCGAAGACCCTCAAATCGACAGCCTCGAAAAGTTGGAATTCATACCCGGTGTATTCACCTGGCTGGGGAAAATTGTCCGTGAATCGGATTACGAACTTGTCATGGTGACTAACCAAGATGGCCTCGGAACTAAATCCTTTCCTGAAGAAACATTTTGGCCCGTTCAAAATAGGGTCATAAAAACATTTGAGGGTGAAGGGATAAAGTTCCACAATATATGTGTCGACCGCTCTTTGGCAGAGGAAAACAAACCCACGAGGAAACCGGGAACAGGGATGCTTACGCAATACCAGACGGGCGAATACGATCTTAAAAATTCCTTTGTGATTGGCGATCGTCTCACCGATATCCAATTAGCTAAAAATTTAGGCGCTAAGGGAATCTTGTTCACTAGCCGAATTTCAAGAGAAGAGGTTGAACAAAAAGGCCTACTTGAAACTTGCTCACTTATAACAGAATCTTGGGAGAAAGTTTATGAGACCGTGCGCCCCAAACGTATTGCGTCTACCTCACGGGCCACCAAGGAAACGAACATTTCAATCGAGATTAATCTTGATGGAACTGGCAAAGCCGACATTCAAACCGGGCTTGCTTTTTTTGACCACATGCTAGAGCAAATCGCCAGACATGGTCAACTTGATTTGAACATAACTGCGAAAGGCGATCTTCAGATAGACGAGCATCACACCATCGAAGATACTGCGTTAACACTGGGAGAAGCTTTTGCAAAAGCCCTTGGCGACAAAAGAGGAATAGCACGCTACGGTTTTTGTCTGCCAATGGACGATTGCCTGGCACAGGTAGCACTTGACTTTGGCGGGAGGGCTTGGTTGGTATGGGAAGCCGAATTTAGAAGAGAAAAAATTGGTGAAATGCCTACCGAGATGTTCTATCATTTTTTTAAATCGTTCAGCGATGCGGCTAAATGTAATTTGAACATCAAAGCGGAAGGGACAAACGAGCATCATAAAATTGAAGCTATTTTTAAAGCCTTTGCGAAGGCGATAAAAATGGCTGTAAAAAAAGACGGAAATGAATTACCCAGTACAAAAGGAACACTTTAATAATTCAAAATTATAAATTACTAATTCAAAATTGGTAAAGTGAAAATTGTCGTGATAAAATATAATGCCGGAAACATTCGATCGGTGGCCTTTGCCTTGGAACGATTGTCTGTCGATTTTGAAATCACCGATGAGGTAGAGAAAATTCAGAAAGCCGATAAAGTAATCTTTCCTGGCGTGGGCGAAGCCAGCAGCACGATGCGTTATTTGAAGGAGCGGAAATTAGATCAAGTAATCATTGGTTTAACACAGCCTGTATTAGGAATATGTTTGGGAATGCAATTGATGTGCGCACATTCTGACGAAAATAATACAGCGTGTATGGCAATTTTTGATGAGACCGTTAAACGCTTCAATGCAGACACTGCTCACAAGGTGCCCCATATTGGGTGGAATTCGCTAATTGATACGCGCGATTGGATAGAAGGCGGCCTGAACGATCAGTTTGTCTATTTCGTTCACAGTTATTATGTACCCGTTAATGAATTTACATCAGCCGTTACGGATTACACTGAACCTTTTAGCGCAGCCATGAGAAAAAATAATTTCTATGCCGTTCAGTTTCATCCAGAAAAATCGGCAAAAATCGGAGAACAAGTTTTGTTAAATTTCCTAAATCGAGCTTAAAATGCCAGGACTAAAAATCATTCCAGCAATTGATATTATAGACGGAAAATGTGTGCGGCTATCCCAAGGTGATTTTGGGCATATGAAAATATATCGCGAAAATCCGATAGACGTAGCACTGGAATTTCAGGATGCCGATCTCGAATACCTTCATCTGGTTGATCTGGACGGAGCAAAAAAAGGAAAAGTAGTAAACTGGAAAGTCATCGAAGACATTCAGGGCAAAACTGCATTGACCGTTGACTTTGGCGGTGGGGTTTCTGAGGATGAAGAAGTTGAATATCTTTTGGAATTGGGCATCAATCAAATTAACATAGGAAGCCTGGCCATTAAAGAACCCGATAAATTGACACACTGGTTCGAGAAGTTTAACGCAGAGAACTTTATATTGAGCGCGGATGTAAAAAATGAAAACGTAATGATCAGTGGATGGCTTGAGTCAGCCAACTACCGGGTACTTGATCTTACCGATCAATTTATTGAACGCGGTTTGGAGTACCTGACCTGCACCGATATTGGTTCTGACGGTATGTTAAGCGGCCCGAATTTCGATCTCTACAAAAAACTAAAAGAACGCTTCCCTCATCTAAAAATTAATGCCAGCGGAGGCATTTCTTCGCTCCAAGATTTAGAAAGACTCAAGGAACTTGATCTTCACGGAGCCATTATTGGAAAAGCCATCTATGAGGGCAGAATTAGTTTGGCAGAATTAAAAAAAATGGCGAATCATCCGCTTGACGGATTCTAACAAAAGGACCTTGCTATGCTAACCAAACGAATCATCCCCTGCCTTGACATAAAAGACGGACGCACAGTAAAAGGGATCAACTTTATTGACCTCCGCGATGCCGGTGATCCGGTGGAGCTCGCTGCTGCGTATGCAGATCAAGGTGCAGATGAATTGGTATTTCTTGATATTTCTGCCACCAATGAAAAAAGGAAAACGTTTGCCGACCTCGTAAAGAAAATTGCCGCACGGATCAACATTCCTTTTACCGTAGGGGGAGGCATCAATTCCGTAGAAGACGTTGCGCCCTTGTTGGAATCCGGGGCAGATAAGGTGAGTATTAATTCTGCGGCTGTTAAAAATCCCGAACTTATTGATGCATTATCCCAGGCATTTGGTTCGCAGTTCATCGTACTAGCTATCGATGCCGGCAAGCAGGAAAATCAATGGGCTGTACGCACACACGGTGGCAAGCTTCCCTCCGACAAGAAATTATTTTCATGGGCGAAAGAAGGGCAAGAGCGAGGAGCGGGGGAAATTTTGTTCACAAGCATGGACAATGATGGCACCAAAAATGGATTTGCCATTGATCCGCTTCAAAAATTAAATGAACTTCTTACCATTCCCATAATCGCTTCTGGTGGCGCGGGCAATTCATTTCACTTCGCTGAAGCATTTACGTTGGGCAAGGCCGATGCTGCACTGGCCGCCAGTGTATTTCATTTTGGCGAAATTGGCATTCCTCAATTAAAATTATTTTTAAAAAATCATCACGTGCCGGTAAGGCTTTGAATTATGGATATCTCAAAATTAGATTTTAAAAAATCGGACGGGTTAATTCCCTGCGTTGTGCAAGACGCCAATACCAGGAACGTACTAATGCTGGGCTACATGAACGAGGAGGCCCTTCGAAAAACCATCGCTGAAAAAAAACTAACATTCTTCAGCCGAAGTAAAAACCGTTTGTGGACGAAAGGGGAGACTTCTGGAAACACTTTAAATCTCGTTTCCATTGAACAAGATTGCGATAACGACACTTTGCTAATTCAAGCGCAACCTTCTGGCCCGGTTTGCCACACAGGTAATGCCACTTGTTTTACAGAAAAGAATGAACCGACCGGACTGTTTTTCTTAGAACAAATAATTCATGATCGGAAAAAAAATCCTGAACCTGGTTCGTACACCAATTCACTTTTAGATGCCGGAATTAATAAGGTGGCACAGAAAGTAGGTGAAGAGGCTGTCGAATTGGTAATTGAAGCCAAAGACAATAACTCGCTACTGTTTTTGAATGAAGCGGCTGACCTAATGTATCACTACTTGGTATTACTTACCGTCAAAGGCCACACCTTAGAGGAGGTCGTGACCATCCTTAAGCAACGCCATTCCAAGAAGTAAGAGGCCTCGTATTCCCAACCAACTATTTTTGTGCGATCTGGAGCTTGGGATAAAGTTTGGCAAACGTTAGCGTATACGTGTAGGTAGTTCCGCCTTTTGTCTCCGTTCGGATGCCCTCAAGGATATCTTTTTCACGATCGTAGGTAAACGCATACATCAACACCTGACCTTTTGGTTCGAAATGTTTTAACACCAATACGTTTCCCTCCGACAAGGTCGTAAATTCACCCCGGATTGGATAGGATGGCAAGTAATTCTTGTCGATGGGTATTTCAATGTATTCTCGATTGTTCTTGGCATTGTCGTGAATGATTGCCACTTGGGCATAGTGTTCTTTTTGGTCAACAGTCTTTTCTTTTTCTACTGAAGAAAATAATCCCTTACTCTTTTTTACGATAAGGCTTGAAACGGAGTAAATCCCTTCAATGTTACCTTCTGTTGGTTTTTCTTTGACCATGTATTTTTTCATCAGTTCGGAAAAGTTGATCTGTTCATAAGGTTTCATGGCCCGCTGATGGTTCGCGATAAAATATTTATCAAACGAACAGGCACTGCACAAAAGGATAACTATCGAAATAAAGATGGTCTTCATAAATTCATTCAAACGTAGGCGATTAGAAAACGATGTCCTCATAAACACCACCTATCCGTTTCCGACAAGAAAGGCATTCCCGCAAGGCCGATGGCTTGAACAGGGATTTACCTAACAGCATCCGAACACATTCTTGAATTCCTTCGGTAATACTGGGATGAGGGTGAACACACTCGGCCAATTCTTCAATCCCTTTGTCCATCGAAATCAAAACCGCAACCGCCTGAATAGCACTACTGGCATTATTTCCAACTACCTTCATGCCCAGAATTTTCATGGCCTCGTCATTGGTAACTAAAAGCTTGATAAACCCTTGTGTATTTCTTTTCGCTATAGCACGGGGGATGGTGTTGTATTCAACGGTCACCACCTTATAATCAATCTTCTGCTCCTCTGCTTGAGTTTCATTAAGACCTACGCCTGCCACTTCGGGGTTCAAAAACATAATGGTGCTAATGTTTTCATAAACCAATTTACGTAAGGGCTTGCCGAAAATTCGCTCTACTGCATAACGCCCTTCCAACTCACCTACATTGACCAATGAAATATCGGCTGTTAAATCGCCTACGGCATACACATTCGGAACGTTGGTTTGCGTATCGTTATTATCAATTCCGCGCTTGGAAATATCAATTCCTACTTTGTCATCCCACAAATCTTCGAGGTTAGCAATCCTCCCCACAGAGACCAAGGCCTTTTCAACATTAAAAGTTTCGCGGCTTCCATCCGTATATTCGAGCTCATACTCAACGCGGTTGTTGATTGTTTTCATACCAATCAACCTTGAATTCCTATGTATAAGCACGCCATTGTTCTCCATGTTACGCTCTATGATACTGACCACATCCGCATCTTCAAAAGGCAAAATACGTTCGCCTTTATCAATCAGGTGTACTTTAGTTCGGCCAAACCCTGAAAATATGGTAGCAAATTCGCAACCGATTACCCCTGCCCCTACAATGACCATGCTTTCAGGAAAGTCTTCCATGTTTTCAATTCCATCGCTGGTCATAACTATTTTTTCATCGATAGGAAGTTCAGGCAGATAACGCGGTCGGCTTCCCGTAGCGAGGATAATATTTTCAGCCCAAACAGTTTCTATCTGGGCACCCTGCACAATCTCTATTTCATTTTTATTTTTCAACCGAGCTGTTCCGGATTTGAACTGAAGTAAATGCGAATAATTTGAGCGTTTAAGCTTATCCATGTGTTCTTCTAACATGGACTTTCGTTCCTGCACCGCTTTTCGCACCTCATTCTGGATTTCCTTATAGTTAACAGCCGGCTCCTTAATGTTGTATCTTTTTAGGCTTTTCCTAAAGGCTGAGGCCTCGCGGGAGAGCTCCCACCATGTTTTAGATGAAAGAGCTCCATTCGTAACTCCAGCACCGCCCACTTTTGCTCGCTCGATTAAAAGCGTGCGCTTCTTAAAGTCGATTGCGCGCATCGCAGCCGCATAACCGGAAGGGCCAGCCCCAATAACAACCAGATCAAAACGTTCCATAGACAAGTTTTTCGTAAATTTTGAGATATTTGTCTCAATATAAAAAAGCTAACCTTAATTTCCTGAAAACTTTTCTTCTCAATATTCTTCAAACTGGGGCTTCTAAAGAGCAGTCTGAGATTTTCAATCGAAACCTTACGCTAACAAATCTTATTTCGATCCTCCTTTTCCTAGTTACGCTTATTCTTGCCCTAGTGCACCTTGCTTATAACATTTATTCCGTATTGGTAATGACAGCAGGCATTCTTTATCTTATTCCGATTCTTTTGAATAAGTTTGGAAGGACTCTAACAAGCCGATGGCTTACGTGCTCCCTAACGCCACTTTCCATCGTAGCACTTTCCATATTAAACAAAAAATTATTCCCAGAGACTATACAACTTTTTCATTACATCGATGTGCGTTTCCTCCTTATTGGTAGTATGGTTATTCCGCTGTTGACCGTGCAAATGAAAGAAAAGGTTTTGATGGCTTCTACCGTTTCAATTAGTGCCCTTTTGCTGTTATTTGTGGATCCGCTCTTTAACTTGATGGGAGTCGGTTATTTTGATCTGGTTCACAGCAACCGCCCTTACTATTTCACGGTCAATTTTTACAGCATCACCACCTACCTGTTTATGCTGTTTAGTCTGTTGTTTGAAAAAAGGCTAAGCACCAAAGTGCAAGAATCAAATGAAGTTCTTATCTCCTTTTTGAACAAAGCCAATCGAGACTTAGAGGTGCAAAAACGAGAAGCCGGAGAGCGAAATAATGAAATCGTTGCACAAGCTGAGGAGCTTATTGCCAATCAAGAACAACTGCTTAAGGCCAAAGCAATAATTGAGAAGCAAAGTGAGAAGCTTCTAATGATCCAGTCTGGATTGCGCACGGAACTCGTGGAGCGAAACAAGGATCTTAAGTTGGCCAACGAGGAACTGATGATTTCCAACCAAGAATTGCAGCAATTTTCTTATTCCATCTCCCATAATTTACGCGGTCCTTTAGCCCGATTATTAGGTCTTACCAACCTCATGGAGATAGACTTGAAACCGCTCACTGGCAATCAACTGGATCTGGTAAAACTAGTTTCGCAGGCGGCCAAAGAATTAGATGAAGTCATTCGCGATCTCGGCAAAATAATCGACATGCGAAATAACGTTTCTCGCATCCGTGAAAAAATTTACTTTCAGGAAGAATGGAGTATGGTAATGAGGAGCCTTTCCACATTTATTCAGCCAGAAATGATTATTGAAACCGATTTCAGGGAAGCGGCTACCTTGTACACGGTTCGCCCAATTCTTACGAGTATCTTCTATAACCTAGCCTCCAATGCGATTAAATATCGGTCTCCGCAAAGGGCACTTAAACTCAAAATAAAAACAAAAATAAACGAAGACAAGTCAGTCCTACTCGAAGTTTCCGATAATGGACTAGGCATGAACCTCGATCAATTTGGAAGAAGCATGTTTGGGTTATACAAACGATTTCACACACATACAGACGGCAAAGGATTGGGATTGTACTTGGTGAAACTTCAAATCGAATCATTGGGTGGGACTATTCAAGTGACGAGTGAATTAAATGCCGGAACCACCTTTTTCGTCCGCTTCAAACCCGTTGAAGTGGAAGGCCAAATCGTATTTAAAAGTGAGTTTGGAGAAGTATTTTATAATGCACGCACCAATTGCCTTGGAATCATCTGGAAAAAACAGGTGACCAGTGAAGAATATCGCTTGATCTTTAGCAAGTCAATCGAAATGGTAAGACTTTACCACACTCCTTTTTGGCTTTCAGATTTAACCAAACAGGGAACAATCCCGGTTGACGATCAAATATGGATGGTCAACACGATTCTTCCAGAAGCCATTCGGCAAGGGCTTCGCAAAATTGCGAACATTTATCATGCATCGCAACGAAATGAGGAATACAGAAATCGCGTTAAGGAAGTGGTTGTTAAACGGGGTGCCGAAATACAATTCTTCACTGACAGAAAAGTAGCCGAAGCCTGGATTGATGATACCATCCGACCAGCCCAACCAATATAAATCTTGATGGAAACATTAATCGACCTTGACAAAAAAATATTCCTTTTTTTAAATGGAATGCATAGTCCGATAGTTGACCAGGTCATGTATTACGCATCTGAGACTTTACTTTGGATGCCGCTCTTTTTGTTTCTATTTTTTTTGATCTTTAAAGATTACAAAAAAAATGGATGGTATATTCTTTTAGGCGCGGCCCTGACAATTCTGCTCGCTGATCAGATTACAACTTCCTTCATGAAACCATTTTTTGCGCGCCCTCGACCCTCTCATGAACCAACTTTGCAGGGCGTGGTTCATATAGTGAACGGTTATGCGGGTGGCTTGTATGGGTTCGCATCGAGCCATGCCGCCAATACTTTTGGCATGGCGCTATTTATCTGGCTTACCTTAAAGCAATACCACGAAAGAACCTCTTTGATATTCTTGTGGGCTGCCCTAATGACCTATACTCGGATCTATCTGGGTGTACATTACCCTGGAGATATTCTCGTTGGCGCAGGAGTTGGGCTGTTGGCTGGATGGATAGGTTTTAAAATTTCGAGATGGCTATTAAACCGTTTCGGAAACGCACCAGCTACCGAAACTTGATTTGTTGTGCAATCGTGTTCACCCACACAAGCGTACATTTTTCCGGAAAGATGGAGGCCGTCTGCGGCTACCAATTCGCGTTTGAAAAATCCCACCAGTCTTGATGTTTAGGTGATGTTAATATCAGTACTTAATACTGGTCAGCAGTTACGTTATTCGCTTTATTGAACAGATCAACTTACTGACTTCAGAAAAGATTTGCCTTTCTCTTGCTGGTATTATTTATAGACCAGCAATTTTTTAGATACTAAGAGCCCCTCAAAAATGTAATTGTCATTGGTAACGAAGTGAAGCAATCCCCAATTCGGAGCTTGAACAGCAGATTGTTCGGTTGTTCCACCCTTACAATGACGTTTTTCTACTTTGAAATTGACTAAATGGCCTTTCCAGAATCAAATTGATTATAATACTCTAATAATTTGGGCAAGAAAGAACAGGAAATGGTAGTGGTCACCAATATGGGTGTGCCCACGGGCCGCAGGCTGCCTCATGCCCTTCGAAAGTGGCATCAGCAAAAATATAGTACTTGGAGGAGAATGGTTTTTAATATTCTATTATCTATTAGTTTTGTGTTTCACTCTGTCTATTTTGAATCAATGAAAAAAATCGCTCCATTCGTTTTAATTATCGTTACCCTGTTAATCTGGTCATGCAGTTCCAAACCTAAAACCCTTTTCCAACTAATTCCCGCTGATCAATCGGGAATTTCATTTGAAAATATAATCGTTGAAACGGATAGCTTCAATATCCTCACTTATGAATATATCTATAATGGCGGAGGAGTCGGTGTAGGTGATTTTAACAATGACGGCCTTCAGGATTTATTTTTCTGCGGCAACATGGTGCCTAACCAGTTATACCTAAACCAGGGAGGCTTAAAATTTAAAGATGTAACCGAAAAAGCAAGCGTCAATGTCTCCGGTAAATGGAATTCAGGTGTTGCTGTGGTGGACATTAACAATGATGGATGGATGGACATCTATGTTGCGGCTACGCTTAGAAAAGATTCGGCTTCGAGACGCAACATGCTCTTCATCAACAAGGGCTTGAATGCGGAAGGCATTCCTGTCTTCGAAGATCAAGCAGCCGCCTATAAGGTTGGCTATGGCGGTTATAGCGTGATGAGTGCTTTTTTGGATTATGATCGCGATGGCGATTTGGATTTATATATTCTCACCAATGTAAAGATCAACAACAAACCCACCACCTATCGCGAAAAAATTATGGACGGGTCTTCGCCTAACAATGATAAACTATATAGGAATAACGGTGACGGCACTTTTTCTGACGTAACCCAGATGGCCGGAATTAAGGAAGAAGGCTTTGGCCTTGGGCTAGCGATCTCTGATTTTAATAAAGATGGTTGGCCGGACATCTACGTTTCGAATGATTATCTCTCCAACGATATTTTGTACCTCAATCACCGCGATGGCACATTCGTAAACGAAACGGAAAGATTTTTGCCTCATCAAAGTCAATTTTCGATGGGCAATGATGCAGCCGATTTTAACAACGATGTTTTACCCGATGTGATCACGTTGGATATGCTTCCGGAAAATAATTTCAGGAAGAAAACCACAATTAATAACAAAAGTTATCAAACCTATATCAACAACGATCGGTTTCATTATCAATATCAATATGTCCGCAATATGCTTCAGGCAAACAACGGATTGGATAAAGGGATTCATTTCAGCGACATTGGTCAGATGGCGGGTATTTATCAGACCGAATGGAGTTGGTCTCCACTGCTGGCCGACTTTGACAACGATGGATGGAAAGACCTCTTGATCACGAATGGATTTCCAAAAGATGTAACCGACAAGGATTTTGCGAATTATCGAAATGAGGTAGGGAGAATTGCCACCACACGAATGTTGCTGGACTCAATACCTATTGTGAAGATCCCGCATTTTGGATTTAAAAATAATAAAGACTTGACGTTCTCAGATGTAAGCGAAGAATGGGGTTTAAATGTGGCTTCCTTCTCCAATGCAGCCGCCTTCGCGGATTTTGATAACGATGGTGATTTGGATTATGTAGTAAGTAATATCAACGATCCAGTTTTTTTGTTTGAGAATCGGCTCAATAATGAAGAAGGTAAAGTGGAAAAATTTTCCTATTTGAATATTAAATTTAAGGGAAGCCCGAACAACCGGAATGGCATCGGAGCACAGGTAACGTTATCAGCTAACGGAAACCTGCAATACATAGAGAATACGGTTTATCGCGGTTTTCTTTCTTCCGTAGAAAATAATCTTCACTTTGGTTTAGGAGCTACTAAAAAAATTGATTCCCTTTTAGTAGAATGGCCTGACGGAAAAACACAAGTGATCAAAGTGCCAACTTTAAATCAGTTGTTAGCGGTTGATTATGAAAAGGCTGAACCAAAGTCAATTCAATGGCAAGTACCGCGCATTAGTAAGCCACTCTTTACAGAATTGAAAAACAAAAATTCAATTCCCTTTAAACATACCGAGGCCGACTTGATTGATTTTAACCATCAACGAACGATTCCCCATAAACTTTCTCAAAATGGCCCGGGTATTGCCGTAGGCGATGTCGATAAGGACGGGTTTGAAGATGTCGTTATAGGCGCATCGGCTGCTCATCCAACCCTACTCGTTAAACAAAAGAACGATGGCACTTTTAACTCCCCTACCCCCATTGGATCTTTTGTAAAACCGCAAGAGGATACAGGCTTGCTATTATTTGATTCCGATGGCGATGGCGATCTTGATTTATTGGAAGTGAGCGGGGGCGCCATTTTCAATCCTGCACCAGAATGCTATTTGATACGGATGTATTTGAATGATGGAAAAGGAAGCTATGCATTAAGTAAAGCATCGTTGCCGAAAATAGAAACGATTGGTTCTTGTGCGCGTGCGGCAGATTTTGATGGCGATGGCGACCTTGATCTTTTTATCGGTGGCAGAGTTTCAACTACGGGCTATCCGTTGCCAGGGAAAAGCATGATTTTGAAAAATGACCATGGCGTATTTACAGACGTGACAGAATCTGTGGCAAAGGGGCTCGCTAATATAGGAATGGTGACCGATGCACTTTGGACTGATGTTGACAACGATGGAAAAGTTGATCTGATGGTGGTAGGCGAATTCATGGCAATCACCTGCTATAAAAACTCAGGAAAGGATTTTGAGAAGCTTGAAAAAACTGGAATTGAAAATGAGAAAGGCTGGTGGAATAGTATTGTTGGTGGAGACTTTGATGCCGATGGAGATACGGATTATATCGTAGGAAACCTTGGACTGAACAACAGCTATCAGGTCAACGATGAATGTCCGCTTACAGTTTTTGCCAAAGACTTTGACGGCAATGGGAGTATCGATCCAATCCTTGCCTGTTATATGAAAACCTCGATGAAAGATCCAGAAAAGAAATTGTTTCCTGTTCATTTCTGGGATGAACTCAACACACAAAGCCCGCTATTCAGAAGAAAATTTCAGAAGTTTAGGGATTACGGAAAAGCGAGCATAGATGAATTGCTCACACCCGAGGAAAAGAAAGGTGCGTTGGTAATGCAAGCGAATAATTTAAAAACGGCTTTCTTGGAGAACCTTGGCCATGGAAAGTTTAAACTAAAGTCTTTGCCCGCGCTTGTTCAGGTTGCTCCTGTCAATGGCATGGTGGTTAGCGATTTTAATGCCGATGGAAATTTAGATGTAGCGATGGTGGGAAATAATTTCTCCAACGAAGTTTTTGTTGGCCGGTATGATGCCTTCACGGGCTTAGTACTTTTAGGAAATGGCAAAGGTGAATTTCAGGTTTTAAAAGCCTCTGAAAGCGATTTTTATGTGCCCGGAGATGCGAAGGGATTAGCCTCCATTATTGTAGGTGGCAAGCAAGCTTTATTCGCCACACAAAACCGTGACAGTTTAAAATGTTTCATCACGAAAGGCAATTCAGTTGAAAAATACTTTACACCAGCGCCACTCGATTTTTTCGGTGAGCTTGATCTGGGCAATAACCGAAAGCAGAAGATAGAGTTTTACTACGGGTCAGGTTATTTGTCACAATCCTCACGCAAGACTTTATTGGGAAAATCACCCAAAGGGTTGAAAGTGTATGATTATTCAGGGAAAGATAGGGCGATTAAGTTCGTTGAGTGAAGTAGCTTCCATCAAATGGAGTCATTCCGGCTGTGAGGCCTCCGAATGCCGGAATCCCGTTGGCGGTACTCCTTACTGCGGGATGCTGAAAGTAATTGGAGTTTAGACAGAATCAAAATAACGAGCCCCACGTTAAGCATGACAGCGTTCAACGTAATTTATTTTTGAGTACGAGCAAGGATGTGGGGTGCGCTATCCATTTGGATGATCCTTCATAACCCTCTGGCTTAAAGTCAAGGGCGCCTAATAAAATGTCCAGATCTCCATCTTTGTCGATGTCAGCAGCATCCATCACAAGCCATCGGCCTGATGTACTTTCTGGGGTGACAAAAGGGAGATACTTGCCATCACGGTTCTCAAAATAGATAAAGCTTTGCTCCGGATTCTTATTGAAATCCGGAAAGAAAGAAATGGCTGCGATGTCCAAGTCACCATCCTGATCAAAGTCGCGGGCCACTGCCCAAGAGGCTCCATACATCGGATAAAACCAAGATTCTTTAAATTGCTGATGTCCGTCATTTAGAAAGATTCGTACCCCATGATAGGGTTTTAAGATCATTGAAAAATCGGAGTTGTCGCCATTGGTATACAGTATGTCAAAAAAACCATCTTTGTTGAAGTCGGCAATTTCAAAATAGCTGGAACCATACACCGCAGGAAATCGCAATAAAGTTACAGGACTGAAATCAAAATTCCCTTTGTTTACGTACAAGTTGATGCGTTCATCTCCTTGCGTCATCAGAGCGATGATGTCTTTTTTTCCATCGCCATTACAATCCCGTAAAATTATTTTCCTCGCTCCCGGAGAAGGTTCAATGGTGTGGGCATTGAATTTTCCATTGCCAAGGTTTTCGAAAAGCTCCAGTTTGCCAGTATAATTCCCAAACTCACAGATTAAATAGTCGTCCAAATGATCTCCGTTCAGATCCGCCTTTTCAAAGTAAACGGGTCGTTTTAAGGAATCAATAATCGTTTTTGTGTTTCGCGTCTCCAAGGTAAGGTCAACCAATTTCCCATTAGTATTATCGTTTGGATCCATCATTCCCATCTCCAGGCACAATAAATTAGTTCCAAGAGAATGCGAAGCGGATGGTGGACTATCAAGTAGATACTTTTCTTTAATTGAAAAATCAGAATTCAGTAAAAGTAAGGATCGATCGCGACCGCCCACATAAATCGTTCCGCTCGAATCAGCATTTAGCATGGAGATGAGCGGCAATCTTTTGGTTAATTCAATTTGATTGACCTCAAATTGAATTAATGGTGAGGGGAGAATCTTGTCCGGTCTTTTCAGTGAGTCGGGTGCAGCCGATAAAAAATAGTTAGTAATCAATTCAAAATCAGTTTTACTCAAAAGGGGCTGACTTGGAATCGTAATTAAGGCGGATGTCAGATCATCAAATGTTTTTTTAGCAGTTGCTGAGCTAGACAGCCCCATCCGAAATGCCATTTCAGGAAGGATCGATTTTTCCCAAGTACTTTTGTCCAGCAATTCGGGTGAGGTGAATTGATGACAGCCAGCACAGTATATTTTTGCTAATTGCTCTCCTTTTTCTACATCACTCTTGCAGCCTACCAAAAAGGCAATGCCCAAGCATACTATTAGTCTATTCCTCATTCCATTAGTTTCATTTTTCAATTTAACTCAATTCCACAATAAATTACCAATCGAAAATAACGGGTTATTTCGTTACCTGTATAGTTGACATGGTTGATCCAAATTCTCCTTCTTCGGATAGTGCTTGCAAAACAATTCGGTACGTCCCCGACAAATCGGAAGAATAGAATGTCAAATGACTTTTCCCATTGTTGTCACTCTTTACTGAAGAAGACCAGAAAAGCAAGTCTCGCCTGTCTGGAATCCTACTATCCTGCTCCGCTTTGGTTTCATAGAGTGGGCTAAAGAATTCCCTCTCAGGTTGCATGCCCTCCACTTGAAGGACGGATGCAAAATCGGGTGTATAATCCAAAAGGTCACCATGATAAGTCGTGCAATTTACCAATCCATCAAAAGTGAGGTGACCAAGGTAATATTGTTTAGTCATGACATCAATTTTTTGGATTTTATGAGGATCATAAGCCATGAGCTTGTTAAGATTAAAAATGGGCGCCCCATCAATCATGACCAAGGGATTGTCTCTAAAGAGTGTATTGTTGGCCCGATCGAGCGTCATAAAATGAAATCGATCGCCTCTTTTTCTTACCATGATGCCCTTGATGTACTCCCGAAACACTTCTTCCGTGGTGGGAAACCGAGTATAGTCGTCAAGGCGGTAAGCTTCATTGGGCAGCCCATAAAAGGGTAAGCTATCTGCCAGGACAGGCTCGTAGCGAATTTTATTTTCAAAGCTACGTTGAACCTGCATGGACAGGTTTCGTTCAACCAGACCATTTTTGTTTTTTTCTGAGAAATGGAAATCGGGCATTATTATTTTTTCTCGCAATCCAGCAAAGGCAGGATCAAGTTCAATCCTCAAAGTGCTGTCCATTTTGGAATCAGCTTGCAGAACGACACGTTTCTTGCCCAACAGATTCCCAACTTCATACCTGACTTTGCCATCGGCATCACTTCGCGATACATAGAGCTGCGCATCTCTTCCGACTATCGAAAAATAAGTGTTAACACCAGCGGCATGCTTTCCGTTTTGATTAAAAACTAAGCCGGTGACGAGGTGTCCGCCATACTCGGGTGCGAAGCGGATTGGTTTGTTTCGTTGATGCTGAATATCTTCCCAATTAAACCGACTCCATCCATGGGTAAGCATTAGGTTGTCGACCGCTTGCTTATCAGGATTTCCGTGGAGGTAATACCCCGGAGATTCAATGGTGCCCTTTAATTCAGAAATAAGCCAAAGGTAATTGGAAATGTCCATCGGTTCGTTTTGCTCCATGGAATCTAAACGATAAACAGAGATAGACATTAATGGATTGCTTGGATGACCATCAGCGTTCCGGCTGGTAATCTCCACTTCTAATTTTCCTCTCGTAGAATAAATTCTCCGATCCGACTTTAAGTCAAGTTGTAACCTGTGAATTGGTGCCTTGAAAAATAGCCGTTCACAAACCGGTCTGTTCGTGGCATCAAATAAGGTGATGTGGTTTATGCCTTCCCTTAGCATTTTTTTGTCGATCCAAAAAGACGTTTTGCCATTGGAAGGGACTTGTGAGCGCGAGTATACCCTGATTTGTCTAGATTGAACAAAAAGTGAGAACCACAGGTTTTTAGAAGATTCTATAAACTTCGATTCTACATCAACTTTAATGGAATCGTTCAAATCGCTAAGATGAAGGACGTATCCATTTTCGGAGGCTGCAGGAATTGAGGTAACGACTTTTTGCCCTAAGGAATCAACAAAAACCATGCGGTATTGCTTGCCTGCTTCAGGAGTGAATTGAAACCGTCCCAAACCAAATTTCAGTGGACTGAGTCGAGCTACGGTCTCGTTTTTAGTATTCAAAACTTCTCCATCGAAATTTATCCCTATTCCCTTTCGATTCACAACGCGAAAGGCTACAGTGCTTCGCAACCCATTAACTAAATTTCCTCCTTCAGGAAAGAATTGCACATCGTAGGAGGATTTTTCATCCTCGGTTTTTTGGTCAAGAGGTACAAAAGGATTTACGATCGTAAGGATTTGATGAAAATAGACGTGTTCGGAAAAATTCCGCATCCATTGTGTATAGCCGACCATATCATATTTTCCGGAAATGATCGATGAGGGAAGGAATAGCGTAGCGCTTCCATTCCCATTAGCGAGCGACACTTTGGTTTTGAGAACTGAGGAGTTGTCTTTGTCGATCAATTCGATGTAGGCTACCTTGCTGAGGTCACTGGGTCGATGAAGAAACCCATCCACCAAAAAGACATTGAGCCATACCGTTTCTCCGGTCAGATAAAAAGTTTGGTCTGTGTGAATGAAAATTTTTTCGGGGAGGTGTTGTTCCCAATAGTCGTCAAATTTTTTCGCAAGGCGGCCAATAGAGTCTGGTTGCCCAAAAGCAGGCTGTAAAACTAATGTCACAAAGAATATAAGCCAAGCTTTTCGAATTGCTTTATCCATTGAGTAGTTTCGTTCCATGTTAATACCAGAAACTAGGTTTAATATTTGTCCCTCCTTTTAAACGACAATCCACACACGTATACGAAGTAGTATAATAGCCTGTGGGCCCTACTCCATAAGAGGATACTAAGACTTCTGTTTTCCCTAAAGTGCTCACCTGATTAGCAGGTAACATGCTTAATTGACAATTTTCATCACTCGCAAAACCTCCTGAAGGAAATGGGACATCACCAGGTTTTATAAATATTCTTTTTTGAGAAACTGATGAAGCCATAAAATATCCAAATACGGGTTCTGAAGGATTTGTAGTTGAATGAATGTTCCCTGTAAATTGGGATGGAAGTGGGCCAAATATTGTTCCTAGGTTTTCGGTTGTCGCCTCCAATTGCTGCCAAAATTCAAAGGCATCTTTAGTAAGCGCCAACTCCGTAACTAAGATGCTATAGCCCTGATAAAGTTTGAGCGAATTAAGTGGAATCGAGGTTAAAGAAAAATGGCTAATCACATTCTGACTTGCTTGGGTAGAAGAAGCGATGAGTATCGAAGTTGAATTTGAAGTTGACCAGCAATAGTAGGTACTATCAAAGTTAGTGACTACCTGACCATTTTCATATTTTAAATCGTTTGCAAAAGGAGCCGAGTATTGCCATGTTTCTGCATAATTCCAGAGGTAGTAGTGAGATTGAGTAAGGTCTCCGTGGGAACTGACGTAGACATTCACTTCCGGTTGTGATGCGCCAGATTGATTTAAATTAAAACCAACGGTATCAATTGCAGGGGCCTGGTTGATTGGCACGTAATCTGAATAATAAGTATCTCCATCACTGGAAAGGATATACAATCGATAGGTTAGTTGATTATTTAAGGTAAGGTTTTGATTGGCATAAATCCCATTTCCTTGCATCGAAAGCACAGATGAATTCCCATTTTGATCTTCTATAAATACGGAGGCATCCGACACGGCTGCAGGGCTAACCGTAGCCGAGAGTAATTGGCTTCGCGACAACGTTATGGTGCAAGAACCATCTCCTGCATTAAGGAAACCACTTACCACCAGATAATTACTTGAGCCGCTCACGGAAGGTGGCGCATAGGGATCGTAACAGCCATTGAAACTAATTCCAATCAGCAAAAAACAAATCACGATAACCCATCTTAAGCTCATACTAAAATTTAAAATTATAGGTTACTGTAGGTATCGGGTTTCCAAAAATGGAAAGCTTGTATCCCTTGATCACACCATTTTGCGATTCAAAGAAAACGGAATAGGCATTTCTTCTTCCGGTAACATTATAAATACCCACCGTCCAGGAACTATGTGCTAATTTTCTTATTTTATGATTGCCTTCAATATTCAACGCAAAGTCAACCCGAAAATAATCAGGGATGCGGTATTGGTTTCTTTCTGAATAGTATACCCGTTCAGAACCATCCAAGGTGTACTTTACGATGGGCAAGGTAATGGGTCTTCCTGTACTGTAGGTTAGGTTCAATGACGTACTAAAGCGATGACTGAACTTGTAGTTCCCTATAAAGTTTACCGCATTTGGTTTGTCGTAATTACTGCGATAGTATTGACCATTATTAACCGTCTCTGAGGCATAGGGACTTCTTGTCTGAAGAAAGGATCGGGAGTAGGTATAACTTATCCAACCGTTTACTTTGCCACTCATTTTCTTTAACAAAAATTCGATGCCATAGGCTTTGCCATGCGCATTGAGTATATCCGTTTCAATATGGGAGTTGAGGATAAGGACAGCGCCACTTTTATAATCCAATGAATTTTGCGTCACTTTATAATACCCTTCCACTGAAAACTCTATCGTGTTATTCCGGAAATTTTTATAGTACCCTAATGCTACCTGATCCCCAATTTGGGGTTTTATATTTGGATCGCTCAATTTCCATACGTCAGTGGGTGAAATGGCAGCGGTATTGGTTAGCATTTGCAAGTACTGCCTGGTTCTGTTATAACTAAATTTAACAGAAGAATTTTCCGGGAGCGCATAGTTTAAAGAGATCCGATATTCTGGCCCAGAATAATTGCTAATTGATTTTCCTACTTTGTAGTTTATCGTGTCGGTGATGGTGTTCACACTTTTTGGCTGTCCTGTAGAATATTGATACACGTGGCGCGGGCCAAGATAATTGTAGAACGAGTACCGCAAGCCGGCATACAAAGAAAGTTTGGGCGAGATTTCAAAATGATCACTGGCGTAAATAGCACTTTCCTGAGCTTGTTCACTTTGCAAATTGATTGGTATGCTTAACGACTCGGTTCCCCAAGGCTGTAAGGAACCCGGAGAAAGCCTATAACGAATCGCGCTAGCACCAAAATTTATGGCGTGTTGTGTGGTGGGAAAATAACTGAAATCGGATTTTACTTGAAGTTGGTTGATCGAATACTTCATGGTAAAGGCATTCACAGGAATCACATTACTTGAAACTGCGTAATCATAACCACTATATGCTCCTGTAAGTACTCCGTATAATTTATTACTAAAAATATGCTTCCATTTTCCGGTTAAATTCTTGTTTCGATAATTGTAAAGGGTATCACCATTCAATTTAAAATGATCTTGACTTAAATACCCCGTAGCATACGCTGAGTTTTTGGAATTAAATTCGTGGTTTATACTGGCATTCACATCATAAAATCCAGCCTGACTATTACTGATAGCTTTGTTCGGAATTTGTTGAAGCAACCAGTCTGAATAAGTCGAACGGACACCGACTAAAAAGGATGTCTTTTCGCCTCCAATAGGTCCTTCTAACGTAAGTCTGCCTGTGAGAGGGCCTAACCCTCCAGACCCTGTAAATTTTTTCTTGTTGCCTTCCCGACTCGTCACATCGAGCACAGAGGAGAGGCGGCCACCGTATTCGGCAGGAATCCCACTTTTATAAAGTTCTACGCTTTTGATTACATCAGGATTAAAAGCAGAGAAAAATCCGAAAAGATGGGTGGGGTTATAAATGGTTCCATCATTGAAAAGAATCAGATTTTGGTTTGCCGCTCCACCGCGCACATTAAGTCCGGTAGTTGCTTCGCCCACACTTTGTACGCCTGGCAGGGTAAGAAGAACTTTAAAGATATCCACTTCTCCAAGAACCACCGGCACTTTTTTCATGGTTTGGATGTCCAAACGATTCACTCCCATTTGCATACCCGATACATTTTTATCTCTCTCTGATTCTACCGTAACTTCTTTGAGCGAGGTTACCGATTCAACTAATTCAATATCCAATTGACCATCTCCATATATAATTATTTTACGCTTGGTACTCTTCATGCCAATGCTTTTAATGGTCAATTCGTGCGCTCCCTTTGGAAGGGTAATGGCATAATAGCCGAATGGATCGGAGATTACACCAACATTTGGTTTTTCGGTAATAATGGAAGATCCAATAATGGATTCCCCGGAATTGGCGGCACGTATATGTCCAGCAA
>DAHVFH010000150.1 GCA_027317105.1 Cytophagales bacterium
TTATCATTCCGGTCGTAAATGGAGAAAAGGAAAAGGTGATCGCTGATAACCAAGCCTTCTTGCCCTGGATCGTCAAGCATCACAATAACGGCACCGAAGTTGCCAGCCTTTGTGTCGGGGCGTTCTTGTTGGCCGCTACGGGCATGATGAAAGGCAAGAAATGTTCGACCCATTGGGGCGCTTGTGAGGAATTTAGGAAAATGTTTCCCGATGTCGAACTAGTGTCAGATAAAATCATTACCGATCAGGATGGGCTTTATTCAAGCGGAGGAGCCAACTCCTTCTGGAATTTACTTTTGTATCTCCTCGAAAAATATACCGACCGTCAAATGGCAATTTTATTTTCAAAATATTATGCCATAGAGATTGATCGTGGCACACAATCACCTTTCACCATCTTTCAAGGACAGAAGGATCACGAAGATGATTCTATCAAAAAAGCGCAAGAATTCATTGAGAAAAATTTTCAAGAAAAAATCACGGTAGACCAATTGGCCTCCTTGCTCGCCATCGGCAGGAGAAATTTAGAACGAAGGTTTAAGAAAGCGACTTCCAACTCGGTGATCGAATACATGCAGCGAGTAAAAATTGAGGCGGCCAAAAAAACGCTTGAGTCTTCGCGCGAAAATGTGAACGAAGTGATGTATAAAGTTGGCTACACCGACACGAAAGCCTTTCGGATTACGTTCAAAAAAATTACAGGACTTTCACCTATTCAATATCGTAGCAAATATAACCGAGAGTTAATGGTTCTTAGTTAGGTGCAATTAGACCGCCATTGATTTAAAGGTTGGAGGCCTTCTATTTTTTGAAACCTGCTCATAAGCATAAGCAATCTGGATCAACGTTCCATCTGAAAAGGCTCTTCCAAAAAAGGATAATCCAATCGGTAAATCAAAAACAAAACCCATTGGCACTGTAATATGTGGATAGCCGGCTATGGCAGCTGGACCAGAAAATCCATAGCCGGTGCCGTAATCGCCATTGATCCAATCGGTGCACCACGAAGGCCCAAATGATGGGCCGCTGATCGCGTCTAATTTTCCTTTGGCCATCAAGTCATCAATCCCGTTTCGCGTAACCGTTAGAATATGATTGAGTGCGTCCTTGTATTCTTTGGAGTTGAGATCTCCTTTTTCTTCTGAACTTTCCAAAATGTCTTGTTTGAAATATGGCATCGCTTTTGGTCCATTTTGTTTGTTGAATTCAATCAACTCCTTTAATGATTTCACTTTGCCATTCGCGTTCTTTAAATAAGCATTCAAACCCTCTTTAAATTCATATTCTAAAACTTTGAATTCATCCTCGCCAATACCTTTTATCTCTTTCAGAAAATCAACCTCCACTATCTCTGCGCCTTTGCTTTTCATCTGTTCAATGGCTTTTTGCAAAAGGGCGTCCACGCCCTCATGCACTTTCAAATACGATTTTTCAATCCCAATCCGCTTGCCTTGAAGGCCACTAACTTCAAGATATTTTGAATAATCCTTTTCTGTCTTGCCTTCGCTCAATTTTGTTATTAAGTCATTCTCATCCATCCCCGTCAATGCGCCCAACAGAATAGCAGCGTCAGTGACCGTTCTTGCCATCGGTCCTGCGGTATCTTGTGTTACAGATATTGGAATAATGCCTGATCGACTCCATAGACCTACAGTTGGCTTAATGCCAACAACACCATTTATAGATGACGGGCAGATAATTGAACCGTTCGTTTCGGTGCCAATCGCTACCGCGCAGAAATTCGCAGCCACAGCTGCCCCGGAACCTGCGCTTGACCCACATGGGTTTCGTTCCAACACGTACGGATTTTTAGTCTGGCCTCCACGGCTGCTCCACCCGCTTGAGGAACGATTGGATCGAAAGTTTGCCCACTCACTCAAATTTGTTTTCCCTAGTAACACCGCACCGGCTTCGCGCAATTTTGAAATGATAAATGCATCTTTTGAAGCGCGATTACCTTCCATCGCTATTGAACCAGCGGTGGTTAGCATTTGATCAGCTGTATCAATATTGTCTTTGATAAGTACAGGAATTCCGTGGAGAGGACCGCGCACTTTATTTTCATTTCGTTCCTTATCCAATTGCTCGGCTATCGAAAGGGCATCCGGATTAAGTTCGATCACCGAATTAATTTTCGGGCCATTTTTATCAAACCGTTCAATTTTCTTTAAATAATATTCTGTCAGCGCCTTAGCTGTCAATTCCCCCGACTGCAATTTACCCTGCAAGTCTGCGATGGTCATTTCATCCAAATTGATTCCTGGAGTATTAGAAAGTGGAGTTGCCTTTTTAGTAGTACACGCATCCAATGCCCAGGGGAGCATCAAAGCGGTAATGGAGGTGTTGCGGAGGAATGTTCTTCGTTGCATAGAGTGATCTTTTGGAAATTCAAATGAAAATATTCACCAGATACTTATCACGGATGTTTCTGTAATTATACAAATCAGAATCCACGCTGGCTACTTCAGAAATGTTTCTTACTTCTGAGGCAACAATCAATGTAGCGTCTGCCAGATCCATCGGCACATCTATAAATTTTTCAGTTAATTCGATTATTCTGACGAGATGATAATGCTGCAACTCTAAAATCTCCAAGCCTCCACGATTGATCCATTTTAAAAAATTGATCTGCGTTTTCGTGCTGAACCCCAGCATGTGGGACACCTCCGTGATTACGGGCCAAGTGGTAAACAATGATCCTTCAAAATTCTTCAGAAAAGAAATCGCTCGCTTATGGTATTGATCGTTTTTATCAAACAGCGCTATTAACGGACCGGCATCAATGAGCGTTTTTCGCACGGAGTTCATTTTTCAATTTTTGCTTGTACGATACCGATAGGTCAGACGAGCTACTTCCCTCCAGCCCAAATAAATCTACACCTGCGTCATAAGCACTCTTCGATCTTCTCTTTTGTGATAAATACAAGGCTATCGCTTCTTTCACCACTGCAGATTTGGTAATCCCTTCATCCTCACAGTAACGGGCAAGTTGTTTATCTGTATCCTCAGAAAGCCTGATAGTCAACATGAGTATTAAGTAATTTGTATTACAAATGTAATACAAATTGTTTTGACTAATCAAAATTTCCGATTCATTTTTTTGCTAGCTTGGTCACTTCATTATTTCTTAAGCGCTTCAAAGTAGGAGCAACTGAATGCTGCATATTGGTTTCCCTATCCCCAGATCTTGACGCTCTCACTATAGTTATTGCAATAACTGTTGCGCTCCTCTTGGGGATGGCAAAAACTGGAGTGCACGGAGCAGGTATGCTGTCAGTCCCCCTGCTTGCCATTGCCTTTGGCGGAAAGCAATCCAGCGGTCTTATTCTGCCAATGTTACTCGTAGCGGATGTTTTCGGAGTGTGGTACTACCACCGTCATGCTTCATTCAGCCATTTGAAAATCTTATTCCCATGGGCAGCTGCTGGTGTTGTGGCTGGTAGTCTTGCCGGAAATTTTATTGATGACGAAGTCTTCAAGGTCATTATGGCGATTACGATTTTTTCAAGCCTAAGCGTTATGATCTGGATGGAGTTCGGTGGCCGTGAAAAAATTCCAGAAAGCGTTTACTTTGGAGTGATTGCAGGTTTTCTTGGGGGTTTCACCTCTATGATCGGCAACCTTGCAGGTACAGTGATGGCTGTCTATTTTTTAAGTATGAAGCTTCCAAAAAATAATTTTATTGGTACAGTCGCTTGGTTTTTTTTGGTAATGAATTGGTTTAAGGTACCCTTTCATATATGGGTTTGGCATACTATTAAACCCGACTCCTGGCTTGTTGCCCTAACGTTAACTCCAGCCATTATTCTTGGCGCATACCTCGGCATTCATTTAGTTAAAAAAATGAACGACCGCAACTATAGATGGTTTATAATCAGCATGACCTTAGTAGCTGCGATAGTTATGGTCTTGAGATGATAACTTATCAGTCTTCACTATCTCATTCGACAAAAATTAAAAAGGCTGTCAAATGACAGCCTTTTCAATAAAACAACAATTTTTAAATAACTCTAGTACGGAGTTGAAAATGAAGCAACGGGATCATAAAGACCAACTGTACCCGTTGCAATCAAAGCTGCACAATTTGGATTGGTGTTCGTTTCAATTTGAGAATACAAATACCGTCTTGGAAAGTCCGTTTTTCCGGGGGGGAGTTGTGTATTCAGGAAGTTACCAGTTCTCCTCATATCCGTATACCCTTCGATTTGCCCGATGAGGGTAAAATACCTTTCCTCTAAAATTTCTCTTAACAAAGCTTGATTTTGTGTATCCGTCCCATTATTGTCCATTCCAGCGGGTGCAAAATCTGCCAAAACATAAGGCAAATAGAACCCTCCACCCAAATCAGGGTCGCTGATATAACCAGTGCTCGTACCATATTGAGCCCCTGTATTATAGTATGCACGAAGCGAATTAAGTGCAGCTAATGCATTTGTAGGATCAGGAGCGGCCTGCTTCATGTAGGCTTCTGCTAAGATCAATTGGTTTTCCTGAAAAGTTAAAATTGGGAATGACGTTACCCCTCCAAAAAATCCATCGTACTCAATTGGGGTACCCCAATCAAAATTACACAGTACATTAGGATCGTATTTAGCGCCAGTGTTAAGACCGCCCCAATATGCTGCTGGAGCAAAATAATAATTCAGCCTTCCATTTTCATTGGTTTTTGCATTACCCCGGTAATTGGGCTCATTTACATCCAAAAAAGTGGGACAACTAGCAGCATTATCCGCCATATACCCAGGCCTGTCGTAGGTAAGAAATGAATAATAAAGATTGAAAGTTTGTCCATAGGCACTTCCGTGAGGTGCCATCATATTGCCAGACGCACTGCTAATCCCTTGATTAGCATGAATGATCGCATTAGCATAATCACGGGTATGAAGATACAAACGAGCTTTGACTGTATGAGCTGCAGCAATCCAATTCGCTGTGCTTCCCGAATACAAAAAATCAGCCGTTGAATTAATGCTTCCCGAAAGCTGCAAATTTGCAATTGCTGAATCAAGCAACACTTGTGCATCTGCATAAACTGATGCCTGCGTGTCGAATTTCGGTGTGGTTATCTTTGGATATTGTGAGATCTGGGAGTAGGGCACATCGCCCCACATATCAGCAGCCGTGCCAATACACATGCCTTCAATCACCTGTGCAAGTCCAACTACTGAATTATTATTCAACGCACGGGCTTGGCTTTTAATAATCTTGGTGTTATTAAATATAGCTGTGTAAATTGTCACCCACTGTTGATCATAGTCTTGACCGGAAGTAACAAAAGAATACAAGCCTGTGTATTGCCTGTCTTCACCATCAAAATACTGTGCCCATAAACCAGATAACCTTGCGATGTCCCCTTCGTAGACTCCCATCAAAGAAACCTCCACTCCACTGATATAATTTGCCGTGGGCACTTGCGAACCATTTGTAATGTTCACTGGATCGGTAGAAAGATTGTCAGTCAAATTTGTACAGTTGTTGGTAAGCCCAATCATTGCAATGGCGCATACCGCTGTCACTATTCTGAATTTAAATATATTTTTCATAATCATTTTCGGTTTTAGGTTAATAAGTGACCGTCAATTTGAAGATATAAGACTTCGTGTTTGGATTTTGGAAATAATCCAGTCCGCGTCCATTAGAAGCTCCGGTCAAATTCGTATCGGGATCTATTCCTTGATAAGGTGTCCACAACAACAAGTTTCTACCTGTTAGGCCAAAAGAAACTGACTGCAACTTAGTTGCCGCTTTGAACCCGGGTGAGTTTAGGCTATAAGAAAGAGTTAATTCGCGTAGCCTTGTCCACGACATATCTTGAACAAAAGGTCCATTGACATTGAACCCATTTCCACCACCTCTATACCATGCCTGATCAAGTGCTACATTTCCCTGACCAAAGTCCTTAAGCGTGCCACGGAAGGTGTAAGTACCATCTGAATTAGCCGTAGACCTCGAACTGGTAGCGATGGTAGCACCATCATAAGTTTTTATATTGGCGGCATCAGCTCCACTTACAGTAGTCGTTGAGGCGGAATATTTTGTAGTGCCAAAATTAAATAAAGCTCCCTGAGTACCATTCCACATTTGGCCACCGACCGAGGCATCAAAGAGTACATACAAGTTCAAACCCTTATACGAGATTGTATTCCCCATACTTACCCTGTAGTCAGGATTGGGGTTACCAATTGCACCCGTATTTGAGTCCACATAAGCAAAGCCTGGGGAGCTTGGATCGATATAATAACTCCCATCCGTGTTTCTTTGATACTGCGTACCCCATAAAGTTCCAAGTGCGTGCCCTTTTGCGGCTACTGAAGCACCGTCTGTAAACCCTGCCAAGTAAACATATTGTGCACCGGCAAGATTAGTCACCATGTTGCGATAAGTAAACCAAATTACATTCGTGTTCCAGGTAAGCCCATTGGCCAATTTCAGCCAGGTTGCCCCCAAAGAAAGTTCGAGTCCTTTATTTTCAATAACTCCAGCATTACTGATAAAATTTGAAAATCCGGTAGTAGGAGCTAACTGCGATTGTAGGATCGCATCCGTAGTCTGGTTGTAATAGGCAGTGGCACTGAAATTAATTCTGTCATTTAAAAACCTTAAATCTGTCCCTACTTCTACTTCATGTTTTCGCTCGGGTTTGATTTTAGGGTTGCCCGCAATAGCAGAAATAGCATAGCCCCCAATCCCATAGTTTGTTGCTTGTAAACTTGGACCCCAAGAATCATTATAAGCTTGTGTATTGTATTGAGTCAAGTTCTGATAAGGATCAGGTTGTTTCCCCACGATCCCGGCAGATGCCCGCAATTTCCCAAAGCTGAAAAAATCGCCAGTGCCCGTCATTTTAGAGAATTGCCAAGACGCGGTTGCCGAAGGGTAGAAAAACAAGCTCTGCGCCTGAGGCCCAAATGTTGAAGCCGATTCGGCACGCCCAGTAAGACTTAGGTTAATCTGATTGGCAATATCCATATTGGCTTGCATAAACCCTGCTGAAGTCCTTATAGTCTGAGCTGAATTGAATGCGACCCTATTAGAGGCAGGAGTATTACCAAGATTGGGTGGTGCCAATGGTGCTATAAAATTGGTGCCGTTTGCCCCTACATTATTATATTGTCTATTGTTATAATTAAACCCTAGTAAAAGATTGCCGGAAAAAGAATCAGAGAATTTTTTCCTCATGTTGGCATACAGATTGGTATTGAACTGTGATTCCTGAACATATTGTTCGGTATAACTTCCAGTTAGATTTGTTGCTGAACCATAAGCAATAAAGTCTGTCCTTCGGTCAGTATAGGTGTCCAATCCTGAATTTGCACGCAAAGTCAACCAGTCATTTACATCGTACGCTAGTTCGAAATTTCCTAAAAACCGGTTCACCACTGAAAAGCTTCTGTTCTTGTTGATTGTCCAAAACGGATTGTCATATCCTGGACTTGAAGATGATCCAATTGGATTTCGATAGGAGACTTGCCTACCTGCAACCACTACCCCACCGCCAGCAGGATGATAATCACCGATATATTGAGAGTTATCAAAATCAGGTGAAGTACGAAGCATACCGAGTAACAAACCGGAGGTATTGCTACCTTGTTGAATCCGATTGGATCGAGTATTAGTATAATTCATATTTACCGTGGCATGAAGTTTTTTTGTTAATTCAGTCGTGATATTGAAACGACCCACATTCTTATCATAATTACTGTTTAGCTTAATGATACCTTCCTGAGAAAGGTTTTGGTAGCTCGCTAAAAATTGAGTTTTCTCATTGCCGCTGCTGAGCTGAATTCCGTGATCAACATAATGACCCGTTTGAAAAACATCCTTAGTATGATCATAAACAGTTTGAGAGTTTTTCCCTCCATGGATGTTAGTCGCTGAACCAGAACCTATTGCTTGTCGCTTAGATCCATCTGGAAATTGAACAAAAGCCGTACTTGATGTGTTCGTATCTGTACCCCCAGTACGCCCTGCAATCGGATCTCCATAGCTTGCACTACTACCGAAACCATAGCGGCCACTGAGACCTTGTCCGAAGGTAGTTTGTAATTCAGGCATTTTGTTTACCTGATCAAAAGACACCGTTCCTGAGTAAGAAATATTGAATTTACCTTGTGTATTTTTTCCTTTTTTGGTTGTGATCACAATAACCCCGTTCGCAGCACGGCTTCCCCAAAGCGCAGCCCCCGCAGCACTTTTGATAATTTCCATGCTCGCTATGTCAGCAGGATTAATATCATTTAATCGAGACTGTTGCTGCACACCAGCCGTGTTAGACCCAAGGCTGCTGTTATACATGGGCATACCATCGATCACAATTAAGGGTTGAAGATCACCTGTAATGGTGCTTTGGCCTCTCAACTGAATGTAAGAGCCTGCACCGGGGTCACCGCCATTTCTGGTAATGATCACTCCGGCAGCCTTTCCGGCCATACCATTAATAACGCCAACTTCACCAGACTGCACTATAGCAGAACCTGTTACTGTTGATTGCGCAATTCCCAACTTATCCTTGGCGACACCTTCACCAATGGCATTGACAACAACTTCTTGCAGCTGAGTTATATCAAGGGCCATTTCCACGTCAATAATTGATCGCGCGCCAACCTCTTCTTCATGGCTGGCCATTCCGATAAAAGAAAATGACAAAAATCCGCCAGAAGCAGGAACCGTTATCTTATAATTACCTTCAGCATCGGTAACCGTTCCGTTAGTTGTTCCTTTTACAACTACGTTTACACCTGGTAAAGATGAGGCATCATCAGCTGATGTCACTTTTCCAGTTACCACCCGGTCTTGCGCCCAGACGCTAAGCACAAAGCCGAATGAGAAGCACACTAGTAAAAACTTCTTCATATTTTTTGGGTTAGGTTAAAATTTAAAAAGTAGAGATGCTAACAAATGATTCCTCAAATGTTTTCTATTCTCTTCCTTGCAAAGTTGCTCCATCAAGAATAATTTTTTATCCCACAGAATGGGGTAAATTAGATATAGCTTATTGTATATTAG
>DAHVFH010000129.1 GCA_027317105.1 Cytophagales bacterium
AAGTGTTACCAGCCCAACTACTGGAGCGGTGATAGCATTACAGAGCGTGACTTATGGAGCACTTACAAACGGAGCTTATGGCTCGGGCGGTTCGTTTGGCACTGGTGGCACGTTGGCAGAAGGTAATTTGGTCAACAATACGAACAACCCCATTGTGGTGACTTATACCTTCAGTGTTACCACACCGACTACTCCATCATGCCCGCTTGTTGTTACCCCACAGAGCACAACAGTCACGGTAGAACCAGCCCCTGCGTTTAGCTTTAGTAATGGTGCTGGCACAATTTGCTCTGGCAGTCAATCGAATATTTCTCTAAATACTTCTGTTTCTGGAGCGCAGGTAAGACTAAAGTCAGTGAGTTATGGTTCGGTGGCTGGCACCTTGTCTGCAGGGTTATTGTACGCTGATGGACAAAAAATAACAGAGGTATTGGTGAATCCCACAAATTCACCGGTTACGGTAACTTATACCTTTGAGTCAATCGTTGGTGCATGTGTGCCAAGCGCCTCGCAGTCAACAAGTGTTATTGTTAACCCAATACCCGTTTTTTCGATCACAAATAGTACGCCAGCCGTGTGTGAAGGCTCTCCAGTAAATATAACATTGAATAGCCCAACAAGCAGTGCGGTCATTAAATTGTCGGCAATCAATTACAATGGAATGAGCGGTACATTGGTTGCACCAACGAATTATACCGATGGTCAAAGTATTACAGAAACACTCTCAACTCCATTTACGACAACAAATTCAGCAATCTATTCATTTACAGTTTCTGCTGCTGGCTGCTCAAATCCTGTGGGTCAGCAAACCGCTGTGGCAGTCACCAAACAGGCTACTGTTTCTTTGCCTGCTAATTATACTGTTTGTCAACCAAGTACGATTGCATTAACGGGCACCATTGGTGGAAGTGCGGTTACCGGATTATGGAGCATAGTAGTCGGTAATGGATTGCTTTCTGCTACAAATGTCTCTGGTAATACGGTAACTACAAATTATTCTCCTGATGTATCGGATGTTACCCACACCGTAACTTTCCGGCTTACAACGAACGATCCTGATGGTTCAGGTCCTTGCTCAGCTGCCTTTGCTGATATTAGCATTACGATTAATCAAGCAGCTCAGGTTTATGCACCAGCCAATTTAGCGTTGTGCGAGAATATTCCGGGTATTGCTTTAGGTGGGAGTATTGGTGGATCAACTACTACTACAGTATGGACAGGTGGTGCTGGTACCTTTAGTAATGTGAATGATCCAAATGCTACCTATAATTTCAAAAATCCAAATGAAGTAAATACTACGGTGCTATTAACCCTTACCGCATTGGATCCTGATGGTTCAGGACCTTGCCCTTCGGTAAGCACGCAAACGAACTTAAAAATTAATACCCTTCCTGTCGTTATTTTTACTGGGTTTCCATCTGGTTCTCCTCCCCAAATGGCAGAAAACAATTTACCCATAACATTAACCGGTAATCAGATTGGAGGTTTATTCACCATATCGCCAACCACATCAAATATTGGAAGTACGACACCTAGTCCGGTAGACAAAGCCACTTTTGATCCAAGCGCTGTTACGCTTGGGGTAAATAAGGTCACCTATACCTATACAGATAACAATGGTTGTATCAATACCAATGTTCAGCAAATAATTGTGAATCCTGTAACGTTGGTGGATTTTACCATTCAAACCGGATATCTAAATCCTACTTTTGAATGGGAGATTTGTGCCAACCAAGTCAACTACTTTGCTGTACCAAATCCATTTCCTACGCTTATTAAATTAATCGGTAATCCGCTAGCCCTTACCGGAGGAACACCTGAAACTGGATTCTCTGCTAGTGTTGGAAACAGTAATCCATCGAACACCATGAGTATACAGCACATTGGATCGGATTACTATATTGAAACAAACAATCTAGCGGCAGATACATACTTTGTTACCTATACATACAAAAATGCTTACAATGCGGTTACCTTTAAAACCTATGCGGTAAAAGTTCACGCTGGGCCAACAGCCGGTATTTCTGTTGCAAATAATTGTATTGCTACAGCAATCAGTTTTACGGATGCTAGTGTTGTTAATCCGTTAGAACCAATTGTTAGTTGGAAGTGGGATTTTGCCGATGGCTCTTCATCGAATATTCAAAACCCATCACATACTTATGTAACCCCTAGTGTTTACAAGGTTACCCATCAAGTAACAACGGCTTTTGGGTGTACGGATACGACCACAACAAAAGTACGGGTTGGTGCAGTGCCGATTACAAGTTTCAGTCTTTCGTCAATTTGTAATAACGACAGCACGAAATTCAAAGATCTATCTAACCCGGGCAAGATTAGCAGAATAATAAAATATACATGGGATTTTGGTGATGGATCTCCATTACTTATTGGAGATAGTACCCTTTATGGGCCATCATGGAACAAGGGAAATGTTGAAATTTTGCCTATGAATCTTAGTGGTACCTACAAAAATCCGTACCATCAATATGTTATTGCAGGTACATATCAAGCTCAGCTTACCGTTTTGACGAATGATGGATGTAATAATTCTTTCCAAAAATCTTTCTTTATACTTCCCTATAGCACAATCACTCCATTACCAACTAATGCTTATACCGAAAATTTTGAGTCTTCTTCAGGAGGGTGGCAAGCAGAATCTTTGCAGAAAATTAAAACCCCATTGGATAGCAGTTGGATATGGGCAGTTCCCAATGGAGCAAACATTAAAAGTGGCACGAAGTCTTGGTGGACTGGCCGAAATAGTAATAACGGAACGGTCACATCCTATAACGTGAATGAGTCATCAGCAGTGGATGGTCCTTGTTTTAACCTCTCTTCGCTAACCCGACCCATGATTTCATTTGATTATTGGGTCAATACTCTCCCTCAAGATGGAGCTGTGGTTCAATATTCGATTGATGGTGGAAATAATTGGTATAATGTGGGTGTTCCTTTACAGGGTATAAATTGGTACGGAACAAATTTGATTGTTAACAATCCGGGAGGGAATCAGACCGTAGGGCCTTATGGATGGACGGGGGATTCCCAAAAGAATTGGCTTCGTGCAAGTTTTAATCTGGATGGTTTACCAGCAAAAAGAGATCAAGTAAGGATAAGGGTAGCTTTCGCAGGGGATGCAAGTAAAACGGTAGTTCCGCTTGATGGCTTTGCTTTCGATAATGTTTTTGTTGGCGAAAAAACCAAGAATGTTTTAGTTGAAGAGTTTACCAATGCGAATTATAATGGAAGTGTGGCTGCAGACACCTATTTTAATAACCTGTATGGTAGCCAGATTACCTTGCGAAATGGGAACACTGATTTCCACGATATACAGTACCATGTACGGTTTCCAAGTCCCGATGTTTTCAATCAGGCGAATAGCGATGACCCCGCGGCAAGGGCTTTGTTTTATGGTGTGCAGCAACCACCGTTTGCGGTTTTAGATGGCATGCAATCATCTTCCGATGGGACAATAAATTATGGTAGCAATTACGCCAATATAGGTCCTGTAGCAATTGACAGAAGGGCGTTGAAAACACCACAAATTACAATTACTAAGGTAGATACGGTTGCCACTGGGACAAGCAACAAGATCAATGCCACGCTTCATATCCAGGCCGACACAGTTATCAATTTCCCGTTGTACGCCCAGGTTGCTTTAGTGGAAGATTCGGTGGTGGTCACTGGTTTTCCTAGTCCTTTCCAGAATGTGGTTCGTAAGCTCTTGTATACGGGTGCTGGAATTACTTCCACCACAACAATGCAAAAAGGCGACTCCTTGATTTTTACGAATGGCGTTGTTACCATAAATACCCAGATCGCTAATCCTAATAAGCTCTATCTGGTGGCCTTTATTCAAAATTTTGCTACCAAAGAGATGATTCAAAGTTTGGTGGTCCCGGTAAAATATAAAACGGGTACCCTCGTCACAGGAATAGAATCATCAGTAGCACCATTAAAAAGCATTCAGATTTATCCGAACCCAGCGAATGGTAAATTTAGCTTTTCGTTACCTGGAGATTTCCCGCCTGGAAGTGTCTTTAAAATTTCTGATCAACGTGGTATCAATGTGCTTGGTGGCGATTTCAGTGATGCCTACAAAGGAATGAAAACAGTGGATATTTCATCGCTCACGAATGGAATGTATTTCGTGGCCATCGGAGCGCCTAATCAGGATGTGGTGTATAGAAAGTTAATGGTCATGAACATGAACTGAGCTTCACCATAATTTCTTCGCTTCATAAAATTCACATCTTTCCCTTGTTTAAAACTTTCTCATGGCTTCATTAAATAAATACGCGCTTTCTGTAGGCATTACATTGGTAATCGCCAACATGATAGGCACAGGGGTATTTACATCACTTGGCTACCAGGTAGGTTCTTTGCCTTCTGGTTTTGCCATCTTGTGTTTGTGGGCGCTAGGTGGAGTCGTTGCGTTGTGCGGTGCATTCACCTATGCCGAGATAGCGGCCAGTTTTAAAAAATCGGGTGGAGAATATTATTATTTAGGTCAGCTATTTCATCCGGCATTGGGGTTTGCCGCTGGCTGGATCAGTTTGCTCGTAGGTTTTGCAGGCGCCATTTCTGCCGTAGCTATTGCCATTGGAGAATATGCACACGAACTTCTTGGTATCCCGGTAAAAGCCATTGCCATTTTTGCGATTGTACTTGTTTCATTTATTCATTGGTTTGGTGTGAAGACCGGTGGGATCGCACAAAATATCCTGACTTCACTAAAGCTTGTTCTAATCGCTGTATTTTGTTTTGCTCCCTTTTTTATTTCTGGCATTTCGCTTTCGCAATTGTCATTCTTACCACAACCCGGTGATGGCGATTTGATATTGAGTGCCGGGTTTGCTATTTCATTAGTGTATGTGGTGTATGCTTATACGGGATGGAATGCGGCTGCCTACATTGCAGGTAATCTTGAAAATCCAGAAAAAAACTTGCCGCGTTCGCTAATTATTGGAACTTCGGTGGTGATCTTGGTTTACCTTTTGCTGAATGGTACGTTTCTTTATGTCGCCAGTTTCAGCGAACTCGAAGGAAAAAATGACATTGGGAATGTAGTGGCCTTTAAGCTTTTTGGGTCTACCATTGGTTTTGTGTTTGCGGGGTTGTTTAGTACGGCCTTGCTGTCAACACTCAGTGCTATGACTATTGCGGGGCCAAGAGTGCTAGAAGCAATGGGGGAAGATTATCCACGATTGAAGACCTTTACTTCAAAGAATAAATTTGATATGCCCTACTTGGCGATTATTGTTCAGGGCGCGTGGTCTATTTTTCTAGTAATGGTTAGCTCGTTCAAGGAAATTATACAATATATTTCTGTAAGCCTATCTGTGTTTTCAATGCTTACGGTGATCGGTATTTTCTTTGTAAGAAAAAAATTTTCTACTAGTTCGTTTCGGTTGCCACTCTATCCGCTTCCACCTATTTTTTTTATTGGGGTAACCTGTTGGATGATCTATTTTGAATTCACCAAAAATCCAATGGTGATCTGGTATTCGGCAGGCACTATCGTTTCGGGGCTGGCCGTGTATAAATTGATTTCGAGAAAACCTGATTCAGTGTGAAATGTTTACAGGTTTATGAAAGACCCCATTGGCCATCAATAAATCGCAGGGCAAAAAAGCAACGTGGAATAGAAATAAAAAAATATCTTTGCAATCCAATTTTATAAGTATGAAGAAATTTAGCGACCTGTACAATATTTTTATAATCGCTTTGGTGGTAAGTGCCTGTGGCGGTAAGAGCGGTGAGCATGGTAAAAGAATAGCAGATTCCCTGCGCACCGTTGATTCGGTATTCAAGATTGATTCGGCAAAGAAAGCGACTGCGCTTCTTGTTCCAAAAGACACCGCTCTTGATAATACCGCACGCTTTATTGCCGGTCTTCCTCAATTGCATTCAAACTCGCTGGCCCTTCTTCAGAAAGATAAATACTGGACTGATTTTCAAACTTCCATGGATGCCAATTGGAAAAAGATGCACGATACGCGCTTAGTGAAAATGACTCAGTGGGAAAGAGACTTTTTTTCCAAGGCTGTCAATGATACGTTGAAATTATTTTATCCATTTTCTGGCCCTGATTTTCTTCATGCCAATTTTCTTTACCCTCGAACGAAAGAATATGTATTGGCAGCCTTGGAACCGATCCGTGAAGTGCCTTCAGTGGAAACGCTTTCCGCGAAAGATCGTGATCGTTTTCTTGATAGTTTAGGACGTTCTTTGCGCGATATTTTTAACAAGAGCTATTTCATTACAAACCACATGCAAAAGGATTTGTCGGAGATTAAAGGAGTGCTACCCTTGTTCTATTTTTTTATGGAGCGTTCTGGGTACGAATTGTTACAACAAAAATTTATTG
>DAHVFH010000134.1 GCA_027317105.1 Cytophagales bacterium
TGTACTACAAATGCCGCGAAGGCTCCAGGGGTAGCATAAAAAAAATTAACCCGTAGGGGGGTACGGACAATCGATAAATTCTTAACCAAAAATAAATTGAAATTTCTCGTTTATCCCCAAAAAGCTGCAATGTGGGTTAAAGGAGCATCAGCACAAAACTGTTTTCACTTCAAAGTACAACTTAATATCTCTTGACTACAAACTCAACCGATGGTGTGTCCACCGATTCACATCGTCTTCGTAGTGAGTGATTAGCACCAGGGTTGCGCTGTCTTCGAGAAACGATAGCAAATAGTTCGTTACGCTTTTTTTTTGCTGAGGATCAAGGAATTGAAAAGGTTCATCAAGCAGCAAGAGTTCTTTGGGAGCGAGGAACAGGGCGAGCAACAAGACCAGTTGCAGTTGTCCATTGGAGAGCTGTTGTAATCGTTTGGGCAGGAGTGCTTCGGCCTGAAACAGTGCGATCAATTGATTTAATCTTTCATTTGGTGCTTTCACTTTTTTCAGGTACTCGCGTGCAGTGAATTGCGCTGTAACATGATCTAAAAAATGAAGTTGCTCGGGCCCCAGATAACTGATCCGCTTCTTGATGTCCCAGATCGATTCACCGGAGCCCCTGCGCTTGCCAAAGAGAAATACTTTTTCACTGTAGGCCATCGGGTGATCGGCATAGATCATACTGAACAGAGTAGTCTTGCCGGATCCATTCGGCCCGGTGAGCGCCCATCGTTCACCTTGCACTATTTTCCAATTTAGTTTGTCGATGATTACCTTGTCGCCATATTGAATAGTTAGGTTGCGCATCTCAACAACGGGTGGTGTTTCGTTCTTGGCCTGAGCCGTCAGGTTTTCGCTTTTAATGTCGGCAGGTAAATTTGGTCGCGAACAAATGGCCATGGAAATTCCTGCTTCGCCCAGCAACATCCTTTGGGTAATCGTGCGCGGCAGGTAATCATGTTTATGATCGGCAATGATCAGTTGGATGGGATAAACGGTGGTGAGGTGATCGAGAAATTCGCTTAACGCCATCCGGCTTTTGGCATCGAGACCTTCGAAGGGGTAATCGAGCAATAAAATTTTAGGAATGGTGTTAAGTAGCTGTTTGAGGATGATGATCTTTTTCACTTGCCCATTGGAGAGACGGGTAATGTCCAAATCTAAAAGGTTTTGCAGCTGAAAGGAATCTGGAAGTTGAAGTTGCACGAGATTTTGAAGTCGTGTGCCGAGGTAGCCGCGAACCGTAACAGGCGAGGGGCTCTCTTCAATGGAATAATAACGTTGCTGATAAAATGATTCAGGAACGTTGATCAATTCATGCAGTGCCTGTGCGGGCACGAAGTGAATATACTTTTTTCGTAGTGCATACTTTTCATCCCATTCGAGGGTGTCATCAATGAAATTATAGTGCACAACACCTTTGTGTGGCTGAATTTTCCCGGCAAGGAGATTGAGGAGTGTGGTTTTGCCGGCTCCATTTTTCCCATCTATCAAGTAACTGATTTCTGACTCAAAGCGAACGTTGAGCTGGTGAAAAATTGGTTGGCCACGTAACTTGACCGTAACATCGTGAAGTTGAATCATGCCTGGATAAATGAACGCAAGGTAAGAGGGGTTGGGCAAATGGGGTAACACTTGCATGCTATAATTTTACTAAAACACATTTGCTTTGTTCAATTTTTTAGGGAGTTGCACAAGAAAATTCCGCAAAGACCACTTGATGAGAAATTTCTCAATTGTGCGAGACACAGTCTGGAAAACAGTTTCAGTTCAATTTTCATTGGAATTCGATCCGCATTGATCAAGTCCCACTAAAAAATATTTTGCCATGGGTTATACAGGTTTTAATTGCTATCGGCTTGCGAACTAAGGATTCTTGATAATATTGTGGTATGATAATTCTCTCAGATGTTGATATCGTCTCCCTTCTTTCCATTGAAGAGACCATCGATGCGGCTGAAGCTGCGATGGTGGCATACGAAAAAAATGAAACCATCGTTCCTGCACGGATGCATATTAACATGGGCGCAAATACCTCTTTGTGCATGCCTGCTTTCGAAAAAGAATTTTTTGGAACAAAGTTAGTTTCTGTCTTTCCCGGAAACAGGGATAAAGGGTTGCCGGTAACGAATGGCGCGATGCTCTTAAACGATGCCAACACAGGTTTACCCCTGGCGTTGATGAACGCGTCAAAACTTACAGCCCTGCGCACGGGCGCACTAGGTGCCATCAGTGTGAAATACCTTTCGCCAAAAATGGCTACGAACCTTGGTCTGATCGGATGCGGAGTGCAAGGTCTCCATCAGGCGATTTTTATTTGTGCAATCCATAAAATTTCAAAAGTATTTTACTTGCACCGATCCGATCACAGTGCCAAGCAATTTATTTCCGCTTTAAAACACTATCATCCTCATCAAGAAATAGAAGCTTGTTATTCCACCAAAGATCTGCTCAGTAAGGCAAACATTGTTGTAGCTGCAACCACTTCACCCACACCTGTTTTACCGGATGAGCCGGAATTGCTCGGGGGAAAACATTTTATCGGCATCGGATCGTATAAACCCTCCATGCAGGAACTACCTGATTCGGTTTTCCGCTTAGCCGGAAGTCTTGTCATTGATTCTGAATTTGCCCGTCACGAAACAGGGGATATTATCAACCCACTTAAAAAAGGGATTCTAAAAGAAGAAAATGTTTTCTCAATGGGCAAAGTGATTTTAGGAGAACGAAAAGTTGACCCAAATGAGACCACCGTCTTCAAGTCAGCGGGGATGGCTCTTTTTGATCTATTCGTTGCCCAGGCCATTTACAAAAAGGCGCTAAAAGAACACAAGGGAAACATTGCGCATTTGTAACTCTTGAAAAATGCTTTCCCAATTTGGCACTCCATAAAATGTATTAACCATTATAGCTGTTTGCTTTCGCCCTCTTATTGATTCGGTTAGGTTTTTGAGATCATCTAGCCTATAATCAAAACCATGAATTACGAATCTATTTTAGTAAAACTCTACCATCTGCTGGTTCATGCCGATGGAACGGCAAACAGTCGTGAACTTTCTGCTGGAAGGCAAATGATTAAAGCGGAAGGGATAAGTAAAGTCGAATTTGACAATCAATTGGCGGCTATGAAAAAGCGAAAACCGGATGTGTTATATTCCGAATGTCTCGAAGCTTTAAAAAAGATAGATCACGAGAAGCAAATACGCTGCCTCGCTTGGGTAAGTCTAATAGCCAATGCGGATGGCTTCATGGACAAAACCGAATGGCAATTCATTTATAAACTCTATCACACTGAATTGAGTCTCCAACTGAAGGACATCATGAAATGCCAAAAAGAGCTGATCAGTCTATAGGAAAAATCCGGCCACCTCTTTCATCCCTCCCAATGCTCATTGAGTCTCAAACCCTTCGTCCTTCGGCTCCCACAGTTCGATTTTGTTTCCTTCGGGATCCATGATCCAGCCAAATTTTCCGTAAGGATGTTCTTCCATTTCCCCAACAATTTCAATGCCCTCCTCTTTTAGCACTTTTAAAAGTTCAACCAGGTTTTCTACCCGATAGTTAAACATAAAAGGCTTTTTACTTGGCTGAAAATAAGTCGAGTCTTCTTTGAAAGGACTCCATGCTGTAAGAGCAGGCACTTTGGCTTCCTTACTATCAATATCTATCCATCGAAAGGAACAACCATACTCATCCACAGGCAGGCCCAAATGTTTGCTATACCATTCTTTGATATTTTGGGGATCTTTCGTTTTAAAAAAGACACCGCCCAATCCTGTAACTCGTTTCATAGCATTCTAATTCTTCGTCAGTTTGTATCTTAAAAATGTGCTGTTAAAAATAAAATTCCCAAAGGAACCGCGATGACCGAGTCTGCTGCCCACTTGCCACTATGTGCTGTTAGCGGTTCATTGTTATTGTCTATCCACTGTGTAATTCAGTTCAGCTACTCCACAAGTAAATTGCCGAGTGGTCAATAGTTTTAATTTTATTTTGTCTTTGATGTCAACAAACAAAGGAATGCCTCGTCCAAGAATAATTGGATTAACAAACAGCCAATAGCCGTCAATTAAGTTCAGTTGATTAAGTGAATGTGTTGCCGTGGGGCTACCAAAAAGCAAGATGTCTTTACTCCCGCTTCCGGCTGCTGCGGGACGGGATTGTTTTATTTCATTTATTGAGTCCGAAATGTTGTCGCTAATAATTTTTGTGTTGGTCAAAGTCGCGTCCTTAAAGCTATCGGGATGCATTGTTTTTGACAAAACAACTTTGTGAACTTTGCTATACCACTTTGAATGTTCGATGTCGTGCTTGGTCGCTGTCGGCTTGTCTGCTGCGGTAGGCCAGTAATTTTCCATCATCTGATACGTTACTCGTCCATATAATGCAGTGTCGCCTTCGCTTATCCGCTTACCGACATGATCAAAAATTTCTTCATCAACTTTTATCCAGTCCATTTCTCCGTTCGGTCCTGCTACAAAACCGTCAAGCGATATGTGCATAAATGAAATTATTTTTCTCATAGTGTTCTTCTTTTATTGTTGAATAGGATTTGTTACTTTCTTTTCCAATGATGCTACAGAATTAATCCACGAAGTGTCTTCCTTGTAGTAATTATTTTTTAAATGAAGGTGGCAAAAATTCTTTCTTTCGACTTTCTTAATAATTGGAAATCAAGTAACCGTAGCTATTGTTTCACTCTTTCACGGAGATCGTAAAAGGAATCATATTTTCTGAAGTAAACTGAAAAGGGAATCCGGACACTGCCAAGTCCCTGAATATTCCTTTCTCCATTAGATACATTTGGTGAATATAGTGCCTGCTTGCCTTTGCTATAGGTAGGCGTATATATTCTCGTAATCATTTGGCTGTTATACGCATTCAGGTTGAAGTAGTTATCTACTTTAAGGCGAAATGACCCGGTGTATTTATTATAGATCAATGACCTTTTGTCTTGTGCACTTTGTGCACTCCAATTCGATTGAGCCGTGCTAGCAATAAACAAACTCATCAAGAGAATAAGCGTTCCTAACTTTTTCATAGCCTTACAATTTAAACTATGGCGAAACATTTTTCAAAACCAATTATCTTCCATTCAGAAAGTCTCAACCCTATAAAAATAGAAAAACAGGCAGTCAAATAAAAATTTATAGCGCTTCACTTTTTAAGGTGATGTTGGAACTACGATGATGCTTGGAGTCTTTAGTTTTAAAGGCATGAAGTTATAAAGCGTTAGGGGATCATTTAAACTAAAATCAGCTCAGTTCGCAGCATCAATTTTCAAATTCTTTCAAAAAAAGAAATTGATAACCTATCAATTTATTCAGCATTTCTTAACATCTTAAAGTCAAAATTCGTCTGATCACAAACCAATCCGTGCCAACATGCAACTCATTATTCAAAACCTCAACCAAGACTTACTCCAACGGAGTGAAAGCACTTATCGATATCAACTTAACGATCAACCAAGGAATGTTTGGTCTGCATGGCTCGAATGGAGCAGGCAAATCTTCACTGATGCGTACCATTGCCACCCTGCAAGAAGCGGATAGTGGCTCCATTCAAATGGTCGAAATTAACGTGCTCACCCAAAAGGAAGAGGTGAGAAAAACGCCAGGCTATCTGCCGCAAGAATTTGGCGTTTACCCAAAAGTAGATGCCATCACCTTGCTGGATCACCTTGCAGTTTTAAAGGATTGATTAAATAAAAAAGAAAGAAAAGAGGTTGTAGAGGCGTTGCTGCATAAAACAAATTTATGGGCAGCACGTGAAAAAAACCTGGGTGGTTATTCGGGTGGAATGAAACAACGGTTCGGGATCGCCCAAGCTTTACTGGCCAGCCCAAAACTAATTATTGTTGATGAACCCACTGCTGGTCTTGATCCGCTGAACGCAACCGTTTTTTAAATCTTCTTTCTAAATTGGGCGAAAATACCATTGTGATTCTTTCCACCCATATTGTTGATGATGTGAAAGAACTTTGCACGGACATGGCGATCATCAATAAAGGAGAGGTGCTGTATAAAGGGAGCCCGATGGATGCCATCGCGGAAATACAAGGTAAAGTTTGGAGCAAACGCATTGCGAAATCGGAGTTGGAAGAGTACCGCAAAAATTTCAATGTCATCTCAGAACGACTGATTGCAGGCGCTCCAGAGATCCATGTTTTTCATGAATCTTCACCAGATGGATTTCAGCCTCTTCCTGCCGATCTGGAAGATGTTTACTTCACCAACATTTTTAAATCGGCAAAGGAAGCCGCTGAAGTAAAATAAAACGGCCCTCGCACTCAATACTTTTATTCACTACTCATTACTTGCATTATGTTTAAAGAAATATTCAAGTTCGAACTAAACTATCGCAAAACCCGGGCGGCTACCTACATCTATTTTGGAATCATATTCCTGATGTGTTTTTTAGCCATCACAACGGATGCGGTAAGGATCGGTGGCGCAGTGGGTCAGGTGAAACAAAACTCACCACTCGTCATTACACACAAATGTCGTTGATCGTTTCTGTGTTCCTCAGTTTGATCGCATCCGCGGTAATGGGTGTAGCCGTGCTTCGTGATTTTGAACACAACACCGAAGCCATATTGTTCAGCACACCCATGAAAAAATTTGATTACCTCATGGGCCGGTTCTGGGGATCATTTGTCATTTTACTTTTCATCGGATCAGCCATTTGGATTGCCTTGATAGTAGGCGACATCATGTGGTGGCGAGATAAAGACAAGCTCATGCCCATTCATCTATGGAATTACGTACAGCCGTTCTTTATTTTCGTAGTACCCAATTTATTTTTTTCAGGTGCCTTACTTTTTATGAGTGGCACCTTGAGTCGAAAATCCATTGTGATTTATACTCAGGGAATTTTATTACTCGTGCTTTATCTCGCCAGTCTTAGTTTGTTGCGCGATCTTGAACAAAAGAACATTGCTTCCCTCATTGACCCTTTCGGCATTCGTTCCTTCAGCTATGCCACCCAATATTGGACACCCTCAGAAAAAAACTCCATGTTGGTGCCCTTGGAAGGCTTCGTACTTTATAATCGGTTGCTATGGATTGGAGTTGGAGTGTTAGCGCTTTGAAATTGAAAATCAGTACGGATGGCGATCAGATTGCCATTGCTCCAGGCTACCTTCAAAATGAATGGAAAGCAGATGGGCGCAATTTCTATTCCTATAAAATGGAAGCACCGATGTGCAATTTTTATTCTATCGTTTCTGCGCGCTATGCGGTAAAACGCGATAAATGGAATGACGTCAACCTGGAAATCTACTATCATCCCGGCCACGAATACAATCTGGATAAAATGATGGAAGGTATGAAAGATGCGCTTACCTACTATTCAAAAAACTTTGCCCCTTACCAATACCGCAGGTTCGCATCATGGAGTTTCCCCGTTACGCCACCTTTGCGCAATCTTTTGCCAACACCATTCCCTTCTCAGAAGGAATTGGCTTCATTGCAAAAATTGACGATCCTGAAAAGGACATTGACTATGTGTATTACGTCACAGCGCATGAAGTGGCGCATCAGTGGTGGGGGCATCAGGTAATGGAAGCCGGGGTGAAAGGCAACGCGATGCTATCGGAAAGCATGTCGCAATATTCTGCCTTGATGGTCTTGAAACATAAATTCACACCCGAAATTTTAGAGCGGTATTTAAAATACGAATTGGATCGGTACCTCAGTGGTCGGGCCTTTGAACGAAAAAAAGAACACCCGCTAGAGTTTGTAGAAGGTCAGGGTTACATCCACTATCAAAAAGCTTCCTTGATTTTCTTTGCCCTTCAAGATTACATCGGTGAAGATAGCGTGAACGCAGCTTTTCGCAGGTACAATAAACAATGGAAGTTTAAAGATGCGCCCTATCCTTCCTCCGCTGATCTGTTAAAAGAGATAAGAAAAGTTACACCCGACAGCCTGCAATACATCATCCACGATATGTTCGAGACGATCACCTTGTTTGAAAACAAAACATTGGATGCCACCTACGCAGAAAAAGGAAAAGACAATTTTGAGGTTACCCTGAAAGTTTCTGCGGAAAAAATGAGAGCTGATAGCACTGGCATGGAAACGCCTATTCCCTTCAACGACTGGATTGATATTGGTGTGTACGGAAAAAATAAAGCCGGCAAAGACAGTCTCATTTACTTGCAAAAACACAAAATCACTCAAAAGGAAAATACGTACACCATCAACGTAAAAAGTAAACCACGAAAGGCAGGCATTGATCCTTTACACAAACTTATCGACCGACATTCGAGCGATAACACAAAGGGGTTGGTGAAAAAGTGATTAATGGAAACCACGGTGCCTATATTTTAGCCAATGAAAAATTATAAAATTATTTTCTATCTATTTTTCAATTTAGTGTTAGGCATATCATCAGTATATGCACAATCCATTAAAGGCAAAGTTTTTTGACAGAGAAACTGGCCGTCCATTAAGCTATGTTAATATAGGAATACCCGGCAAGGACAAAGGTACTGTGTCAACCATTAATGGGGATTTTAAGCTATATGTGACTAAAGAAAATATCGGTGACTCCATAAAATTTTCAATGATTGGTTATCACCATGAAATCATTGTGATCAAAGCTTTAGAGTCTTCAAATGGTTTTATAAAAGTTCATCTCAAGCCAATCGTTTATCAGTTAAAAGAAGTAATTGTTCTACCAAAGGATTACAAAAAAGAAGTAATTGGCAAAACAGGAAAGTCTCTATTTTTGAGCATAGGAATGGGAGCCGATAGCTTGGGTTCTGAAATGGCTTCTTCTCTAATAAAACTAAAGCATTCACCCGTGTATTTAGAGAGTGCCTCATTTGATATTGCGTCAAATAACTATCAGAAAATAAAACTGAGGTTAAACATATACAGTGCGAAAGACGGTAGGCCCTACTTGTCAATTCTTCCGCAACCCATATACATCGAGACCGAATTAAAAAAAGGCATTTGGAGGGTTAACCTTTCAGAATGCAATATCCAAGTGACAGACAATTTTTTTATTGCCTTAGAATATATCGAAAACTTAGGCTATCAAGGGCTTTATTTCCATGGCGGTTGGAGCAGGTCTCCTTCTTTTAATAGAACTACAAGCCAAGCTAACTGGAAATCGTTCGGTAAATTCATGGGTAGAAATATTTCCCCTACCTTTAATGTGACGGTTTCGTACCGTAAATAGAAATCGAGAATTGGACTTCAATAATTTTTTAGTCCAGCGGTTATCTTGCCAAAAGCTTGAATCCGTAAGTTATGAAACCTTTGTTGTGGATCGTCTCTTCTAATTATGCCGATTTTAAAGCTTCTGCACCTGCCACAATCTCCAGGATTTCTTTTGTGATGGCCGCCTGCCGGGTACGGTTATAGGTTAGCCGCAAGTCTTTCAACAGTTCACCTGCATTTTCGGTAGCCTTATCCATGGCCGTCATTCGAGCTCCATTTTCTGAGGCACTACTCTCTAATAAAGCCTTGAACAACTGGACTTTAAGTGATTTCGGAATAAGGCCAGAAATAATTTCTTCCCGATTTGGTTGATAAATGTAATCTGTTTCCTCTGCCTTCTTCTCCACTACCGTTGGCAAAACGGGTAACCACTGCTCTGTTCTTAAAATTTGGGTCGCTACGTTTTTAAATTCATTAAAAACGATCTCGATTTTATCGAATTCGCCCGTATGAAAATGATCCATTAAAAATTGAGCGGCTTCAGAAACCTTTTCAAAGGAAAGATCTTGAAAAATCGTTGCGTAATCTTTAATCACCGGAAAATTTCTCTTCGTGAAAAACTCAGCTGATTTTTTCCCGATCGGAAAGATGGTTACTTTTTTCTTTTGATTTTGTAGTTGATATTTTTCTTCAATCAGTTTGATGGTGGCCTTAAATACTGAACTATTAAAAGACCCACAAAGCCCACGATCGGAACTGATGGCTACAATCAATATTTTATTTTCTTCGCGAGCGGCACTGTACCAGTCTTGCCCATCGGTTTGAGCCGCAGAAAGGTTATGCAAAAGACTATTCATCTTTTTTGCAAAAGGCCTCATTTGAATGATGCGTTCCTGCGACTTGCGCAGCTTGGCAGCCGCCACCATCTTCATGGCTTTGGTGATCTGCTGTGTGGACATCACCGAAGAAATCCTGCTCTTTACTTCTTTTAAACTCGCCATATTTTAATTTTCAATTTCAATGTGTCAATTTTCAATTGACACATTGGCTAATTGATTATTCATCCTTAATACTTAGCCGCTAATTCCATGGCTACCTTTTTTGCCACTTCTACATCTGCGTCTTCAAATTTTCCAACACGGAAATTTTCCAATACTTGTTTGTTCTGAGCTCTTAACAGCCCTATAAATTCTTCTTCAAAATCTTTCACTTTATTGATCGGTACGCGGTCGATATAGCCTCTGGTGGAAGCTAAAATCATAGCCACCTGTTCCTCCACTGGAACGGGAGCGTATTGAGGCTGTTTCAACACTTCAGTATTTCTTCGTCCCCTTTCAATAGTCAACTTTGTAGCCGCATCAAGATCAGAACCGAATTTGGAGAACGCCTCAAGTTCGCGAAACTGAGCTTGATCCAGTTTCAAGGTACCGGCCACTTTTTTCATGGATTTAATCTGTGCCGAACCCCCTACGCGCGATACCGAAATACCCACGTTGATGGCCGGACGAATGCCCGAATTGAACAAATTGGTTTCCAAAAAGATCTGACCATCGGTGATGGAAATCACGTTGGTAGGAATGTAAGCCGAAACATCATTCGCCTGTGTCTCGATAATAGGAAGCGCTGTTAAGGAGCCTCCTCCTTTCACCAAATGTTTAATGCTTGGCGGCAGGTCGTTCATTTTGCTTGCAATCTCATCGTTGTTGATGATCTTGGCGGCACGCTCCAACAAGCGGGAGTGCAAATAAAATACATCGCCCGGATAGGCTTCACGGCCTGGAGGCCTTCTCAACAACAACGAAACTTCACGATAGGCAACGGCCTGTTTCGAAAGGTCATCATAGATAACCAATGCCGGCCTTCCGGTATCGCGGAAGAATTCACCAATTGATGCTCCGGTGAAAGGAGCAAAAAACTGCATCGGTGCTGGATCTGACGCAGAGGCGCAAACAATTACAGTATAGGTCATTGCACCTGCCTTCTCTAAAGTAGCGGCAACACTTGCTACCGTAGAGGCCTTCTGTCCGATTGCCACATAAATACAAAACACCGGTTTTCCAGCTTCAAAAAATTCCTTTTGATTAATGATTGTGTCAATCGCTACCGCTGTCTTTCCCGTCTGGCGGTCACCGATAATTAACTCGCGTTGTCCACGGCCAATCGGGATCATTGCGTCAATCGCTTTGATACCGGTTTGGAGCGGCTCATTTACAGGCTGGCGGAAGATTACTCCGGGCGCTTTGCGCTCAAGTGGCATTTCATAAAGTGTGCCAGAGATAGGGCCTTTTCCATCAATGGGTTCGGCCAATGTATTTACAACACGACCGAGTAGGCCATCCCCTACTTGCACCGAGCCAATTAAGCCCGTACGCTTTGCGGTATCCCCTTCTTTAATTTCTCTTGATTCCCCCAAGAGCACGGCACCTACGTTGTCTTCTTCCAGGTTAAGCACGAGTGCTTTCAATCCATTTTCGAATTGAATTAACTCGCCTGCCTGCGCTTTGGTGAGCCCATAAATCCGAGCTACCCCATCACCTACGGTAAGCACAGTGCCTACTTCTTCCAATTCAGCATCGGTACGTGATTGTGAAAGCTGCTCGCGGAGTATCGCGGATATTTCTTCGGGTCTTATTTCTGCCATAATATCGTTAGTCGTTAATGGTTATTCTTACTTCAAAAAAATCAAAAATTTCTGCCGTTGATGCGCTATAGCTCTTTGACGTATTCATTTTCACTGAACTTCAACGTCAGTGTTTTCAATTTACTTTTTATGGATGCATCAATTTGGCGGTCTCCCACATTCAAAATAAAACCACCGATTAATTCAGGGTTTATTTTCTCTTCGAGTTCAACTTGTTTTTTGTCGCTCAACTTTTTTACAATTGCCTCTATCTCACCTTTCAATTTTGAGTCTACCGAAAATGTTGTTGTCAACGTAGCCTTTTGAATTCCTTTGTATTCGTTGTAGGCATTGTGAAATTCATGGGCAATGACCGGAAGCAAGGGCTCACGGTTCTTTTTGGTGAGGAATTCAATAATGGCCAACGTCAGCGGATTAACCTTTCCAGTGAAAAGGGCTTTCAAAATATCGCTCTTTTTTTCATGTTTGATAATCGGACTCCTCAACATCGTTAAGAATTCGTGGCTAATATGGCAAGCCCGGTCAAACATTTGCATGTCGGCATGCACTACTTCCAGCGCATTTTGCTCTACTGCCAAACTCAGCAATGATTTTACATACCTTGAAGCTACCCGTGAATCGGCCATGATTAGTTAAGCTTGAGGTCTTTAATTAGTGTTTCCGTCAATTCGCGCTGCGATTTATCATCCGAAAGGTTTTTCTTGATCAATTTCTCGGCAATCTCCATAGAGAAGGCCGCAACCTGTGCTTTCACATCGCGCAAAGCAGCCTGTTTTTCGGTATTGATAATTGATTTGGCGTCTTCTATCATTTTGTCGCCTATTTTTTTTGCGGAAGTCTGGGCTTCTTCGTGTAGACGATTTGCTGCCGTACGTGCATCGTGCAAAATTTTGTCGCGTTCCTCCCGGGTTTCCTTCAGCAATTTTTCGTTATCCGACTTCAGAGCCGCCATCTCCTGTTTTGCCTTTTCGGCTGAATCCAATGCGGTTTGGATAGATTCTTCGCGTTCTTTTAATGAACTGAGAATGGGCTTCCAAGCAAATTTGGAAAGCAGAAGAACCAAACCTATGAAAATAACAATCTGCCAAAACAGAAGTCCAGTGCCGGGGGTTAGAAATTCCATCAGTTAGAAATTTATATGTTGTATTTTGTTTTCACTTAAATTTTTGCGCGTAGTCGATCCGTATCCGAAACTTTCAAGTAAAAGAAAGGCCGCCAGGCCCATCGCCAAAGCAAGCCTTTTCTTTTTAAAGTTTGTTGGAAATAAGGAAGCAGATAACCAACGCAAAAAGCGCTGCCACCTCCACCAACGCGGCAATGATCAACATAGCGCCCTGCAACTTACCGGATTCTTCAGGCTGACGAGCCATGGCTTCCATAGCAGAACCACCAATGCGGCCAATACCAATACCCGCGCCAATTGCTGCGAGTCCGGCACCAATGCCTGCGCCCATTACTGCGTAACTTACATCGAGGATTAAGGATAACATAAAATATAGTTTAAAAGTGAAACAAAACTCTTTTCTAATGATGGTCTTCCGCGGTGGCCATCCCGATATAAAGCGCTGTGAACAACGCGAACACATACGCTTGAATACCCGCTACCAATATTTCGATCAGGCTAATAAAAAGTACCGCAATAGAAGCACCAATACCCACAAAATAACTATGAAAAATGAACGTCATACAAATCAAGCTCAACAACACGATATGGCCGGCTGTGATCGCCACGAACAAACGTATTGTCAAAGCGAAAGGCTTTGTGAACATTCCCATGATTTCCACGGGCAGGATAATCAGGCGCAGTGGCAAAGGAACACCCGGTGTCCATAAAATATGTTTCCAGTAGGTGGCATTGCCGCTCAAATTCGTAATCAAAAATGTGAGCACCGCCAGCATTAAGGTTACTGTTATATTTCCGGTGAGGTTAGCCGCACCCGGGAGCAGGCCTAAAAGGTTACCAAACAAAATAAAGAAAAATAGGGTAAGGATGTAGGGCAGATATTTTTGATGGTGATGGCCGATATTAGGTTTCACGATTTCATCGCGAACAAAAATAACGATAGGTTCTATAAAGGATTGAAGGCCTTTTGGTGCTTTACTCGAATTGTTTTTGTAGGCTTTGGCCACCGATATCATAATAAACAATAATACTGCAGCATTAATAAAAAGCATGGCCACATTTTTGGTGATGGACAAGTCCAAAACCTTCTCCCCCGAGCTGGCCAGCAGAATTGAATTCCCTTCCAGTTTGTATCCATTATATTCTACCCCTTTATGCCCTTCAAAGAAATGGGAGGAAGAAAAAGCGTCAAGACCCCTTTCGGAAGAATAAACAATAATGGGTAAGGGAAGAACCAAATGATCGGTAAAATGCCACTGGTGATTGTCCAAAACGTGCTCGATAATCACCTCATTCGCGTTGAACTTTTCCGGTTCTCCTTCAGAAACTTCGTTCGCTGCAAAAGCCGAAACTGAAAAGCCCAAAGAAACCATCAAAATAAAGGTCAGAAAGGCTGAATTTATTGAAAGAAGCGGCTTTTTCATCAAGATTAGGAAGGTCATTTTTTATGCGACTGCAAAAGTAGAAATTATCCTTACCCAAAAAAATGATTGCCGAAAAATTTGAGATGACTTTTGGGTAAACCTTATTTGAATCCAAAGGCAATCCTATCAAGGTTTTCTGTTCAATCGTTCAAAAAGAAAGGCCACTTCTAAACCGGTAAATAAAATATAGGCTATGAGAAAAAGTAGCGCATTGGCTTGCGCTCCTGATCGATCTAAAACGAGTAGCACGAAAACAAAAATCCCCCCGACCAAAAGCTTCAAAACTATGGTCAGCAAGTAATTTCTGATAAAGCTTTTTTTGTTCGTTTTACGGATCCAAAGATAGATCAGCCAAGTCGCTAGACCCAGACTGGACAGTATCAGCAGTAAGAACGTTGGAGGCCCGAAATATTGAGCCACAAACCAAATAGCAGCAGATGTAAAAACTAACGCAGTCGTAAAAAAGGCAAGATTCCTATTCACTGAACGACCGATACAATTTGTAAATCATTCCCACGAATGACAATAGCATTAGTGATAATAAAAAAGCGGGAAACTCTAAACCGAAGTACTTGTCTAATTTCCATCCCACCCAAGAAAAAACACCAATCACTAAAAGCAATTGCATGCCTAAACTAGAATATTTTAGAAAGTTATTGGAGCTGTTTTCTTCTTTCAAGAGCGAATTACTGAAACTAGTTCATTCTCGCCTCTTGTTGCTGTGGCCTCATCCCACTTCCGTTCTCAGAAAGTTTAAGGTCTTTTACCATACCCATTTTGCAGGTGCCATTAAACATTGCTCCAGGCTCCACCACCAGTTTGCTGGTAATGATGTCGCCATGCACTACGGCTGTGGATTTGAGCACTAATAATTCGGTCACATCCACTTTACCTTTCACTTCGCCCTCAACATCTGCATTTTGTGCACTGACGTTGCCCTCCACATGGCTACCCATGCCCAAGGCGATTTTGGATTTAGATTTGATATTCCCGTTGATGCGTCCTTCGATGCGAATGTTTCCAAAGGTCTCGATATTTCCTTCGAGGACAGTTCCCTTGCCGATCACGTTGCTGCTGTTGCTGATCTCTTCGGCTGCGCGCTTTTGTTCTTTAGATGTTAACATGCTACTTAGTTGAAGTTTAAAAAGTTACAAATTCTTCCGGATTAAGGGAGTTTCCGTTGTACCACATCTCAAAATGAAGATGAGGGCCATCGGTCATTTCCCCACTGTTGCCAACTATGGAGATGATGTCGCCTGCGTTGACAAAACTACCAACTTTTTTCAATAATCCGGCATTGTGCTTATATACGCTCACCAAGCTGCCCTGGTGTTGCACAGCAATTACATACCCCGCATCTTGTGTCCAACTGGCCAAGACTACGGTGCCGTCTGCCACGCATTTCACGGGTTCATTGGTTTTGGCCACCACATCAACCCCATAATGTCCTTTCTTGCTATCATATTTATCGCTGATAAACCCGGTAATCGGGGTGAAGAAAAATACTTCTTGCAGCTCGTGGTATTTGCTTTTGAGCGACACAAAGGAATACTGGGATTGCTCAAATTCCTTTCTGAATTGAGAATCGGCAGGAGCCAGTTTCATCGTTCCAATACTTTTTACCGGCCCAGTCTCTGCTTTCAAGGCTTGAGCCGGATCAACAAAACCACTGGATGTGTCACCACGCAAGATTCGTTGAAAATTCTGAATGAATTTATCTTTTCGATCTTCCTCAACGGCCAGCGAATCAAGTCGGTAGGCCAAGGCAATCAATTGTTTTTTTTGAGCCGCTTGTTCATATTTAGGGTCAAACCACTTCGCCAATAAGGTTTTTGATAAGAAAAGGCTGGAGACAAAGATCAACAAAAAAGCGGCTGAGCAAATAACGAGCAGTTTGGCATAGGTAAACGATACCGTGCTCTTTTCTGCCAGGTTTTCCTCATTGCGCACCACCAGCTGGTAGCGGGTAGTAAGCCTTTCCGATAATGTTTTTTTAGGTTTCAATGCCAAAAAATTTCGGCAAGTTAGGCATATTCTGTAACATACCCCATCGGTTGCAAAGTAAAAGGTTTTACCAATCGGTCAGTCTACATTGATTACAATACTTTCCACCCGTGATCGTTCAAAATAATTACCTGATATTTGAGCGTGAAGTTACCTCGATATTACACTTTTTTTTGCGTTTCCCTTTCGTTGATCCTCTTGGCGGGCTGTTCCACAGACCAAAATACGATCAGCAGTAGTTTTTTTCACAATCTTACTGCGCACTACAATGCCTATTTCTATGCCAAAGAAGGTGCTAAAGAAGTAGAAGATTTGATTTTGAAAAGTCTTGATGACGATCACAATAAGATTTTGCTGCTTTACCCTCATGTGGACACGGTGCTTTCAAAAACCTATAAAAAAAGTACGGAAGAGATTATTAAGATGGCCTCTAAATCCATTCAATTCCACCCCAATAGCCGTTGGGCAGACGATAGTTACCTGATGGTAGGGTTGGCCCGCCTTTATGCCTGCGATTACCAAAATGCCATCCTGACGTTCAAATATGTGAACACCAAAAGCACGGACATCAATCTTCGCCATGCCGCTCTTCTCAATTTGATGCGTACGTTCAAAGAGATGGGCGATTATGACCGGGCCGAAGAGGCGTTTCATTTTTTAGACAAAGAAAAACTTAGCCGTTCCAACCAAAAAAAATTGTACTTAGAAAAAGCCAGCTACTATCAAGTTCGAAACGATTACAATAACATGGTTATCAATCTTTCGAAAGTTGATTCGCTGTTAACTCGAAAGGACAGAAAGGGACGGATTTATTTTATTATCGGTCAGGTTTACCAAAAACTAAACTTTACTTCTGAGGCCTATATTTTTTATAAAAAATGCTTGGCCACCAACCCGGAATATGAAATTGATTTTTATGCAAGGCTTAACATGGCGCAAGTAGCACAGCTGGGCAACAAACGGGATGTACAGTTAGTCCGCAAGCAGTTTGATAAGCTTTTAAAGGACACCAAGAATAAAGAATTTAAAGACAAAATTTATTTTGAGTTGGGTGAGTTTGAGAAAAAACAAAATTTCCTGAATGAGGCCATCAAGGATTATAAACTATCGGCTCACGCAGGTAAGAATAAGCGAGTGCAAGGCATGGCTTTCCTGCGAATTGGCCAACTTGATTTTGATTCACTGAAAAGGTACAAACTTGCCAAACTCTATTACGATAGTGCAGTGAATGAACTCCCTAAAGATTTTGAAGATCTCGAAGGCATCAAAAAACGCCAAGCAATTCTGGGTGAATTTGTAAAATACACAGAAACCATTGCCCTTAACGATAGTCTACTCTTCCTGGCCTCCCTTGACACCGCATCGCTTCATCATCGACTTGATTCAATCCAATCCCTTCAAGACAAAAAAATAGCCGCTACAAAAAAAAGCAAAAAGCGGAGAGTTTCTGATAACATTAGTAGTCCAACACCGGGCAGTTCGTTCGGCAACGCACCAACCGCTGATACCAACAGTGATAATTGGTATTTCGGCAGTCCTGACCTGGTGGCCAACGGTCAAAATGAATTTCAGCGGATTTGGGGTTCTATCAAGCTGGAAGACAACTGGCGAAGGTCTAATCGTGCCTCATCGCTCAATGATCCGGCAGCTCCAGTAGCTCAACAGGCGGTTGATAAGGCATTGCCAAAAGCGGGAGACGTTCAAGGGGAGAAAAAAGACGTAAAAGTAAATGCCCTACAGCAACTGATAACACTACTTCCCTATAAGGAAGATCAAAAAAAGGAGGCACTTGCCAAAATCGAAGATGCCTATTTCCATCTTGGCGACTTGTATTATTTCAAACTTTATGAAAAGGACAACGCTGCGAAATCATACGAAAAATTATTGGCGCGTTTTCCGAATTCAGAACGCAAGGCCGAAGTGCTTTATAAACTTTACCTTATCCACAAAGACAAGAACGATGGCTTGGCCGAGCACTACGCGCAACGCCTACAAAATGAATTTCCGAATTCTACTTTTGCCCGCATTCTTATTAATCCTGACTACCTGAAAGAGATCAGCGAACTGGCCGAAAAGCAGAAACTCATGTACAAAGAAGCATACCGTTTTTACCAGCAAAACAATTTGAAACCCGCTATGGATAAAGTGACGGAAGCATTGGCCGCTGGAGAAACGGACTTCACCCCACAATTAGAGCTTTTGAAAATCATTATCATGGGCCGGACTGATGATGTGACGAAATATCAATATGAATTGAGCGAATTCATCAAAAAATATCCAAAAGATCCGTTGAAAGACTATGCTGAAAAATTGGAAGTTTCTTCGAAAACATTATCGGAAAAACTGGAAAAGGCAAACGGCATCCAGTTTGAAACAGATCTTAGTGGCCCCCATTTTTTCGTTGTGCTGTACAACGCTGAAGCGCATATTACCAATCCGGTGGTGGATGCTTTAGAGAAGTTCAATGCTACTCAATTTAAAAAACTGAAATTGACTACCAGCAACATTGGTTTTGATGATAAAACCCTGACCATGTGCGTGGAATTTCCAGATAAAGAATCGGTAATGGGCTATTATTACAAATTTCTCGCCCAACTAAATAAAGCGAAGCCGTTTTCCGACTACAAATTCTATAATTTTGTAATCACCAAGGATAATTTTCAGATTTTCTACCGAACCAAATCATTGGATGAGTACCTCACCTTCTTCGACAAAAACTATCAAAAGTAAAATCAACGCGTTGTTGCGCGCGCGAAAACCTTGGGTGCCTAAGGCCATAAAATATTTATGGATTGTTTTTCTTATCCTAATTCTTGGTTTGCCGCTGCACATCTTCTTCGTGAAGAATGACCTTTTTGGTTTGTACGGTGGCATGCCCAGTCTTCGCGAAGTGGAGAATCCGGAAAATGACTTGTCTTCAGAAATCCTTTCGGCTGATGGTGTTTCACTGGGTCGCTACTTCAGGTATAATCGCAGTCAAGTTCACTATAAGGATCTCTCGCCCGATTTAATAAACACCCTTTTGATTTCAGAAGATCATCGGTTCTATGACCATTCCGGGCTGGATTTACCCGCGTACTTACGCGTCATCAAGGGTTTGCTTACCTTCAGCAACTCAGGTGGTGGCAGCACACTCACCCAACAGTTGGCAAAAAATCTTTATACCCAAAACACCGATAAAAGCCTGGACGGGCCTTTCGCTAAATTGGGAAAGATACCGAGACGTCTTATCCAAAAAACAAAAGAGTGGATCATCGCAGTGAACCTGGAAGAAAATTTTACCAAGGAAGAAATTATTGCGATGTATATGAATACATCCGACTTCAGCAGCAATGCCTTTGGAATTAAAATTGCAGCGGAGACATACTTCAACAAACAACCAGATAGTCTGAACTTACAAGAGTCTGCGATTTTGGTGGGCATGTTGCAAGCGCCTTCCTTTTACAACCCCAAGCGTAACCCTAATAACGCGTTGAAAAAACGAAATGAAGTTTTGCTAAAAATTTACCGGCATAAATACAAAATCAAAACTGAACAACAATTCGACTCGATCAAAGCGTTACCTATTGAACTCAGCTATAGCGTGCAAAATCAAAATCAAGGGTTGGCCACTTACTTCCGCACCGTATTGGGTAATTATTTATTGAGCTACTGCAATGCCAGAGGCTTAGATCTTTATAATGAGGGACTAAAAATTTACACTACAATTGACAGTCGGATGCAGCGATATGCCGAAGAGGCTGTGGCGGAGCAAATGAAAAAATTGCAAGCCAAATTTTACACCGAATGGGAAAAACGAAATCGCAATCCCTGGGTGGATGAAGACTGGCATGAGATCAAAGGTTTTTTGGCGAAAAGAATTCGGCAGACTGATGCCTATCGATTATTAGCCGAAAAATATGGAGAAAATTCTGACTCGCTCCAGATCATGTTAAAGATGAAAAAACAAATGACCGTGTTCTCCTGGAAGGGTGAGCGCGATACGCTTTTCAGTAGTTATGACTCCCTCAATTATTATAAACGCTTTTTGCAAACGGGCATGATGGCGATGGATCCGATCAGCGGGCACATTAAAGCGTGGGTGGGCGGCATTGATCACAAATATTTCAAATACGATCATGTTCAACAAGCGAAAAGACAGCCGGGCTCCACCTTCAAGCCTTTCATTTATGGATTGGCCATGGAGTCTGATTACCCTCCATCTTACACGTTGCGTGATATCTCGCCACAATTTAAACCCAAGGGACAACCCGCCTGGTACCCTAGTAACTCAGAACCTCCAGCAAGAGGAACAGGGGAAAAAATGACCCTGCGACAAGCCATGGCGCGTTCCGTGAATTCCATTACTGCCCAGATGATGCAGGCACTGGGTGCGGAAAATGTGGTTGAATTTGCGCATCGCGTAGGTATAGAAAGCAAATTAGATGCAGTGCCTGCCCTTTGCCTTGGCGTTAGTGATGTTTCGCTTTTTGAACTGGTAGGAGCCTATTGCACTTTCGTGAATGGTGGAATAAACACCAAGCCCTTTTTTATTACCCGCATTGAAGACAAAAACGGAAACGTAATTGAAAATTTTGTGCCCAAGACCAGAGAAGCGATCAATGAGCAAACGGCCTACAAGATGGTGTATATGCTTCGTGGCGGTGTAGAAGAAAGCCATGGCACATCCACGGGTTTGGATCCAGAATTGCGCAAGGACAATGAGATTGGAGGAAAGACGGGGACAACCAACGATGCCTCCGATGGATGGTATGTGGGTGTCACCCATGATTTGGTTGCGGGTGTTTGGGTAGGCGGTGATGAGCGTTCCATTCATTTTCCTTCCTGGGTTTTCGGGCAAGGGGCCGCCACCGCGCGCCCGATTTGGGCAGGATTTATGAAAAGGGTTTATGCCGATCCTTCCACGGGTATTACCAAAGGACAATTCACCCGGCCCTCTTCGGGAGTGGATATCTCCCTTGATCCCGGCCGAAGGAAAAACAAATCCGATTCGCTCAAATTGAAAGAAGAAGAGCCGTGGGATATAAAAAATTAATGCTCAGTCAACAAAATTTCTGAAATCCAGAAACCATTCAATGGGCATTTCGTGCAACGTCTTCATCCATTCTTCCCCGCTGGCTACGGGCAAATAAATTGTCGTGGCTATAGGCTTTCCGTCCCTCATGGCAGGGAGAAACCTTGGGTCATGTTGGTAGATGGCATTCAACACCCGATCGTCAGTGTTTTCATCAACTGATCGGACAATATTCAATTTTAAAATCTGACCATGTTCGTCAATTTTTAATTTTATGAGCGCCAAATTTCGATTGGGCACATCCGTTTCTTGCGCCAATAACCAAAGCAAGCGTTTTAAACTTCCTGGATAAGCTATAGTCCTTTGAAATGAAGAGGGATAGCCAACCTGACTTTCAAAAAACTGGTTAACACTGGTGAACACGGTTTTATCATAAGCTAGTGCTTCGGTATAAAGCGAATATACCGACAGAAAAATTTCCTTTTTCGCTACTACTTCAATGGAATCCGTTTTTGTAAAAATGTAACGCTTCTTCAGGTCTCCATTCTTGTAGTATTCCACATCTGTTTTCGTTTTGTTCATGTCGGTAAATACCCATTTTCCAACTCTTTTTCCATTTAGAAATTCGCCAGTTAAAATACCCGGTTTAAATTTCAAATCATTGTAATAATAGTAGTCAATGGTAAACTTGCCTGTACCCCGCGTCACCTGGTATTCTTTGTTAGTATTGACCATCTGCCATATTATAAAATCCCAATCTGAATATTCAATGGTTGACTTTATGGATTGATTGTCATAATAGGTTGTTTGGATTCCTCGCTTTGTTCCTTGCGCATAATATCCCTCGGCAATGAGATTGTTGCTTTTGTTGTAATCCTTATAAACGCCATCGAAAACCATGTCCTGCAAATCAAAGTCTGCCTCGCGTCTGAATACTGAATTCTCCGGGGTGGTTAATTCCCAGCTTTGGTTATAGTACAGGGTGATTTTAAGTGGGTCTTCCTTCGTAATGGGATACTCCGCTTGGGCAAATACGTGCAAACTGAAAAAGAGGAATAAGTATGAACCGAAGAAATGGTTGATGGGCATAAAAATTTTGCAAAATGGATAATCCCAAATTGAACATCAAAAATGAAGTTTTTTTTGTTAAAATCAGAAAGAATATCCGGGACGCTAAAAATTCAAAGATTTGATAAAACGGGTAAAAGGCCACCGAAAACGGTAGCCCTTTGGGTGAGAAAAAGCGAGAATCCTTAATTTCCTGTTGGATAAAAAGGAAAGAAAAATATATTTCGTGCCACTGTCTGTCCGGGTAAACCGTAAAGGGTTGCGTAGTTTCCATTTCCGTCAATCCATTCGTAATTCCCGTTATCCGTTTCAATAAAAGGGTAATAATCAAACATTTTTGTAAGCGGATAATACGTGGTGATTTTGGTAACTGCATAAGTGGACGGATCATAAGAGTTAAGTGCAATCGTTGTTGCCCCCGCTGGGAGCGGGGTGGCATTTGATAGGTAAGTGAAATTATCCTGATAATGGATAGTGTTCCCACCGTTTCCGTACTGCAAACCAGAGGCAGTGCCAATCGTTGCGCCCGGATTGTTTTGATAAGATGGCACCGCTAAGGTGTAACTGCCGGTGGTACTGATCGTAGCAAAGGATGTTAATCCAGAATAGGTGATAGAAATAATATCTCCTGGCAAAAATTGGTAGTTTAAACTGTAAGGAACATAATAGTTGCTTACATAAGATGGATATCCATAAATGAAATTAACGCCCGCCAAGGTTGTGAGGTTGGTAAAATTAACAGAGGTTCCTGATGGTTGAGAAGCATATTGGTTTTGTGAATACGTAGTTGAATAGTGTCCGGTATAGTTATAACCATGATAAGGCCCTGTGTTACTGATAAATGTTTGGTAGCGTGCAGGATCAGATGGATTATTGTATATGCGCCCCAGCGTATCGTCAAGAGCAGATTTATTAATATACAATTGCCCTGTATAGGTTGTCACATCTTTACCCGCGGTGGGCAATATCATTACGTTAGTTGATGCGTTGATTGCTACGCCTTGACCTGTATTATTATTTCCTAAAGAATTGACAATAACTGAATACGTCAACGATCCACTGCAATCGCAAATATTTCCACCATTAAACGTAATCAAATCGCCATTCTTATAACCGCTACCCGGTGAAGTCACCATCACCGAATTAACACTTCCGTTGCTTCCAACCACAAAAGTAAATACGGCTCCCGAACCCGATCCGCTCGTACTGGCTTGAGTAACTCCAGTAGCGGTGATACTATATCCCGAAAAATTTGAACTTGATAGCGAAAGTGAACTGACCCCACCGTATGCATTCGTTGAAACACTCGCGCCAGGATTGAAGTAGGTTGTATACGTGCAGCTTGTATAACCTTGCGAGGCTACCGTAACCGTAGCCAAACCAGCAACGGAAAGATTGTTAAATATTGCTCGGCCATCTGCGCTAAGGGCTGTATAGTTTTGCCCGTTTGAAGAAACAGTCACCGTTGCACCATTCACCATAGAAACCTTGCAGCCAGCACATTCTCTGCCACCACCAACATTCCCAATCGTACCAGTCACAGAATTTCCTCCGTCAATAATGTAAACCGTGTATTGCACCGAATGTAAATGATTGTTGTTGCTTTTGCTAAGCGCATTTAGGCTATCCCGGGTAGATTGAAATTTTGCAAGTTGAATCTTCAAGGTGTTATCCTTAGAATTGACCGATACCAAAGTGGAATTCAATCCGTTGATTATTGCGATAAGCGAGTCCGCAGATTTATTGCTCGTCACGGGAGTAAGTATGTTATCCTTACAACCTTGTAAGACTATACCAACCACTATCGCTAAAAAGAAAATTAAATTATAAGTCTTCATATTCGGTTGCTGTTTAGGTTATTTCAAAGTTCCTGAATAGAAAAAGGACCATGCTGCAGTCAGTGAAGTCGATTGTATGGAAGTCCATTGCCAGCCGCCAGTGCTATTAACCCGATAAACGTAAGTCGAGTTATACGTTGGAAGCACTGGGTAATTTGTCTGGTTATTGGGGTTATAACCAGGGATATAAGGGAAAGAGGTAGTGGTGTATTGAGTGAAATTGGCATTGAACTCTCCAAAATCAAGCAAAAAGCCAAATGAGTTGGCGGCATTTATATACCCATTAACATTGCTGATGTCTGAGGAAGGAAGCTTGATAGTATAAATACCATTGGTTCCCGCTGTGGCCGTCCACTTTGCATTTTCATAGGTAACGCTTACCACTTGTCCGTTTCCCGATATGCCGGTGGAGGCGGCATCCCAACCTGTAAAACCGGCAGGTATGGCAAGAGAATTATAGTTATTATTTCCACCCAGTGGGCCAAAGAAAGAATACTGGTTCATGTAAGCGGTTATCGGCTGCGCTGTTACTGCCGTGTAGCTGACATTAGGGTTGCTTATATCAGGGCCTGGTGGCAACGCAAGAAGAGAATCGCTTGGCTTGCCCCCGAAAGCTCCCTGATTTTGAACTGCAGCACCGCCTAGCGTATCATCAATCATAGAGTAATTGGCGAACAGTTTCCAATATTGCGTAGTCATACAAGAATCCGCTTGGGCGGTTCCACCGAGAGGCAACATCAATACTTGTGTGGTGGTTGAATAGGAGGCCGCATTGTCAATCGTGTTTCTTATATCTGCACGGAAAACTAAACGGGCAAATCCGGTTAAGTCTACGGTCGCTGTAATGATTCCTGAATATAAATTACCGAACGTAACCATTCCGTTTGACTGTGTAAAGGCACCTACAACTTTGCCCCCTTGCGAGACTTCGACCGTTGCTCCCTTTAATGGCTGATTTTAAAAATGAGCTTACTTGAACGGTATATGAAACCATGTGCTGAAGATCAGCCTGAAGTTGGGCTATCTGAGCCTGAAGCTGGGCAATTGATAAGGAATCATTTGCAGTTGCTTGCTGGGCACCCAACACTTGTTGTTGCAAGGCCAACAGTTGTGTGCGTAGGGCATCCACGCGGGCGGTATCCACCACAGGGGTGGGTATCTCATTTTTAGTGGTGCAAGCATAGAATGCAGTTAGCAAACATGCGAGTACCAATACCTTGGTTAGTTTTGTTTTTGCCATAGTTATTTGAATTGTTTGTGCTGTGCGAAATTCTTTTTTTAAAATTTAAAAATTGGATAGGTGACAAACACCTGTAAAGCGTAAGGATACAACTGGTTGCCCGTTCCTGAGTTTACCTGTAGGAAAGTATTGGTTAAACCAAGGTTGGCTCTGGCTCCAGCCGTCAGCCCAAAATTGAATTGATAGTAGGCTCCACCATAGACATAAAACTGATATTGCTGGTAATACTTAGTGTCTGTTGGCTGTTGTGTATTTATGGTTGACGTGTTACTTAGGCTGCTATTCCATTGATTCATAAAAATTGAAACCATGCCCCCGACTTGAAGATTGGCACCTCGAACAAGCTCGTAGTCAAGACCTATCGGTATATCCAAATAAAGTGTCTGCTTAGTGAGGGTGGCCAAATAAGAACCACCTGGGCCGGTATTGACGGTATTGCTTGGCGCAAGTGATGGTTGGTATCCACTATATAGGGAAGGCGAAGAACTTCCTACTGAATTATATTGAGAATTAAACCCTCTTGAAGAAACCAACGCCTCCACCCTAATTTTAAATTTATCAAACTTAATCCCATCAAAAGGCTTAAAAGTGCCATAAATTCCAGCGGATCCTCCATATATTGGAGTTGGCAAATAGGTAGAAGTCCCCTGACCATAAGTATTATTGAAGCTCCCCAATAGTTTAATCCCAAGATTAAATTTTTGTGCCCATACATTGGATGTTAAAAAAACCAACAACAATGCAGTAAGATAAAATGCAGAAAAGTAAAAATGCTTTTTGCGGAGCGATGACATTCCTTTCAGGGTATGGTTTCTGATTCCGTTCTGTTTAACAAAGCAACTGATATTGCTCCTTGTTTCTCTCCCCTAAAAAGGGGATTTGAAAAAAAATTAGTAGTTGAAGATTTGTAATTTAGCAGGGTGTTAGCTCGAAATTGCCTACTCCTGTTATCACTTTTGCCTTTGCGCACTTCTGGCCAGCAACGGACAATTGAAATAAATCCTGCCTCTCAGGGAATTTTTTTTTCGATCGATTCAATCGTTTCATGTTATTCCGATCCTTCTCGCTACCCTGGGATTCTCTCTATTTCCCCTGATAGTTTTTCTCCAGGACTCTTAAATCTTAATTTAAGTGAAAGTGGAGTGCCTCATTACCTTTCCTTTTTACTAAGAAGTTCACGAACGGAACTGGTTTACCTTTTTGTGGGAGCACCAAATATCAGGGTATGCAGAACGGACGCAGATGGCCATTGTAAAAAGGAGTTTAAATCAAAAGCATTTGCCTTATCGCCACCAGATATTTTTCCGATGAAGCTTTTTGCCGATTCACTTTATCGGTTTGTTGTTCGAATTGAAGATGAGCCCTTGCCAGAGCTTCACGGGTGGATTATTTCCGAAGGCCAACTCAATAATTTTTTCTTGTATTATCAAGGAGATATTCAAAACAGCCTGGTGTTGTTCTGCATTATGGCCGGTATGCTGTTAATGATGTGGCTCTACATTAGCTCAAAATTCATTCAACTCCAGTCTCCCGAATATGGTTACTACTCCGCTTACGTTGGGTTTCTTCTTGGTTTCGTTGTATTCAGAACATTCATTGTGATAACACCAAGCATTACCGTTCAACTTGGAAATTGGTATTACTTTGTCAACAACCAATTACAGGTGTGCGCCTATTGCATGTACTTTCCTTTTTTTGCAGCTTTTATTAAAACGAAGAAAACCAATCCTTCCTTGCATCGTCTATTTTACTTCTTGCCCATTGTGCTTATGTCCTATATCGCACTTGATGGAGTTTTAATAATTAATGAGAAAATTGAATTCCACCATTTCCTTTGGGATGCGATTCGTGTTATTCTGTTATTTATCGTGCTCCTTATTGCATTCCGTGTTTATCGAATGCGAACTCCGTTTGGCAAATACCCCATCCTTGGCGGGGTATCCTTGGATTTCTTTGCCTTGATGGCCATGGTTTTTTCAATTCATCCAGAATGGGTAGATTCCTTAATCCCTCCATTTAATTCAGGGATTTTTTACTATTTCGTTGGAATAAGTATCGAACTTGTATTTTTCTCCCTTGGCCTCGGCTTAAAAAACCGAAGGGATGAATTAGAGAAAGTGCAGGCGCAACAAGCTTTAAAATTTGCAGACGAACGGTTAAAATTTGAGCAATTTAAGACCGTGGTCGAAGTACAGGAAAGTGAACGGGCCCGTATCGCTAAAGATTTGCATGATGGTATTGGTGGCACACTTTCCGGAATCAAAATTTCGTTAACCAACCTAATGCCGCACCTCTCACTTGGAGAAAAAGAAAAGCTTCAGTATGAGCGATCGATTGATTTGCTAAACAATTCGGCTGAAGAGCTCAGGATTGTATCCCACAATATGATGCCTCCTTCAATAACCCAATTCGGGCTCGTTGCGGCTCTCCGCGATTTTTGCGAATCCATCAACACCATGAAAACTTTAAGGATTAATATGCAAGTCCTTGGGGTGGAGATTCGTCTTTCTGGGTTAAATGAAATCATTCTCTATAGGATTGTTCAAGAATTGATCAACAACATTGTAAAGCACGCCCGGGCATCAAATGCTTTATTGCAATTGTCATACGACAACCCCCAGCTTTCAATTACTGTTGAAGATAATGGTATTGGCTTTGACCCGAAACAAATTGTTGAAGTTACCAGCTCCGGATGGAAAAACATACGATCAAGAGTAGATTTCCTTAAAGGTGCAATTGACATTCGTTCCACCGGATCAGGAACTTCGATTCACGTTCAAATTCCTACCCTAATATCCCCTAAAAAGGGGATTTTGAACTTTGAGCTTGATCCTATCCCCCCTTCTGCTCAACTTCGTAACGAAAAATGAAACAAGTCCGCGTCTTCATTGTAGATGATCACCCCATGGTGATTGAAGGAATGCAAGCCATGCTCAAAGCCGAGCCCGGCATAGAATTCGCAGGCATTGCTATGAGCGCAAACTCCTGTAAAGCATTTTTCATTAACCATAGTGCGGATGTGGTTTTGCTTGACATCAATTTGCCCGATGAAAGCGGCATTGAATTGTGCGGCTATCTAAAAAAACTTATTCCTGCCCCAAAAGTGCTTGGCATTTCAAATTACGATTCAGGCACATTCATTAGTCAAATGATGAACAAGGGTGCAGACGGTTATGTCTTAAAAAACTTACCCAAAAATGAACTGGTAAAAGCGATTTTTACAGTTCATAGCGGAAATAAATATTTAAGCGGTGACGTGTCGTTAAAACTAAAAGCTGAAAACAAGAGAAAAGAACAAGCACCGGTTCTTACTGAAAGGGAAAAAGAAGTTTTGTATTGGATTGCCCAAGGTTTGACCAATGCACATATTGCCGATAAACTTTTTGTAAGCGTCTCCACCATCGATAGCCACCGAAAAAACCTGCTCGCGAAATTGAAGGTAAACAATACGGCCTCTTTGCTCAAGTCAGCCTCGGAAAACCAACTCCTGTAAATTTTTTCTCCAACAGGCCAAGTTGTAAATTACCATCCGATTATCTCCTTTCAACTTGACTAAACCCGAAATTTTAAAAAGCACGATTGCCAATTTGCCTGATTCCCCGGGTATCTACCGGTATTACAATGATGAAGGTACACTCATCTACGTAGGCAAAGCCAAGAGTTTGAAAAAACGGGTGAGCAGCTATTTTAATAAGCAGTCTCCGTATAATCGAAAAACAGAGAAGCTGGTTTCTGAAATTGACAAAATCGAATTCACTTTAGCCAATACTGAATTTGACGCCTTACTTCTTGAAAATAATTTCATCAAACAGAACCAGCCAAAATACAACATCCTCTTAAAAGACGATAAAACATTTCCCTATCTCTGCATTTTAAAAGAACGATTTCCACGCATTATCTCGACTCGGAAATATATCCCCAAGCAAGGCGAATACTTTGGCCCGTATAGCAGCGTGGTTGCGATGAAAAATATTTTGGAGCTGGTTCGCCAACTGTATTCTATTCGCACATGTACCCTCCTTTTATCAGAAGAAAACATCCAACAAAAGAAATTTAAGGTTTGCCTCGAATTTCACATCGGCAACTGTAAGGGGCCTTGCGAAGGGTTGCAAGACGAAAAAAACTATTTAGAAGAAATTGTGCAGGCACGTAATGTTTTAAAAGGAGACTTAAGCGTGGTGGAAGACACTTTTGCAGAACGAATGAAGGACGCCTCCGAAAAAATGGAGTTTGAAAAGGCTGCATTCTACAAACACAAATTGGATTTACTCGAAAATTTCCAATCTAAATCGTTAGTGGTTAACCGCAAGCTCACTAACATCGATGTCGTGACCATTACCAGTAGCGAATCAGAAGCTTTTCTCAATTATTTACAGATCAAAGAGGGTGCCATCGTATTTTCAAAAAATACAGAAGTCAAAAAGAAACTGGACGAAACTAATGAAGACATTTTGAATTTGGCCGTGGTCGAGCTACGCCTTACTTATTCCAGCAATAACCCTGAAGTATTCACCAACATACCGATTTCTCTGAAAAGCGATGACTTCGAAAATATAGTTCCACAAATTGGTGACAAGAAAAAACTTGTTGATCTATCGCTAAAAAATGCCCTCTATTTAAAACGCGAAAAAGAAATTGAAAAAGAATCGCGTAAGTCAAAGAAAAACGAGGTGCTTTCAATTCTTCAAGAAAACTTGCGGTTAGTGCTATTACCCAAAATTATTGAGTGCTTCGATAACTCTAACTTTCAGGGAACGAATCCCGTAGCTTCGATGGTACGCTTTGTGGATGGCAAGCCTGACAAAAAAGGCTATCGCCACTTCAATATTAAAACGGTGTTTGGTCCTGATGACTTTGCTTCCATGAAAGAAATTGTATCGCGCAGGTACAAGCGCATTATGGAAGAGCAGGGCGAGTACCCTGATTTAATTATTGTTGACGGTGGCAAAGGCCAGCTCAGCAGTGCGTGTGAGGCATTGAAAGAATTGGGCCTTTATGGCAAAACGCCTATTGTGGGCATCGCCAAAAAATTGGAAGAAATTTATTATCCCGATGATCCGCTGCCACTGTTGATCAGCAAAAAATCGCCAGGACTTTTGCTCATCCAACAAATCCGAGATGAAGCCCATCGATTTGCCATCACCTTTCACCGCCTCAAGCGAAGCAAAAGTACATTCGTCACGGAATTAGAAGACATTCCCGGTATTGGTAGAAAAACTGCCGACAAACTGTTAGCACACTTCAAGTCAGTAAAGAAAATCAAAGAAGCTTCGAAGGAAGAACTAATAGCGTTGGTAGGCGAGAAGGTTGCCGAAAAGATAACTCTTGGTGAGACTGGATTCTAGATTATGTCGCTGCTAGTTGAACAAGCCAGCTCGTGGCCAGCAACCATTATCTAATTCTAGTGTTTTAACAAATTAATTTAGCAACATTTGATTATTTTGACTACTTTAACGGTCAAATTATATCAGATGAAAAGGATGACAGTTAAATTAAAACGCCAGGAGGT
>DAHVFH010000151.1 GCA_027317105.1 Cytophagales bacterium
AGGCCGGTGCAGGGAACATTGGCCATTATAAAAATTGCAGCTTTCAAGTTGCCGGAGAAGGAGCGTTTACCCCAACGGACAGCGCCCAACCCTTCATTGGGCAGCACCATCAGGCAGAGCGGGTAGAAGAAGTACGGGCCGAAGTGATATTTCCTAAGCATCTTTCCTCCGCAATAATTAAATCACTAAAACTAGCTCATCCTTATGAAGAAGTTGCTTATTATCTTTCTTTGCTAGAGAATGAGAATCAAGAGGTGGGGGCGGGAATGATTGGTGCCTTAGAAAGTGAAATGGAACCAAAGGCATTTTTGGAACGTTTAAAAAAAGCTATGAATTCACCTTGCATCCGGTTTACTCGGCCAATCGACAGGAAAATAAAGAAAGTGGCCGTATGTGGCGGTGCTGGAAGCTTTCTTCTTTCTACAGCCATAGCCAAAGGAGCCGATGTGTTCGTCTCTTCCGATTTCAAATACCACGAATTCTTTGATGCCGAAAAAAAAATAATGATTGCCGACATTGGCCATTATGAGAGTGAACAATTCACAAAAGACTTACTATTCGATGTTTTGAAGGATAAATTCACTACTTTTGCGATTATTTTTTCAAAAACGTCCACGAACCCACTTAGCTATTTATAAATAATGGAAAATCAGACAGTTGCGCAGAAGTTAGAAGCCTTAGTAAAACTTCAATCCATTGATTCCAAATTAGATGAACTTAAAAAACTCCGTGGAGACCTCCCTGATGAAGTTCAGGATCTGGAAGACGAAATGGAAGGTTATAAAGTGCGCCAAGGCCGTTTTGAGGACGAATTGAAGGAATTGGAAGAGGCCATCAAAAAAAATAAAGAAGGCATTAAAGAGGCGGAAAAGTTAGTAAAGAAATACAACGAGCAGCAAAAAAACGTAAAAAATAACCGCGAGTTTGACGCGATCACCAAGGAGATAGAACTACAGGAATTAGAAGTGCAGATTTGCGAGAAGCGGATCAAAGAAGCGAAGGATAAAATAGAGGCCAAAAAGGTTGAAATTGGCTCGATTGATGCCTTGATCAGCGAACGACTCAAAGATCTTGAGAATAAAAAAAGTGAATTGCAAGATATTCTCGGTGAAAATCAGGAAGAAGAGAAAAAGCTATTGTCTGATCGGGAAAAAGCCACAAAAAAAATTGACGAAAAATTAATGAAACATTATGACCGCCTTCGTAAAAGCCTTACCAACGGGCTTGCGGTGGTACGTGTAGTACGTGGTGCAGCGGAGGGTTGCAATATCATAATCCCTGCTCAAAAAATTGCAGAGATCAGGGAAAAGAAAAAAATCGTCATCGATGAGCACTCGGGCAGGATTTTGGCCGATGTAGATTTAGGACCAATCGAAGAAGAAGCGAAACCAAAAAAAGCTACTCCCGTTAAAAGGACTAAAAAAGTTGCCTAATTATTTACTTATAAAGTTTATAAAAAAAACAGGCTCTACCGCCTGTTTTTTTTTATTTTTTTTGAGTTCTGCCAAAGCGGAATTCACGGATCAGGTATGGCAGTTTAGTAGTGAAATGCAAAAAGCATATCAGTTGGTTCTCAACCTCCAATCCGATAAGGCGAATGAATTGCTAAATAAAATAGCAGATCCTTCTCAGCAACTTCATAAAATATACGTCCTTAGCTTGAGTGAAACCGTGGACGTACTTATTAGCGAAGACCAAAAAAAATTTGATCTTTTAGAAGCGCATTTCCGTAAACGACTTCAGGTTGTTGAAAATTTACCAGAAGGTCCTGAAAAACTTTTCCTTCAAGCTGAATTGAATTTGCAACGCGGCTTTAACTTACTTAACCTGGATCAAAGCGTCAGCGCTGTTTTTGCTATTCGTAAAGCGTATAACCTTACCCAGGATTGTTTAAAGGATTATCCCAACTTTATCCCCATAAAGAAAACAAGTGGTGTTATACAGGTAATGATTGGGGCAGTACCTGACAAATACCAATGGTTCATGAGTTTGCTAGGAATGCAGGGATCGGTTGTCACTGGGCAACGACAGTTACAAGATTTAAGAAATTCCAATTCGTCACTTAGCCTGGAGGCCACCCTACTCTACTTTACCATTAAAGGCCTTATTAATCAACAATTTTCTGAGGCCTCGAAAGGTTTATTGGGTTGCCTAAAAGAGCAACCTGAAAATCGTTTAGTACTTTTCTTAGCCATCAACATGGTGGCCAAGGATTCGCAAAGTGAGACGGCATTGGAGTTAATATCTAAACTTGATCACCAAGGCCAAGGCTTGCAAATGGATTATGTGGAGTACCTGCGGGCAGAAGCCCTGCTGAATAAAGGCGAATACAGCAGTGCCATTGTAGCCTATCAAAAATTCATAAAGGGTTATCGGAGTCCGAGTTTCAAGAAAGACGCTAATTATAAAATTGGAATCTGCAATTGGCTGATGAATGATGAAGCGGAAGCGAAACTCTATTTTGAAAGAGCTAAAGTAACAGGAAGAGCCCAGGCAGATCCAGATCGATATGCTGCCGCCCAACTGGAAGAAAAAAGACTGCCTAACCAAAAACTTTTGAAACTCAGATTTTCCACGGATGGTGGGTTCTTTCAAGAGGCACAAGCGGTTCTTCAGACCTTGCAATTTGCCGAATTGAAAACCGTAAAAGATCAAACGGAATATTTTTATCGGAAAGGTAGGTTAGCGCAAAAATTGGATGACTTTGAGATGGCCAAAGTCAATTATCATAAGGCCATTCAACTCGCCAAAGAAAACCCTTGGTATTTTGCCCCAAATGCAGCCTTGCAGTTAGGCTATATCTACCGGGATCAAAAAAACTATGTAATGGCAAAAAAATATTTTGAGCTGGCCCTTACGTATAAAAAACACGAGTACAAAAGCTCTATCGACAGCAAATCGCGTTCTGCACTTGATCAATTGAAGTTTGTTAAAATATAGATTCAGACGCCTGCTCTTTCTTCAAGAGATCAATCTTTTCTAGGTGACTTAAGTCGTTATATTTTTTTACGCTTACCAAGCTCCCCGTAAATTCAAGAAGGTATAAACATAAGTTAGCGTGTTCAAACATATCCATGCTTTTCAGTGGATAGTGCACTAATTGGCATAGTAAAATTCGCATGGCACGGCCGTGCATACAAATCAAGATATTCTTCTCTTGAGGAGTATTAAGAATAATATCGATGGCCGGTTGTTGTCGGGTGGCTACTTCCTCAGGGCTTTCGCCTCCATTGATGCGATGGGAAGTATTTCCGTTTTGCCATTGATTCAACATCCAATGGTAGTAGGCATCTTCATCAGGTGTGATCTTCTGACCTTCATTTGTACCCCAACTTATTTCATTCAATCCAGAAAGTGCCTCAAAAGGAATTCCCATTTTTATGAATTCAGCGACCGATTCTTTTGTTCGCTTTAACTTGGAAGTATAAATCTTATCAAAGGATATCGATTTGTACGTTTCAAAGAATGCCTTCGCCTGAGCCACTCCGGTTTCATTCAACGAAGAGTCAACACCACTCCCTTGAACGATCCCCTGACGGTTATATTCCGTTTGCCCGTGGCGGATCAGATAAATTTTTTTGACAGACAATTTCCTTAAATTTGGTCGCAAAAATAGGGAAATTGTTCAATCCACCGAGAGAAACCTTCATCACGCTATTATGACTATTTTTAAACCTGGCATCACCCTTGAATTACTGAATAAATTGTCGGCAAACACGTTGGCCGAACATCTGGGCATCGAATACACGGTCTTCGGTGAAGATTTCATTGAAGGAAAAATGCCGGTGGATCATCGAACCCATCAACCCCTCGGAATGTTACATGGAGGCGCTTCGGTGGCATTGGCTGAAACATTGGGCAGTGTGGCGGCCATGTGCTGCCTCGATACCCAATTGCAATACCCAGTGGGGTTGGAGATCAATGCCAACCACATTAAAAGTGTGCGTAATGGTTTTGTTGTTGGGAAAGTGAAGGCCGTGCATATTGGAAAAAAAACTCATGTATGGGAGATCAGGATATCAACAGAAAAAAATGAACTGGTTTGTATTAGCCGGATAACGATGGCCATCCTAGACAAAAAATAATGAAGGTTGTAAGTGAGCAATATAAAATAGGGGAAAGGGAATTTGTAAAAAGCCTTATCCCACAAATAATAGATCATGGGGGTTCGATGATGTTCTGGCGACTCCCCAATAGTGATGAAAAGAATCTCATTGTCTGCAATTCTGGCGCAACGGTTGTTGACGATGTCTCCTTGGAAAATTCAAAGCCGGGTTTTGTATTTGCCCCCTTCATCCCCGAAAGCAAAAAAAACTTTTACTCAGCAGATTTGGTATTTCGTTTCAAAGGAGAGGAAATTATCGAAGGCCCAGATCTGAATAACACAAAATATGCCTTTCAAAAAGGTGCGCAAGCTAAACCCATCGAAAAATCTTCCGCATTTTATACAAGTGCAAAAAAATCAAACCGCCCATCCGATTACAAAAAATTAGTCCGGAACGGAATTCAATTGATAGAGGCTGGTGCATTTGAAAAAATAGTGCCCTCCCAATTCAGAGACGTTAACCTGCCCGATAATTTCGATCCTCTAAAAATATTTTACCGGCTTTGTGAAAAGCATCCCAACGCTTTTGTCTCGTTCCTATCTTCACCCGAAACAGGAACATGGCTTGGCGCATCACCAGAGTTATTGGTTAGCGTAGAAGGTGCTGACAAATTCCGTACCATTGCACTTGCGGGAACACTCCCTTATCATGCGGAAATGAATTTAAAAGCAGTGGCATGGACACAAAAAGAAATCGAAGAGCAAGCTTTGGTTTCGCGCTACATTATTAATTGCTTCAAAAAAATCCGGGTTAGAGAATATGCAGAACATGGTCCGCGTACGGTAGTAGCTGGCAGTCTTTTACATTTACGCACCGATTATGAAATAGACATGAAAGAAGTCAACTTCCCACAATTGGGTTCTGTGATGTTGAAATTGCTCCACCCCACCTCAGCCGTATGTGGAATGCCACTTAAAGCAGCCTTTGATTTTCTGCAAAGCCAAGAGGGCTATGATCGCGAATTTTATAGTGGTTATCTTGGTCCAGTGAATTTTGACGGCAATAGCAATCTCTTTGTTAACCTACGTTGTATGCAGCTCTTCGAAAAAACAGCCCGCCTATACGCTGGTGCGGGAGTGACGGCAGACTCTGATCCTCAAAAGGAATCGGAAGAAGTAGATATAAAAATTCAAACTTTGAGTCAAATTATCAACCCCTAAGTTTTGCGCTTTCAACCCATTTTTGACATTGCCGAAATCTGCACTAGAAAAGGAGTCAACCAAGCCATTCTTTGTCCCGGAAGTCGATGCGCACCACTCACGCTGGCCTTTGTAAACCATGAAGATGTAAAAGTCCGCACCCTTAGCGATGAACGGAGTGCTGCGTTTGTTGCCTTGGGCATTGCACAACAGACAAGTTCTCCTACAATTCTCGTTTGCACCTCTGGATCAGCTGCTTACAATTTTTCACCAGCTGTGGCGGAGGCATTCTTTCAACAAATTCCATTAATTATTTTCACTGCCGATCGCCCCAAGGAATGGATCGATCAATATGATGGGCAAACTATCCGACAAGAAAATATTTTCGGCAGGCATGTAAAAAAATCATTTACGCTGCCCGAAGATTATGAACATCCCGATTCGATCTGGTTCATTCATCGCACAATTAATGAAGCAATAAATTTATCGGAAGAATATCCAAAAGGCCCTGTTCATATCAATGCACCTTTTCGGGAACCGCTTTATCCTGCAAAAGACGAAAAAATTTCATTTAGCAAAAACATTAAAATCATTCAAAATACAAAATCGGTTTCGACTTTATCAGGAGAAGAAATTGATGATTTGAAAAGAAATATAATGAGTTTTTCAAAAGTATTGGTGGTCAGTGGTCAGCAAGATTTTGATGATGGCCTTAGTAAGGCCGTAGAAAATTTTTCGAAGGCTTATCCAGCACCATTGGTTGCGGATGTAATTTCTAATCTTCACCCAGTGGCCAGTGTCCTACGTTATTCGGATACTTTTTTATCGGTCTGTGGCAGCGATGTTCAAAAATCATTGCAACCTGAATTGCTCATCACCTTCGGAAAATCAATCATTTCAAAAAACACAAAAAAATTTTTGCGGAATTTTAAACCCAAGGAGCATTGGCACATTCAACCCAATGGTCTGGCGGCCGATACCTTTCAGTCGCTCACAAAAGTAATCGTTGCAGATCCTAAGAGTATTTTCAAAGCATTGACTTCCATCAAAAAGGAGGCGGGATTTGAAAGGCAGAAAAAGGAAAATTTTTTTCGCGTTTGGCAAGCGGAAGAACACCGCACCATTCATTCAATGAACCGGTACTTTAAAAACGCTCCATTTTCAGAACTCGCTTTAGTAAAAGAATTTATTTCGGGCTTACCGGGGAGGTGTAATTTACATTTGGCCAATAGCATGTCAGTTCGTTATGCCAATTTTATCGGTCTTGAAGCCGGTAAAAGAGGGGTTCATGTTTTCGCTAACCGCGGTACCAGCGGCATCGATGGTTGTTCCAGTACAGCCGTAGGCCACAGTTTGTGCACTGAAATCCCAAATTTCTTAATCACGGGCGATTTGGCTTTCTTCTACGATCGTAATGCCTTTTGGCATAACTATCCGCTACCAAACCTACGGGTGCTGGTGTTGAATAATCATGGTGGAATCATTTTCAACATAATTGACGGGCCGGGAAATGTGCCAGAAAGTGAGGAGTTTTTTGTAACTCAGCAAAAGCTTTCTGCACGCCATCTGGCCAATGAATATGGCTTTGAATACATCTGCCTTGACGGTTCAAAAAAAACGAAGAACAGTTTAAAAAATTTCTTCCTCTTTGATGGGCCTACCAAAATTCTTGAAATGGAAAGTAGCCAAGAAGAAAACAAAGAAGCATTCGATAAATTCAAACAACAAATTAAATCAGGATATGGAGCTTAAGTACGATTGGAAACCAGTGACACAGTATCAGGAAATACTATTTCAAAAATATCAAGGAATTGCGCGTATCAGCATCAACCGCCCGCGTGTGCACAATGCATTTACTCCCCTCACGGTCAATGAAATGATCGATGCGATGACGATTTGCCGTGAAGATCCAGAAGTAGGCGTGATCATTTTGACGGGTGAAGGCGGCAAAGCCTTTTGCAGTGGTGGAGATCAAAGCGTTCGTGGCCATGGTGGCTATGTCGGATCTGATGCAGTTCCTCGTTTAAATGTTTTGGATTTGCAAAAATTAATTCGTTCAATTTCAAAACCAGTAATTGCAGCGGTGGCAGGTTGGGCCATTGGTGGCGGACATGTGCTACATGTGGTTTGCGACTTAACGATAGCCGCTGAGAATGCACGCTTTGGGCAAACGGGCCCTATCGTAGGCAGCTTTGACGGTGGTTTTGGCGCCTCTTATCTGGCCAGAATTGTTGGGCAAAAAAAAGCCCGAGAGATATGGTACCTCTGTGATCAATACGATGCGCAAGAAGCCCTTGATATGGGTCTCGTTAATAAAGTTGTTCCCCTTGACAAGCTGGAAGAAACCTATGTGGCCTGGGCACACAAAATTTTAAGAAAAAGCCCACTGGCTATCCGGATGTTAAAAAGCTCCTTCAACGCTGAACTCGATGGTCAAGCCGGCATTCAAGAACTCGCAGGAAATGCCACCTTACTCTACTACCTAAGCGATGAAGCTAAAGAAGGCAAAAATGCCTTCATCGAAAAACGGCAACCTGACTTTTCAAAATTCCCTAAGTTTCCCTGATCACGGATGGCGTGGCTACTTCTCGATAAAGAAAAAATTTCAATAGATGAGATAGGTACATTACCGCTTGAAAAAAGAAAAGCTGATTTTGGGTACTCGGCACTTAAGTTTTGTCAAGAATGGCTAGCCGGTAAAAACGAATTTACCATATCCACTTCGGGCTCAACTGGAACGCCCAAAACAATTACACATTCTCGAAGTCAAATGGAGGCCAGTGCCAGGCAGACGATACAAGCACTGAACTTGAAGAATGAGGAAACGGCACTGGTTTGTTTGGATACCCAATACATAGCAGGGCAAATGATGTTGGTGCGAAGTTTACTTTCTGGAATGAATATGGTGATCGTTGCTCCATCTTCCAATCCACTTTCAAAAATTGAAAATCAAAAAATTGATTTTGCTGCATTGGTTCCGCTTCAATTAGAGTTCATTTTAAAAGAAGCCCCTGAAAAATTGAATGAAGTTCGTTGCGCAATTATTGGTGGTGCTTTAGTAAGTTCTTCCCTCAAAGAAAAAGTGAAGCACAGCCGTTGCGAAGTTTTTGCTACTTATGGGATGACGGAAACCCTTTCGCATATTGCCTTGCAACGACTAAATGGCGATTCACCCCAGGATTATTTCGAAGCATTTCCTTTAATTGAAATTCGATTAGACCAGCGTGACTGTCTCTGCATTAAAAGCCATTATCACCCAACCGAAATTGTGACTAACGATTTGGTAGAGCTCATAGGGCAAAATAAATTTCGATGGTTAGGAAGAATTGACAATGTCATTAACACCGGTGGTATAAAAGTCATTCCTGAAAAAGTGGAAACTATCCTGCAGGATATCCTTAATTCCTTTTCCATAAAGAATCGATTTTTCATCGCGGGGTTACCCGATCCTAAATTAGGAAGCAGGGTAATAGCACTATTTGAAAATCCTTCGTTCAATAAAGAAATTCAGGAAGAAGTACTTTTTGAAGCTCATTCACGGCTAACCAAATACGAAGTGCCAAAAGAGATCTTCTTTGTTAATCAATTCACGGAAACTCAAAATGGAAAAATCAACCGTCTCGAAACGATTAAATTTAATTTATAGGAATTAGACCTTATCTTCTGCAAAGGTGAGTACGTACCCGTTATTATCCACAATTGAAAATTCAGTCGCTCCATAAAAAGTCTTATTCAATTCGGAGATCACTTTAGTCTTGTTTTTTATCTTTGAATGAAAATCGTGTATGTCTTTTAACTTGATGTAGAGAAGCATGGAGGCTCCATCCGTTCGTTTAATTTCAGGATGCGCTTCACCCAAACTGCTAAAGGTTTGAAACATAAAGATTACCGTCCCCTTGCGCATCATGACCCAGTCGTATGCTCCCTTTTCAGGCATTGTCATTGCCGTTTCAAATCCTAGCTGACCATAAAACGCGATGGTGGCGCTCATGTCTTTCACAAAAATATTTGGCACTAAACTTTCCATTTGATTGATTTTTAATTTCGTGAAAATTCATTTCTATAATTCCTGGGACTGCCTATATTATTTTAGCAAAGTCACCTCACCCTTGCCCCTTTCAAAAATAGAAAGGAGCATCGGGGTAGGCTAACCGCTAAGTTATTTCTTTAGATTCTTCCCTGACCTAAGCTGAAACAATTCCTTTTGCAGATCAAGTACTACGCTTGCTAATTGTTCGACAGAGGCCTGTGGTTTTACTTCTGCATCCGGAAACTGCACGCTGATGTAGGCTTTTGCCGACCAGGCTTCCATCACCTCTTCCCCGTCCACTTGATAGGGTGCATATTGCCGATTATCCGAAACCAAAAAAAGTTTGCCGTTTTCCTCGAGGTAGTTGAAGACACGTTTGTATACCACGCCCTCATGTTGTGTCACTAAGATATAGGTCTTTCCGCTTTTGATTTCATTTAGTTTTTCAACGTACTCGCCTACGATAATAGACCCTGGCATCAACGGCAGCATCGAGTCGCCTTTAATTTCGAAGGCGCGATAAGTTCCATGTTTTAGCACCGGAAGATGAAACCGAGGCAACTCTTTAACAAATTCTGGGTCGGCATACCCATTGAGGTATCCGGCTGCGGCTTTCACGGGTACAAATTCAATATTATCTTTTCGATCGTGGTCGACAGTAATGACCAACACTTCTTTACCGCGATTAAATGTAGGTGGTATTTTTGGTTCGGTTTTCGTCAGGTCTGTTCCAATAAGGGCTTCTATAGTGATGCCGAAGATTACGGCCATCTTTTGCAGCAGTTCAGCCCGCGGCTCTGCGCGGCCTTCTTCATAAGCGCCAACGAGTGAGCGCTTGATTCCCAACTTTTGAGCAAATTCATCTTGCGTTAATTGCAATTTCTTGCGTAGGGTGCGGATGTTTTCGTTCAGACTTACCATAGCTTTATTTTTTAAAGATTAAGATTCTCCCTGAATTGTTCTTGCGATTGCCAAAGGAAAAAAGATTGCGTTGAAAATAGCGCTCAGTATTGGCCATCCCTTTCAAGTGATGATCGATTTTTTTAATTACATCATGTACTGAAGTGTGGGGTTCAGCTAAGAGATAACCATAGAAGCCATCTGTCAATCCTTCTGTGGAAAAATTAATTTGAAAGCGACCAGAGCTGAGTTTTTTGCTTTTGAGTTTTAATTTTTGGGTATCCATTAGCTAAATATTTTAGCTAAATAAGTGCTATTTCCGATTCAAAGCAAGATTTAAACTAAATATTTTAGTTTTTAGAAAGAAAAACCTGTCTTCGTAAAGATTTAGAAATTCGCCAATGGCATAAGCGAGCATGGAAGCAATACCTAAATGGTTCTAAAAAACTAACCTTTCTTCTCCAACGCGTTCTTGCCGTATTCAATACACTTGGCCACTTCTTTGATCGGGTCAGAGCCAGCAGGCACATCATATTCAAATTCGATGGTGCCGGGGAATTTGTATTTATTGTTTCGCATCAGTTGAAGCACGGCTACGATGGGCGTGTCGCCTTCGCCCCAGGGCACGTTAATCCCACCATTCGCCTTTGATTTCCTATCCTTCAAGTGTGTGCTGTAAACGCGATCATGTTTGGCTTCCAGCAAGGGAAGAGGATCGAGCCCAGCGGCAACGTAATGGCCGATGTCACAATTCAGTCCATTGTAGGGTGATTGAGAAAGTGCTTCGTCCCAAAAGGTAAACGTTTGTTGTAAATGGCCATGATAACCAACTCCAATCTTATTTTTTTCTGCTATAGCACCCAGTCTTTTGCTTTGTGCCGGATCGCGGGGAAGTTCCACGGTAACATGGGTAGCACCCAGTTCCTTTGCAACGCGGAAGGCATAGTCGATTTCCGCATCGGTATTTTTTTCACCCAGGGCATTCGGTTTCCAGGCATAAATGGAAACGCCTGCTTCGTTGTACATTTTTCGCAATTGCTTAAACTTTTCCATCGACACGGAAGCCCGCCATTTTGCTAAGGTCTCGGCTTTGGCGGCTTGCTCGGCTTTTTGTTCAGCCGTGAATTCAGGACGTGGAGCGCCAGGAACAAAGGGTTTCATCGGTTCAGTGCTGGCATTAGGTGCCCCAGCAAATGCTTCTGCTGTGGTGCCCATCAACTCGATAGCACTCACGTTGGCCTCCAGGCAATACTTTAACACTTGTTCGGCATTGGTAGGCAAGCTTCTAAAGGAATAGGTGATCGTACCTAGCTGTACTCCGTTAAATTTGGAATTAGGCTTGCCCAGGTTTTTTAGTATAGCCGGTGTTCCAAAAACTTGCGAGGAACTTAGTGCCATGCCCGTGATAGCAAATGCAGATTTGCCAATGAATTCCCTGCGTGATAGGGAAGAAGTCAGTTTGGATTTATGTTTCATTTCCGGTTCAGATTTTAGTTGCGTATGAAATAGGGGAAAACGTGGATCATTAAATAAATATACTCGTAAGATAGACAGAATGAGTTCCAGTCTAAACCCTTTTTATTTGAACGGATTTGGAGGGCTAAAATGTTTTTCCATATTAATCCTTTTACAATTCAATTTGAGAGGTTTTTTCTGCATCGGATCGGGATAAGAAGACGATTATCATTAAAATTCATGAGGTTTGTCATGAATTGAATCGTAATGCTTTCCCATGTTTGGAGAAGTTTACACAATGGACATCTTCCCAAATTTTCAAAACCGAGATATCATCATCTCAGAAACAGACCCCTACGGCACAATACTTTATGCCAACGATAATTTTTGTGCGATTTCGGGTTTCAGCATGGAAGAACTTGTGGGCAGCCCACATAAGATAATCAGGCATCCATCCATGCCCAAAGAGCTCTTTCATTTTTTGTGGGCTACCCTAAGGAAAGGAGAGGTTTTCAGAGGAATAATAAAAAATCAAACTAAGGATCAGCTTCACTATTGGGTTAACAGCACGATTTTGCCTGTATTTGAAAATGGAAAAGTGGTCAAGTACACTGCCGGAAGACATTTAATTACCGATGATAAGCTGGCCGAAGAACTATATAATTTGCAAGCACAGAAGTATGGATGGAAAATCTAGTAAAATGGAAAGAACGCAAATAGTCAATGGGAAATCTTTTTGCTACAGTAGTTGGCAATCAAAGGCAGAGGTGAACAATCCTTTCTTCTGAGGAAAATAATTAATCAACTTTGATATACTTTTTTCCTTTTGAAGCGTTAAAACACAATAATTTAAAATCAAAACCAATAACATTATGAAAACCATGAGCCGTGCCATCCTTTTGATGGCCTTTTTGATCGCGGGAACTGCTGCAGGAAGCTATGCGCAGACTGAAAAACCAAAGAAGGAGAAGAAAGAAAAGGGAGAGAAGAAAGAAAAGAAGGAAAAAAAGGAAAAAGGCGAAAAGAAAGAAAAGCCTGAAAAGAAAGAGAAAAAGAAGAAAGACTAGAAAAAAAGGGGCAAAAGCCTCTTTTTTTATTTTCCAAGGTTAGTCATTTAACGCTTGATAGACGAGTACTTTAAATTTACCAGTAGTTTCTGCGATGTGTGAACCCCACATCTGCCGATAGAGCAACACGACCATTTTTTCTTTGGGATCGACCCAATAGGTAGTGGAAAAGGCTCCGCCCCAGGAATAGGTTCCTTCCTGACTTGGAAACAGACTGCTCCCTTTCTCGCTGACAATTTCAAAACCAAGCCCAAATTTGTTAGCGCCCATTGAAAGATCGCCAATTTGATTCATCGTCATCATTCGCACGGTATTGCGACTCAAGAACCTAACTCCATTGTATTCGCCATTGTTGAGCATCATTTGCAGGAAAACAGCATAATCATAGATGGTTGATGACAAACCACCACCACCGGAAAAATAGGTTTTTTTATGGAGCGGATAATTCATGTCGCCTCCCCAAACTTTATCATATTTTTTAATTCCCGTGGAGTCTTCCATGAAGAAATTGACCAAACGATTGGCTTTCTCTGATGGTAAATTGAAGTAGGTATCGTTCATGCCAAGCGGTTTGAAAATTCGCTGATTAAAAAATTCTTCCAATGTCATGCCAGACCAGATTTGAACAAGATATCCCAGTAAATCAGCATTCAGTCCGTACGTCCATTTTTCTCCCGGCTGATGCATTAAGGGCATGGTTCCAAGGCGAGTCATCGCGTCCGACAATTCATCATTTGTTACATCAAGTCCTCCGGTAATTTTGTTCTTCGCATAGATTGCTTTGGCCTCTTCGCTGCCGATTTGAGCATAACCAATCCCAGAGGTATGGGTCAGCAGGTCGCGAATGGTAATTTGTCTTTTGGCCGGAATGGTGATGTAGGTGGTGTCTTTCGCATTATACTTATCAAGTACTTTATTGTTGGCAAAGGAGGGGATATATTTTGAAACCGGATCCTCCAGTAAAAACTTACCTTCTTCCCAAAGCATCATGGCGGCCACGCTCGTGAAGGCTTTAGTTTGCGATGCGATTCTGAAAATGCCATTTTTGTCAAGCGCAGTTTTAGTCTGCAAATCATTGTAGCCGGCCGACTTATAAAAGACCATTTTCCCATTTCGAACAATCAACGCTACCGCGCCATTTAACCACCGCTTTCTTACCCAATCGTTCATGTTGCTGTCAAGCCGTGCCAGACGTTGAGATGAGAAACCACCGGCCTCTGGCTTGGCTTCAGTGATGATGGGTAAAGTATTTTCCTTTTTGGGGTTGCAAGAAAAAATCAGCGGTAGGCAGAGCCCAAGAATAAAACGTTTCATCGCTTTTGGAGTTTGGTGGAACTGGGAAGAATTCTATTTTAGATCGAAGATAACTCGCCTTTTGATATAACTCAAATTAGTAAATTTCCTGACCGAACAGTTATCCTTCAAAGTTGATGTTTTTATTTTTTTCAGAGATCATCGATTCCAGCAGGCATCTTTTCTCCCCGTGTCCTCTTTACTTTTATCTTCCGCTCAATCCATTCCGGATAGCCAGATGTATTTTCTGCTTCATAGATCCTCACACTTTGTGCCTGGTCTTGCTTCAGTAAATCATCCGTTTTGCATTTGAGGATTTTAGCGGCAGTTTGCACCCCCGAGTAACTAGCGCCAGCAACGCCATGCGACAAAATACTTGCACCACATAAATACAGATTTTCAATTTCGCTTTTTGATCGATAGGCAAAAGGCCCTGTTTGTTTGAAATTCTTTTCGGTTCCATAGACCGATCCTTGAGTGGCATTGATATAGTATTCGTTGGTTATGGGGGTACCCAATTCTTTACGCACAATAGTATTACTGATGCCAGGCACTACTTTTTCGAGACCGTTGATCATTTTCTGAATTAGAGCCTCCTTAAATTGTGTGTAAGCCACAGAACGGATAGTTTCTTCATTTTTAAATAGCTTGAAGGATTCATAATCAATATAGGTGATGGCTTCAATGCAATGATGGGTGCCATCAAAACTTGTTGGATCTTTTAGGGTTGTACAACTGACAAACATCCCGTGAAAACTTTTACCAGATCGAATATCGATCGCCATCATTTCTTTAAAAAAATCATCCATATCCCGATCTGGATAAACCCAAATATTACCTGAATCAAGCCCACTTTTACTTACATCCATGGCTACCGTTAAGAACAACATGAGTGACGTGCAGGAATAGTCAGTATGGTTAAGTTTTTTTAATAATGGTTTACTTAGGTTTTCAGCCCCTACCATACTAAGATAAGTTTTGCTGGGATCTGCATTTGAGATAATTCTTTTCGCAAATAGTTGTTCCCCATTTTCAAGTTCTACCCCAACAGCGGTTTTTTTCCTGTCACCTTTTAATATAATTCTTTTTACGTTTTGCTTCACGCGAATCTCACTTCCATTTTTCTTTATGGCCCTGGTCATTGCTTTTACAATAGCGCCTCCTCCACCCATCGGGTAATAGCCACCGTTGAAATAGTGATCCATTACTGCGCAGTGCAAAGGAAAACTAGCTTGATTTGGTGGTAATCCGTGATCACCACACTGAACGTTGAGTATCCTTTTTAATAAAGGATCTTTAATGTGCCAATCGATGACTCTCTTTAAGCTGAACAATCCATACTTCCCAAGGTTTCGAGTACGCCATGGGATGGTGACATTATCCCAAAAACCATCCATCTTCGGAATTAATTGCAACTCCCGGCTAACGGTACGGACTGTCTTCAAATATTTTTTAATATTTTTCTTCTCATGAGGGAAACGTTTTGAAAGGTTGTCGATCAGGGTATCAAAATCTGAAGGCAGATCAAATCGCTCATCACCAATCCAGCAATGCTCATAGCCAGATGCATTCATCTTAAAAAACACAAGGTCATTAGCAATTCCCAAACCTTTATATAATTCGCTAGTTGACTCTCCTTCGCCCAGCAGGCCAACATAATGAACCCCGGGTGTAAAACGATGGCCATCCAAATAAAAACTATGACACCACCCGCCAGGAACATCATGTTGTTCTAAAACCAAAACATGCTGACCTGCACGCGAAAGGCAGATTGCTGCTGAAAGCCCAGCCGCACCAGAGCCAATGACAATAGTATCTATTTCCTTTTGTTCTCGCATCTTAGTGTTTGCTTATTAGCTAATTTTAAGAGCTCCTTGAGATTTCTTTTTTTACGAATGTCAAAAGATACGATATCCTGAGACAATATTTATTCACCGGGGCATTTCAATTTGACGCTTAACTGACTAATCCCTCACCCAATTTCTCAATTCGATTACACCACTCGTCTGCCACCCTCTCCCCTGGGAGAGGGTTGAATAGCCTTACGTTAACGCAGAAACTCTTTGGGCGAGGGTGTGCGTATTTTTGAGATGCAACCCTATTCACCTATTGTTTTTGTTGCGGTGTTGTAAACTATATTTTCTCGGTTCTCCTTGATGATTATTTCGCTAAGGTGACGATAAAAAAAGAATAAGCCCGCTCAACAAAAGTTGAAACGGGCTCTTCCCTAAACCTAAACCTTAGTGCTTTTAAGCTACTTTGATTACTTGCTTGAGTGTTTTCTTTTCGTCCTTTGGAATGGTCAATTCCAAAATTCCATTATTGTACTTGGCATTAATCTTCGTGCCGTCTACATTTTCTGGTAGCGTGAATGAGCGGCTGAACGATCCGTATTGTGTTTCAATAGAATGAAAGTTTTTGTCTTTCTTTTCGTTCGTGAACTTGCGCTCACCGCTTACCGTCAGGTAATTGTCGTTGACTTCAATTTTGAAATCTTCTTTATTCAAACCAGGCACGGCTACCTGAACTTCGTAAGACGTTTCATTTTCGATCACGTCTACCTTAGGCGTAAAAGTGCTGCCTCCATTGCGCACAACAGATTCATTGAAAAAACGATCGACAAGGCTGCTGAAAGTTGAGGGCACAAAATCATTTGGGTTATAACGAATGATGCTCATAGTGTTTTTATTTTTTTGGTTAAACATGTTTTAAAATTCTTATTCGCCTATTAGGAAAAATTGTACCGATCCCAAAACAGCACTATTTTAATGCCAATACGGCTGATTGTATTGCTAAAAATTATATTTATATGCCATTATGGCTTATTATTTCGTATTACACGATTATTCCATTCAAAATTGTCCTTTCATCAAATAGTTTGGTTGGCTGCCTTTAATATCAATGATTTTGCGAACTTGGAACTGTTTGTAATCTATTGTCTTCTGTTATGATATTCGATTTAAAAAATAAAGTTGCAGTGATTACCGGAGGTGGCAGCGGAATTGGGAAAGCCATCGCGGAAGTTTTTGCTGAACAAGGGGCGCAGGTTTGCATTTTGGAATTGACACCTAAGACAGCCAAAGAAGCAGCTCAAGCATTGACCAATCAGCGGCTTTTGGCGAAAGGATTTCCCTGCGATGTAGCGCGGCAGGCCGAAGTGAACGCTGTAGCTCAATCCATCATAAAAAAATTTGGCAGGATTGACATCCTGGTAAACTGTGCAGGCATCGCCCATATCGGTAAACTCGAAACGACAAATGAAGAAGACTTTGACAGGATTTTTCAAGTTAATGTGAAGGGCGTTTACAATTCAATGCATGCCGTAATTAGTTCAATGGTTAAACAGAAAAGTGGAGTGATTCTAAATCTTGCTTCGGTGGCATCAACGGTAGGAATTGCTGATCGTTTTGCCTACTCGATGAGCAAAGGTGCCGTGGTCACCATGACGTTGTCGGTAGCAAAAGACTATATTAAAGAAGGTATCCGTTGCAATTGTGTTTCCCCTGCTCGTGTCCACACGCCTTTTATCGATGGGTTCCTCAAAAAAAATTATCCCGGAAAGGAAGCGGAGATGTTCGAGAAACTTTCTCAAACCCAACCGATTGGCAGAATGGCAAAGCCCATTGAAGTAGCTCACCTTGCCCTCTATCTTTGCTCAGATGAAGCGGCATTTATTACCGGGTGTGATTATCCAATTGAGGGCGGATTTGTTCGATTAAACAATTAAAAAAAATAAGAAATGAAATTATTTCGTTTTGGTGAAACCGGCAAAGAGAAGCCTGGAATTTTGATTGACAATGAAATGGCTGATCTCTCTTCATTTGGAGAAGATTTCGATGAGCGATTTTTTGAAACGGATGGCATCGAAAGATTGAAACTCTGGTTAAGTCAAAACCGGTCGGATCTCCCAAAGGTAAAACCAGGGGTTCGAATTGGAGTACCTTTTAAAAGGCCATCTAAAATTATTTGCATCGGGCTCAACTACACCAAACATGCGTTCGAAACGAATATGCCTTTGCCTACTGAACCGATTATTTTCTTTAAATCAACGTCAGCCCTAACTGGCCCAAATGATGGTGTGGTTATCCCAAGAAACAGCAAGAAAACGGATTGGGAAGTAGAATTGGCCGTGGTTGTGGGTAAAAAAGCTTCCTATGTAGAAGAGAAAAATGCAATGGATTATGTGGCCGGATTCTGTCTGCACAATGATTACAGCGAGCGCGAGTTTCAGTTGGAAAGAAATGGTCAGTGGACAAAAGGCAAAGGATGCGATACGTTCGCCCCGATTGGCCCCTATATGGTTACCAAAGACGAAGTAGCGGATTTCAACAATCTGCACATGTGGCTAAAAGTTAATGGCCAGATAATGCAGGACAATAATACGGAAGACATGATTTTTGAAGTTCCCTTCCTGATCTGTTATATCAGTCAGTTCATGACCTTGCTTCCGGGTGATCTCATTTCCACAGGCACTCCGCATGGTGTGGGGA
>DAHVFH010000158.1 GCA_027317105.1 Cytophagales bacterium
GAATAAATAACACGGTAGTAAGGTGCTGCAAATTTTGCTCGTAAGAATTACTGTTTTCGTAATTTTCTTTATACTTTTTTAATGCCCGATTGGCCGCTAGCCAATAATAGAAATTAAAGATCCATGCCACACTGCCAAAACTAAATCGCACCAAGTACAAATCAGAATAAGGATGGGAGATTTCGGTGTCAAAGGATAATCCATCCATAAAAAAATACACCATGTAAACAAAAAATTGGATCAGCACAGGGATAAAATACAATTTATTACCCGAGCCCGATAAAATCTGCGATTGAAATAAGAGCCGCTGTATGTAGATATAAAATAACGGGCCATAGATAAAAAAGATAAAATCGGGCAACATCTGTAGTTTGGGTGTAAACTGAACAATTAATGGTGAACTGGAGATCACTTTTAGTAAAAGGATAAAAGAAGAAAACCCAATTAGGATAAGCAGCCAGCGATTGGCCGAACGATTATACCCTTGGATACTTGGCATGGTGAAAATTAAAAGGGCGCCTTGAAAAAATGAGAATAATAAGATCAAATCGTAGATGGAATATAGTTGGATGGAGTCTGAAATATCCATCCAACTCGCAATCTCCACTTCCACATCGGAGTTGGGCTTCCCAATGGGGCGCGGAATAATCCGGTTGGGGAGCATTCGTCCCCCTGGCCGGCTCTCCACGGACGACAACGTGCCTCTTGTAAATTTAAATTCGATTTGAGGATACGAGCTGTAAACCAGTGCGCGATAGGTGCCATCTACCTGTTTAGTCATTTTATACGATCGATCCTCCGGATTCCAATTGTTAAAGTTGCCCATCACATAGATGGAAGCATCATGGGGAGTATTTTTTGGGATTTTTTTTAAAACGATTACATACGAAGGCTGCGTCTCCCATCCTTCAATCACCACCTGCACGAGATTTGGGTTTTTTTCCAAATTCCGGCTATAGACCCTGTTGGCCCTTACTTTGCCATCTCCGTTGCCTTCAGCCAAAGCCCAAGAACCTTGGGTGAATTTATACTCAAAATAAGTGAGGGTATCGGGCAAATTGAAATAAAAAACCCCATTTGCACCTTTGGTCATTTTATAATTTTCGTCACCTGGGCTCCAATTATTAAATGTTCCAGACAAATAAATGCTGGAATCGTTAACGGTGAACTTAGAATGGTGCACGACCTCAATCCGGATTTGGCAATTTCCTGTCGTACAGAAAATTGAAATCAGAAAAAAAATTGCTACCCCAATGCGAAATATATAGCTCAAGCAATACGGTTTATTAAATACCCCTCACCATTTCAGATTCCTTTTTTAAAGGAGCTGCATGCAAAGTTAATTTTAAATTAGGGAATTATTTTTAAACGTGGAGGAGAATCAAGTTTAAAGCAAAGGCAAGCCTGCCGACTTGTTGTTGTCAAGCCGGATACTTTGTTGATCTACGTTTTTTTGTTGTTGCCTCCTTTCTGGTTTACACTAAGTTTTGGATCTGAATTCAGAGGCAGATGATCCCCATACCCAGAGGGCTGGTGGGCTACTAACCCGTCAAGCGGACCTGCGATCGTTTTTGGCTTATGGCCAAGAGTTCATTTTCATCCAGGGCCGTCCATGCCAGCAAGCCTTTCAATATTTTCCACAAATGCGCTAGGGTAAGTTTGTTGTTAGCTCTGAGCAGCGCGGTCAGCGGTGTGCTCTTTTTGATGAGCTGGTTGATGAAGATGGGTACATGCACAAAACGTGAGGTCTCCACCTAACCGCTTTTTTGCCCATGGCCATAAGGGTCTCTTCTTTGCATTCCAGCCAATAACGTTCAATAACTCCCAACTTCAGGCTTACCATCCCCGCGTCCATAATAAAATATCATAAAACAAAATCCTTTTACCTTCATAGGTTTTATCATCTGACTTAACTAATTGTCGTGTCGACTTGTCGGTTAGTATTGGCTATAAAACGACCTCAATTGCTGACCTAAGTTACTTTGAAGATTACGTATGGATTGATTGAATAAATCCTGACCATTTGGCCAAACTTCTTTGCGCTGTGCCAGCGAGGCTGCGTTTCCGCTCAACGCTCGTGAATCTCCTTGAAAGGTGGCCCAATTGTACTGCCAATTGTAGGGGCCATCAATGTTGAGGCTTTGCAACACGGCATTGCTTTCGGTATCGGTGATTGTGACATTAGCACTACTGTTGGCAGAAATTGTTTTGTTAAAGTATGTGATTTGGGCGGTTACCGTTTGTAACTGATCCACCATTTTTCCGTCAGCACCTTTTGTCTGGCCTACTACGATCTGTCTCGATTGCGTCTCGTTGGTTGTGGTGATGATGGGCCTATTGTTTTGTTGGTAACCGTTGAAAATAATTTTCAAGAGCTGTTGCGGTGGCACGGTATCTTTTTGCGAAACGGGTTTGAAGGAAAGGAACAGGCGTTGTAACGAATTAATGGTAGGTTGAAAGGATCCATAGTTAAACTGTGAACTGTTGATTTCTTCATAAGCGACTCGCAAGGTGGCGTTGAACTCAGCCTGGTTCATCATTTCGATTGATTGTTGGTATCCGGGTTGAAAACTGTTGGCATCTTTAAAATCAAAATAGGCTTGTTTATTATCCTGTCGCGTATTTTTCATCATTTCATTAATGCCTGCGTTGTAGGCTTCATTGGCAGCCTTTTCTTTTGCTTCCGCCAATTCTTTGAACCGGCTTTGCGGCTTCGGGATAACTTTCATCGCGCCTGGCGATGTCCGAATTTGGTCATTGATATAATTGATCTTCGTGTAACCATCAACGGCATTGCGCCATTTATTGGGATCGTCAGCCTTAATCCCATCTTGAATATTGGTGTCGATATAGTTGATGGCCATTGGGTAGCCTTGGGTGAGCACTTGTTTTGCTCTTTTATTTTTTGGGCTTTCCCGCAGCCTTTTCACGGATTCGAGAACGGCTCCATAATAATCACCTTCCTTTAAGGCGGCTTTTCCTGACGTACAAGCTTGGATTATAACAATAAGCAACCCCAAAAAGAGGACAGGTACATATTTCTTCATACGCGTCAAATAAAATTTCGAGCCGTTAAAATAAGAAGTTATTTCAATGCAAAGAAGTCTTCAAGAATACTACTGATAAGATTTCGCCAATTTCCCCAACTGTGGCCTTCATTAACTTCCCGATAATGATATTCGCAACTACTGGTGGCCAGAATATCTTTCATTTTACGACTCTCCTTACTGGTGTCATTAATAAGACCTGCAGTCATCGAGATCTTCATTTTAGGGTCAGCCGGATTTGAGCACAACTGATAAATCTGGGGCTTAGTCCAAAATGCGGGCGACTGAATACCTGCCATTCCAAATACATCTGGTCGAGTAAAAGCAAAATAGGTAGAGGTCAATCCCCCCATGGAGGTACCCAGGATAGCCCGCTGGGAGGCATCCTGGATTAATGGGTAATTTTTTTCAACTGTCGGAATTAATTCTTTAACAAAAAAATCAAGGTAAGTGGAATTCATGGCCAGTTCTTGCATGCGCCTATTATTCGACCGATTGATCGGTTCACGCTGATCAATAAAGATGGCTACTATTGGTTTGATTTTTTTCTCTGAGATTAAGTTGTCAAGTATCGTTTTCATGTTTCCAAGTTGGGGCAATAGATACTCGTACCCATCAGTGACATAAATGGCGGGTAGTTTGCCCATCTTCTCATATCCATAGGGGAGATAAATCGTATAGGTGATCTGATAGCCTAGAATTTTGCTGTAAAAAAGAATGTCGTGATGGACGTTGCCGTGTTCAGTGTCTTTTCGTTCTTGCAGTTCTGGGTCTTCTTTCCACAGGGGCATTCGTAATTCGGAATTCGGGCTGCCTCCTCCCACGCCACTCCATTGCTGCCGTTGGTTTTCTGGATCAATGATATAATCGGAGCCATTGAGCACAATTTTATAGTCTAGTCTGGCGTCTTTTGGGAAAGACGCTTTTAAAAACCACAGGTTTGTATTCGCGATTTGAGTTCCCCGGTTAATAAATTTCTCATCATGGCCCCAGCCGTTAAAGTCGCCCATCCAGGAAATGGATTTTACTTTGCCGCGGTAAAGAAACATTACTGAATCTTCCACCACTAACGGGATTTGACTTTCATTTTTCAACGCATTAAACCAATTTTCGATTTCCGTTTCTTGTTTAGCGGAATCGGCTATTTTGGAAAATTGATGGAGCTGAAGCCAGGCGTTTTTAAAAGGAGAATAATCCTGACTGATGGATTTTGTACTTATGAATAGAAGAATTGCCAGTAATTTTGTTTTCATTAGAACGTGGGGGCCACCGCTTTGGATGTCAAAAGAATAGTCTTCCAAAAATTGATCGTTCGGTGCATCAAGTTAAATAGATGCCGGTGTATTTACAACATCGTCTTGATCTTCGACAAAGCGCACACAGAAGGCGGCAATCAACAAAAACACTCCGGCCATCACAAGGCTATAAATGACTTGCGAGCCATAAATATATTTCACAATTGGGCCGCCCACAACACCATTGAAAATTTGAGGCAAGGTGATAAAGAAATTAAATACGCCCATATAAATGCCCATCTTCTGAGGCGGAATAGCACCGGCCAGTATCGCATAAGGCATTGCCAAAATACTTGCCCAGGCCATGCCTACTCCAATCATAGAAAATAGTAACATAGTTGGATCATGAACGAAATAGATTGAAATCAATCCGATTCCTCCGGCCGTCAACGATAAGCTATGGGTGCGTTTTCTTCCAATTTTTGCAGCGATGAAAGGAAGGAATAAGGCATAAATGGCGGAGATTCCGTTGTACACTCCGAAAATAATACCCACCCAATTTCCGGCCTCATTAAAGGCTAAGGAGGATCGGTCATCAATCGGAAGCCCATAGACATGGGTTGCCACTGCTGACGAGGTAAACACCCACATCGAAAATAAGGCAAACCATGAAAAAAATTGAACCAATCCAAGTTGTTTCATGGTCTTGGGCATGTTCGCAAAGTCTGTTGCAATTTGGCTCAGGCCTTTTGTTCCTTTAGTAGCTTCTTCTTTAAGATACTCAGTGTCAGGAGGGAACTCTTTTGTAGTGATTACCGTCCATAAAATAGCAATAAGAAAAACAACGGCACCTACATAAAATGAAAGGGTAACATTGTAAGGAACAGCACCCGCTTGTGCGATCTTATCAACCCCGAACCACTCCGCGAAAATGTAAGGTAGCCATGAGCCGAGCACTGCACCCAGCCCAATCAAAAATGTTTGGACAGAAAAGCCTAAGGTCCGTTGGTCGGCAGGAAGAAGATCAGCCACCAAGGCGCGGAAGGGTTCCATCGCTACGTTGAATGAAGCGTCCATCACCATTAAAATCCCTGCACCCACATACAAAGGAGGAAGAAGGCTTGCAAGAAATTGAGAGTTTGGCATCAGCATCAGGGCTGTTGAGGCTAGAATGGCACCCGCAAGAAAATAAGGCCTTCTTCTACCAAGAGAAGTCCAGGTGCGATCGCTATAATAACCAATCAACGGTTGCACGATCATTCCTGTAAGGGGGGCGGCCAACCAGAACCAACTCAAATGTTCCACCTCGGCACCAAATGTGGTGAGAATGCGTGAGGCATTTCCGTTTTGCAAGGCAAACCCAAATTGTATCCCAAAAAAACCGAAACTCATATTCCAAATCTGCCAGAACGTAAGCTTTGGTTTTTGCAATGATGAACTCATAATGATTTTGTAGTAAAGCCTTTCCTAAAAGTATCCAATATTCTCAAGATGTTTACCAGCTAACTTCAATTTTTTCGGAAGAATATTGGATTTGCAACGACTTTACATTTTCTTGGCCCATGGAATCTGGCTCCTTGATGGGGTCATATTTTTCCATGGCTGAGAAAAAAGAATGATTGGATTTTTCGAGCGATTTTCGTTCTCCGTTGAGCAAAACACTGTCGGCTGGCAATCCATGAAACACGAACTTTAATTTGGAATAGGCCACATTAAACGTGCCTTCGGAATCGCCAATAACTACTTTATTTTCGTTGGCGATGTAATCGATTTTCCGTTTTGAATATTCACCATTCTGATATTGAAACGTTTCTCCATCGTCTATGAAGAAAGTAAATTCTGAAGGATATTGGCCCAGATAGACATGCAAAATCAGTTCGTCCGTTTTCTCGGAGGTATTCATCAGGGATTTTTGCATGGGCAATACTGATCCAGCTTTGATAAACACGGGAAGTTTGTGGATTGGGCATTCCAGCATAATTTCCTGGTTTCCGGAAAAGTGTTTTCCATTATAGAGGTAGTACCAATCACCATCTGGCAAAAATATTTTCGTTAATTCTTTGGTGCTTTCCACCGGGGCTACTAAAATGGAAGGGCCAAATAAGTATTGATGCTGGTACTGTCCATCATAGACTTTCTCATTGTGGGCATAATCAATAGCCAACGAGCGTTGCACCGGCATTCCATTTTGAGACGCTTCGTAGAAAAGGGAATAGATGTAAGGCATTAATTGATAACGAAACTTGATGACATTGCGGCTGATCGATTCCACCTCTTCCCCAAAGCTCCAGGGTTCATTGTCGCGGGTGTTGATCATCGAATGGACACGAAAAAAAGGAGAAAGGGAAGCAATGGAAATCCACCGCGCAAACAGTTTTGTGTTGGCATCGCCTACAAAGCCCCCAGTATCATAACCGGCAAAGGCCACACCGGATAAACCAAGACTGTTCACAATGCGAATGCCGAGCATCATGTGTTCATCATAAGAGACATTGTCACCCGTCCATAATGCCGAATAGCGTTGAATACCGGCAAACCCAGAACGCGTTAAATTAAACGGTCGTTTCCCATTCATCTGCTTTTTTGTTCCTTCATAAGTGCTTCGCGCCATTTGAAAGCCAAAGATGTTCCTTCCTTTGCGCATGGTGGCTTTGTTCCCGTCAAAATCAAATTCTATGTTTTCCGGCAAGGTATTTCCCCAAGTAGCGATTTCGTTCATGTCATTCCAAAATCCTTCCACACCAAGTGCGATGTAATCTTTAAACTGGTCGGCCCACCAGCTTCGTGTTTTTGGATTGGTAAAGTCAGGAAAGTGGCACCACCCGGGCCATACCTGTCCAGAATAATTTTCCCCGTCAGGGTATTTTAAAAAGACATCATTTTTTACGCCATCCTCATAGGTCATGTAGCCACTTTCTATTTTAATGCCTGGATCACACATGATGACTATATGAAATCCGGATTCCTTTAAACTCGCTATCATTTCTTTTGGATTAGGAAAATTTTCCTTGTCCCAAGTGAAGATTTTGTATTTGTCCATGTAATGAATATCCATCACGATAGCGTCTGCGGGAATTTTCTTTTCCCTAAAAGTCTGAGCAAGATTTAAGACTTCTTTGTCTGGGTAATAACTATAGCGGGCTTGCTGGTAGCCAATACTCCACCGTGGTGGCAACTCCATTCTGCCGGTGAGCCAAGTATAATGTTGAATTATCTCGCGGACTGAATTCCCGTAAATAAAATAATAATTGAGTTCCCCGGCATCTGCCGAGAAGCTGGAAAAGCGATTGTTTGAAGCACCAAAATTGAAAAATGATTTGTGTGTGTTATCGAAAAAAATGCCATAGCAAAGATGGTTATGGATGCCGATATAGAAGGGAATGGAAGAGTAAAGCGGATCTGTTCCAGAATTATACGCGTACGCGTCTGTATTCCAGTTTTGATACCCATGGCCCCGCCTGTCAAGGTTGCCCGTTTTTTCACCAAGTCCAATAAACCGCTCGCCATCCTGAAGCTTTTTGTATTGCGTGACTTGTTCGCCAATCCATGAGACACCTAGTCGGTCATCTTCGTTAATGACTTTTCCCTCTTGTGTGTGAAACGATAACCGCGTTGGGTTTTTTTCAATAATAAGTTGCAATGCCTCGGTTTTTACGAGAAGATGATTTTCTAAATCGAGGTATTCAATGGCACCATCCATTGGCGATTCTACCACCGAGTAGGAAAAGTCTTCAAAATCTTCGTTTTGGGTTATGGCGATCCGAACGACTTGGGGTGAGTATACAGTGACTTTAAATTTACCAAAGGTAGTTTCTGCGTCAAGGGAAGAACCTAATGCTTTAAAGTTCTTGATAGCTCCTAATTGTAAACTGGTAGAATTCTTAATTGACATGATTGGGTACTATAATATTGACTCAATAAAGTCGAATTAATAGAACTTTACCTAAAGAACCAGCCAAAAAGAAATAAAAAAGATTGAAATGGTTATTTCTCTTTACCTTTTTTTAGGGAAGAATTTCGGATGATTAGTTTTGTTTTCAGGATTTTCGTTTCAATGATGGGTTCTCCTTTACCTTTCATTTCAATTTGCTTTATGAGCATCCGCGCTGCCTCTTGCCCCATTTCGTATCCTGGCTGATCGACACTGGTAAGTGAAGGATCCATAACTTCACCAAAGAACCAATTGCTGAAGCCTACAATGGCGATATCTTGTGGTATTTTCAGTCCCTTTTCTTTAATTGCCATCATGGCACCCATTGCCATGGGGTCATTGTTAGCAAAGATTGCATCAGGGGGATTGGGCAAGGACAATAATTTTTTTGTTGCCCGTTTGCCTTCTTCGAAAGTTCCAGAAAAACATTCAGTCACCCACTCTTTATTCACTTTCATTTTTCTTTCTAAAAGAGCATCTTCGTAGCCTTTAAAGCGATCTATACTGATCATTAGATTCGGTGCAGCCATCAAATGCCCAATTCTTTTGCATCCCTGATCAATCATGTGTAAAACAGCCTCTTTGGCACCCGCGTAATCATCAACGATTACTTTGCTGGAGGTAGGGCTCTCATACATTCTATCGTAAAAAACAATAGGCACTCCTTTTGAGATGATGGATTCAATATGGTCGAAATTGGTTGTCTCGCGTGAAAGTGAGAGCAGCATACCGTCCACTCGGCTATTGAAGAGCGCTTTCATATCCGTTACTTCGCGCTGATACGATTCATTGGATTGGGCAAGGATAACGTTGTAGCCTGCTTGATACGCCACATCTTCAATACCGCTGATAACGGTGGAAAAAAAGAAGTGAACAATTTCGGGGATGATTACGCCAATGGTATTCGTTTTCTGCTGGCGCAAGTTAAGCGCCACGATGTTGGGCTGATAGTTCAGTTTCTCGGCCAATGCATTTACTGCTTTTTTGGTCTCGGTGCTGATATCAGGATGGTCTTTTAAGGCGCGGGATACTGTGGATGGGGAAATGCCGAGTTCGCGGCCAATATCTTTAATGGTAACTTGGTTTGATTTCATTTTAGGCTAAGGTAATAAGTAATAAATATAGCAATTTTTAGCAAACGTTTCCGCTACGCTCTAAATGTTTAGCTTTTATATTGATTTTTTAATTTTAGCAAAATTAAGTTTTAATGTTATTGGTTACACGAATTCCTTTTCGGAATGGCAAAAAAACAGGATGAGCATTTAAAGGTTTCCTAATCGTTGACCTCAATTCTTTAAATCTTAAACCCGATATCTATTTCTAGCGCGTTTTTGGTTGCTTTTTGTTGGTAATCTTTTGGAGAAAAACCAAATTCTGATTTGAAACATTTAGCGAAATAAGACAAGTTTGAAAAACCGACTTCGTACATAATTTCAGATATATTGCCTCCTTTATTTTTCAATAGTTGAGAAGCTTTCTTAAGCCTATATTTTTTGATGATGTCTTTCGCGGAATGGTGCGTTAATGACTTTAATTTTCGGTAAAGATGAGTTGAACTCATTCCGATTTCACGACTGAGAATTTCAACATTAAAATCTGTATTGGAAATATTGGCTTCTATAATGTTGGCCACTTTTTTCACGAACTTATCATCCATATTTTCGCTGGTGCTTTGAAGTTCAGGGTGGGTTAAAATTTCTGATTTAAAATAACTGGAGAGCTCTTTTTTTCTTGTTAGCAAATGGTCAATAGACGCAATGAGCAATTCAACATCAAAAGGCTTTGTTAGATAGACATCGGCCCCGACACGGATCCCTTCAATTCTTTGCGATACTAAATCTTTAGCGGTAAGAAGAACAATGCCAATATGTGAAGTTCGTGGATTCTCTTTGATTTTTTTGCATAACGTAATACCATCCATTATGGGCATCATAATATCACTGACAATAACTTCGGGCAGCACACTTTTGGTTTTTCTTAGAGCTTCTTCACCATCATTTGCAATAATTAAATGATAGTTACCTTTTAAGTTAATGCGCAGAAAGTCAATCATGTCGAGGTTGTCTTCAACAAGCATTACCAAGGGCTTGTTGGAATCAAGATCATATACATACGAAATTGAATTTTCGCTATTTGGATTTTCGGCCCTAGTGGCCAGCAGATTTAGCGACTCAGTTTGGTGGTCGGTATCGATTGGAAAATGGGCGGCTCCCAACGGAAGGATGATGGTGAAACTGGCGCCCTTTTCCGGCTGACTTTCTACGGTTACTTTTCCGTGGTGCAGTTTGGTATATTCGGCTACCATGGTGAGGCCAATGCCTGATCCCATGTCGAATTTTTTTCCTTTTTCAGTTTGGTAAAACCGATCAAATATTTTGGGTTGGTCTTCTGCTGCTATCCCGATGCCGGAATCTTTTACGCTGATTTCGACAGCACTTTTTGGGAAGTCTGCATCTTTTTGGTGAAGTTTAATTTCAAAAGTAATTGCGCCTTGTGGCGGAGTAAATTTAAAAGCGTTGGAGAGCAAATTATAAAGTATGGTCTCCACTTTATCAACATCCGCCCAGATCGGGCATGTCTCCAAATCGGTATGAAACGAAAGTTTAATCGTATTTCTAGCCGCGTTATCCGAAAACATTGAAAAAACATTTTTGCAAAAACTTACCAATTCCAAAGAGGTTATCCTTAGTTCAAGGCTTTCATTTTCAAGCTTTCGGTAATCAAGAATTTGGTTGACTACACGTAACAGTCTATTTGAATTCTTTTCCGCAAGTTCGATTAGGCTTTTCGTTTCCGCATCCAGATTGCCTTGTTTCAAAACCTGCCTTATAGAAGGAAGAATAAGGCTGATCGGTGTGCGTAACTCATGAGAGATGTTGGTGAAAAATTGTTGCTTCATGGAGTCAATTTCTTCTGAATGATCCCGCTCCATGCGGATAAGTTTCATTTCGTTTCGCAAATGAAGCCTTGACGAATAGAACCGCAGTGTACCCCAAATTATTAATCCCGTCAAAACGCAATACAAAATGATAAATCCGTTACTTAAAAATAATGGGGGCTTGACTGTAATGGTGAGCGTGGGAGCTGAATCGCTCCATATCCCATAATTATTTGTGCCCTTTACTTTGAGATGATAGGTGCCAGGAGATAAGTTGGAATAGACTACAAAGTTTTTTTTGCCTGACACGAAATTCCATTGTTTGTCGAAGCCTTCAAGCATGTAGCTGTACTCACTCATTTCAGGGAGCCAATAGTGCAAGGCCGAAAACCCAATGGCGATCGATCGGTTTGAGTAATCAAGCGTTAAGTCGTGAACGAAGGCAATGTCTTGCGAAAGAATGGTCTTGCCATTAATTTTTTCACCCACATTAATCTGTTTGTTGTTGATTTCGAGTAGTGTAAAAAGCACATTCGGTTTGTACTCCATGGGCTTTACCGTTGATGAGATACTGATGTAACCGTTATCACCTCCGAAAAGAATTTCACCAGTGCTGGTTTTGGCGAAGCAGCCATCGAAAAAACTTTTTAGGGGGGCATCATTTTCTAGAGGAAAAATTTCAATCTGGCTGGCGGCAAAATGATATTTTACAATGTATCCACCTGCAGCTCCCCAGATGTTGCCGTGATCATCTTCAGTAATGCTGGCAAAGACCATTTCCTTTCCGATAACAAGCGGATGAAAAATTGCAGTATCGTTCTGTGGTCTGTATTCGATCAGCCCGTTTGGAACGCCCGCCCAAAGGCTTCCCTTTTTTGAAAAGTAAAGGCAGTTTATGCTTTTCTTATTGGAGATTTGGTTAAACGATTGGATACGGTTGCTTTTAAACGTATTTAAGTCTATGCGGTACAACTCATTGTAATCAATTGCCCAAATGGCATTTCCTCCCGACACATTTTTTTCAGACCCAAAATCACCGACAAGTTCGAAATGAAGGGTGTTTACGTTTTCGAAATTGCCGACAACTTTGAAAAGCCCGCCCTCCCACGCGCTTACCCAAAATGAACCATCGGTGCCTTTCGTAAACTTGGAAATGTAGTTGGTGATAAGCCCATTGGTTGGATTTGAAGTTATGGCATACAATTTTTTTTTGCCCTCATCCCAAATGTTAATGCCTCCGGCTGTCCCGATCCAAATCCGGCCATAGTCGTCCTCCTCCAGCGCATAGATATTGTTCAACAGGATTCGCCTTCCGTCAGTGGATTCGGTATCGAATATTTTTTTTTCTCCTGTGGCAAGGTCAACCCGGAGAGCCCCGTGTTGTGTTCCGACCCAAAGGCTTTTTTGTCTGGTGATTAACATTGACCTGACCTGGTTTCCTATTTTCTGGCCGTTAGAAAAATAAGATACTTCGTGAAAGTCGTAGTAATTTCTGTATTTGTTGAGGCGGCTCAATCCATTTGAAGTCACAAACCAGATTACCCCACCAGAATCTTCCATGATTTGCCAGATCACATTGTTGCTGATCGAATAAGGCAACTGAGGGTTATGAAAAATGACTTTGTTGGAGAAATCTTTTGGATTATAAATATTTAAACCAAAGTCCGTGCCTAGCCATAAATTTCCGGTATCGTCCGTATAGATATTCTTAATTACTTCGTTGCTAAGTTTGATTTTCTTTTCGTTGAATTGATGGAACCGTCCCGAAAAAACATTGACCTGGCAAAGCCCCGTTTCCGTACCTACCCAAATCAATGAGTCGTTACTTTTATTGGGTTTAATGTCGGTGATGAGATTGTTTTTTAATTCTGGTTTATAGTTTCCTTTAAGGTCAATCTGGATAAATGAATTTTGCCCGTTCGTGAGTTTGTTCAGTTTTTCATAGGTACCAACCCACAAATTGCCAAATTTATCAGGCAAAATGGCCCGGATTGTATTGTGGCTGATGTTGCTATTGGATGTATTGTATTCAATAAGTCCTTCTTTCGAATATTTGAGAAGGCCGGTTGCCGTTCCGATCCATATTGCGTTCCCATCGCTTTTGCAAAGGGTTCTAATAATATTATTACCCTTTGTATCAACAGGGATGACTTCGAAAGTGAGGGAATTTATTTTGCAAAGGCCTTTCCAGGTTCCTACCCACACAAAGTCGCCATCAATAAGGAGCGAACTGATTTCGTTGGCCGGAAGGGAATTTGATCCTTCTTTCTTAAAAACGGTAAAACGATGACCGTCATACCGGCAGACTCCGTTGGAAGTACCGATCCAAATAAAATTGCTTTTGTCTTGGGCTACGGCACTGATGATATTGGAAGGCAAACCATCGCGGATGGAAAGCGTGGAGAAGAATAGTGAGTCAGAAGCAATTGCAACTTGACCAGAAACGAGCAAAAGGAAAATCAGGGACGGAACTAAATTGCGTATCATATGGAAATCTATCCTCTTTCTAAAAATTACTTACTTTAAAAACCTAAGTTAGGCGTTTCAAGATTGCACCCTATCATACTTGAGGTTGGTTCGTGGAATTTGTTGCAATAAGTAATAATTCCCCCAATTTAGTATTGATTTTTGTCTATTTCTGTATGATTTGTTCAGCTTCTTGCAAACGTTTGCCCTCACCTTTATGGGCTGTTATCGCCTATGGAATTTATCTTTTGTTTGGGCTTATTTTAGAAGGACTAAGAAGAAGAGCTTTAAGCGGCTTTATGGCAATCAACAACCTTTTTACATACTTTAATCGGAGCAAATGCGATACGTTGTCAACTTTTTAGTTATTATTTTATTCTTCTTTTCAACCGCCTCGGTCGCCCAGAGAAGTAAATCCAAAAAAGATAATGTCCTTATTTATATCGATACAAATGGCGTCCTGCGCTGGAAAGCAAGCGGCTCTGAAGCAGCTTTTTTTGGGGTAAATTATACCACCCCCTTTGCTTATTCATATAGGGCTCAGAAAGCCTTGAATGTGGATTTAGAAAAAGCCATCGAGCAAGATGTTTACCACATGGCGCGCCTCGGGCTTGATGCTTTTCGGGTGCACGTTTGGGACAATGAGATCTCGGACGTGAAGGGGAACTTACTAGAAAATGACCACTTGAAATTATTTGATTTCCTTCTGGCCGAATTGAAGAAAAGGAATATCAAGACAATCATTACGCCTATCGCCTTTTGGGGAAATGGTTATCCAGAACGAGATGAAAATACACCTGGGTTTTCAAAATTTTATGGCCGGAGAAAATTGACCACCAACGATTCAGCGATAGCCGCCCAGGAAAATTACCTTCAGCAATTTTTTAAACACATCAATCCTTATACGAAACTCGCCTACAAGGACGATCCCGATGTGATTGCCATGGAGATTAATAATGAGCCCAGCCATGGTGGTTCAAAAAGTGGAGTCACCAACTACATCAATCGGTTGGCAGCGGCCATCAAAGGTACAGGATGGAGCAAACCACTTTTTTACAATATCAGCCAAGGCCCTTATTATGCGGATGCTGTCGCTGCTTCGGTGGTAGACGGTTTTAGTTTTCAATGGTATCCTTCAGGTCTTGTCTCGGGTAATGAGTTAAAAGGAAATTATTTGCCTCATGTTGATAAGTATAAAATTCCCTTTGATACCATTCCCGCGTTTTCAAAAAAGGCATTGATGGTTTATGAGTTTGATGCCGCTGATGTGTTACAGTCGATTATGTATCCGGCTATGGCCAGAAGTTTCCGCGAAGCAGGCTTTCAATGGGCTACCCAGTTTGCGTACGACCCGATGGCGCTTGCGTATGCAAATACAGAGTATCAAACTCATTACTTGAATTTGGCTTACACACCCTCGAAGGCGATTAGTTTGCTCATTGCTTCAAAAGTCTTTCATAAAATGCCGAGGCTTAAAAATTATGGCGCGTATCCTACCAATAGTGTTTTTGATGTGTTTCGCGTCAGTTATAAAGGATCATTAAGTGAAATGAATTCGGACGAAGAGTTCTATTATTCCAACTCGACCGCAACAATACCTATCAACATTTCAAAGCTTCAACATCTTGCCGGTGTGGGTAGCTCCCCGGTTATAAAATACAGTGGCGTTGGGGCTTATTTCTTAGATAAGCTTGAAAATGGAGTTTGGCGTCTTGAGGTCATGCCCGATGCCATTTCCATTCGTGATCCATTCGAACGACCATCACCAAGCAAAGAAGTTACCCGTATTCAATGGCAGCCTAACCCAATTAAAATTTCAATTCCAGAGCTAGGAGCCGACTTCTCAGTTAAAGGATTGAACGAAGGAAATTCATTTTCCTCACAATCAACGAACGAGGGATTTCAGGTTTTACCCGGCACTTATCTGTTGACTGAAAAAACGAAAAGTTTTTCTGGCAAGAACGAAAAAGTGGGATCAATAGCATTGCATGAATTTGTTGCCCCAAAACCAACGAACCAGGAAATGGTTGTACGTCACCAATCTTTTAGTGAGATGACGGGAGGCAAACCAATAGTTCTTCGCGCCAAAGTGGTCGGCATTGATACGGGAAAAGTTGAGTTGCAAATCAATCAGTTGTGGGGACGATTTAAAGTTATCCCCATGACCAAGTTGTCAGCCTATGATTTCATGGCTGAGATTCCTGCCGAACTGGTTACTCCTGGAGAATTGAATTACAAGATCATTCTAAGGAAAGGAAACGAAGCAGTTGCTTTCCCTGGCGATGTTAAAGGCAATCCTTTTGCGTGGGATAATTACCACAGTGAAACCTGGAAGACTTTCGTGGCGGCTCCCAATGGCGGAATGGAATTATTTAACCCTACGCATGATAGAGCAATAAGCAGTTATCCAAATTTCAGAAAGGGCTTTCAAACCAATTTCATCACCGGAGAGAAACCTGAGCAACTGATTTTAAGTATGAAAACGAATGACCTCTCAGGTGTGCGGATAATGGGGTTCCAATTTTCTTTTGTTGACAAGCTTAAAGGGAGAATTGGTGAAATGGATTCTTTTGATAAATTGATCATCAGGGCAAGATCGGCTAGTACTAAAACGTTGAAAGCGAAAGTTGCTTTAATCTTCTCTGATGGATCGGCCGTCTCATCTTTTGTCGCTCTTTCAAATGAGTTTAAAGATGCAGCGATTCCAATAGAGAGTTTTGTTTTGGATTCTGCACTGCTATTGCCAAGGCCTTATCCCGGTTTTCAACCTTTATTATTTAAAGTCAACCGATCAGGGAACAAAATTGATTTAACAAAAGCAGAGCGAATAGAAGTAACTATTGGCGCAGGTATACCATCGTCTGAGTTGAAAGAGCCATTCAACCTGGAAGTAGAGAGCATCTGGTTGAAAAAGAAAACTCCTGTCGAACAGAAAGATAATCCGTATGAGATTGTGGTTACGCCAAACCGAACCACCATGGTAGCCGATGGAAAAGATGAAGCGATCATGACCATCAACGTGGTTGATAATAAAGGCAATGAGGTAGCCGATGCTAATAACCTTATAAAATTCGTTGTAACAGGAGATGCAAAAATTAGCAGTGCTCGAAATGGCAATCCTCAAATTCATTCTTCCGATCATCATTCGGTCGATAGCCTCTGGCAATGCAACTTATTTCATGGTAAATGCCAGGTGATCCTTCAGGCCGGAAAAAATATTGACAAAATAAAATTTGAAGCGAAGTCAAAAGGCATGCAAACCGGAAGCACGGGTGTCCATACTATTCATCCGGGGATTCCACACCCTGTAGTATCCAGTTCTAAAAAGCATTCAAAGGCAGTAATTGATCGGATGATCGGTGCAGATATTTCTTTTTTGCCACAGCTTGAAGCTCGTGGGCTGAAATTTTCCGATAAAGGCAGAGAAGGAGACGCACTTGAAATACTGAAGGCGCATGGGTTTAATTTTGTGCGTTTAAGAATATTTCACAATCCGGCTGCTGACAGTGGTTACTCGCCTAAAAAAGGATTTTGTGATCTTGCCCACACGTTGGCTATGGCAAAAAGAGTGAAGGCTGCCGGTATGAAATTGCTTCTCGATTTTCATTACAGTGATTATTGGGCGGACCCAGAGAAACAATACAAGCCTGCAGCTTGGAAAGGATTAGGTTTTGCGCTTCTTGAGGACTCTGTTATGCGGTATACCAAAAAAGTAATTAAGACACTGAAAGCGCAAGGAACGGTTCCAGACATGGTGCAAATCGGTAACGAAATAAATCACGGCATGATCTGGCCAGAAGGACATATTGGAAATTTGGATAGCCTTGCCCAATTGATCGAAGCGGGCATCAAAGGTGTAAAAGAAGTCGATCCATCCATTCCCATTATGCTGCACATCGCTTTAGGTGGCCAACACGAGGAAGCTGTTTTCTTTCTTGATAACATGATAGCCCGAAATATTCAATTTGATGTGATTGGGATTTCGTATTACCCAAAATGGCATGGTACGTTGGAAGATTTGAAAAATAATTTAACAAGTCTTTCTGACCATTATCCACAAGACATCATTGTTGTTGAGTATTCGCAAAAGAAGCGAGAGGTAAACGAAATTGTATTTAATCTGCCACACGGCAAAGGAAAAGGAACAGCCATCTGGGAGCCCCTGAACACATGGGAATCAGTTTTCGATCGGCAAGGAAAGTCGAACGACTTTATGATGGTATTTGATGAAATCAATAAGAAGTTTATCGCTAAAGCTCAATGAGAAAATAGGTTTGCCATTTTTTTTTAAATTCTTTTGTATAAAATGAAAATAGGACTACTCACGGCCGCAATAGGTTTGGTATGTTTGGGAGGTTTTACTTTACAACGCGACCACATGGTAGAGATCGTACTTGATGCCAAGACAATGTTAGGCGAGGGTTCCATTTGGCAACCCATTGAGAAAAAATTGTATTGGATAGATATTGAAGGGAAGACGCTTCACCTCTATGATCCGGAGGCTAAAATAGATAAACAATTTCTTGTGGGCGAACGAATCGGTACCGTGGTGCCCGTGAAGGGAGGCGGAGCGTTGGTGGCCTTGCAAAACGGAATTCATAAGATGGATACGAAAACTGGTCGGCTCACTTTTTTAAATAACCCCTTACCGGATGGCAAGATGCGCTTCAACGATGGCAAGTGCGATCCTTCTGGAAGATTTTGGGTAGGCTCCCTGGCCTTGGATACCCGAAGAAAAGGTGCTTCCCTCTATCGTTTCGATGGCGATAAGACAATCCATCAAATGTTGGACAGCGTGACAATTTCCAATGGTATTGTATGGTCGGCTGATAAGAAGACCATGTATTATAACGATACCCCAACTTTGACTGTGCAAGCTTTTGATTACAAGGATGCCACGGGTGAAATTTCAAATCGTAGAGTGGCCGTGCGCATTCCAAAAGATTCGGGTGCTCCCGATGGGATGACCATCGATGCCGAAGGAAAACTCTGGGTAGCGCTGTGGGGAGGGAATGGTGTCGCCCGCTTTGATCCTAACACAGGTGAGTTGTTGCAAAAAATCACGGTGCCGGCACCTCATGTAACATCCTGTGCTTTTGGCGGAGCGAATCTTGAAACGCTTTACATCACTACCGCTCGTGAGGGGATGAGCGCTGATAAATTGAAAGAATTTCCTTTGAGCGGAGGTTTGTTTTCAATTAAACCTGGAGTGCGTGGCGTTCCAGCGTTTTTTTATAACGAAAAATCGTCCGATAAATAATTCATCAAGTGATGCTAAAAAGAATCGTAACAATTGTAATTTCCCTTCTTCCAGAAATTATTATTGGTGTAGATAGCGTGCCAGCCGAAGCGGGTAACGCCACGCTCGTTCTTAAGGCAGGAGCAAAAGCAGGGAAAATAAAAGTGTCGGCCACCGGGAAGGATTTGAAAAATGGAGAGATGAAGTTGGAGGCGGTTGATGTTTCTTATAATAGAAAAGCAAAGTATGATCAATAAGTTAAGCGATATTTTTCAACAGAAATTTTCATCCGAACCGCTAATTGTGCGGTCACCGGGCCGCGTGAACATCATAGGTGAGCATACCGATTACAACGAAGGGTTTGTGTTGCCGGCCTCCATCGACAAGGCAATCTATGTGGCGGTAAGCAAACGGGATGACGGGCAGGTGCATCTTTTTTCCTGCGATTATAATGAAGGTTTTGAAGTGGCGCTATCTGCTATCCAACCCACAGAAAACTGGACAACCTATATACTCGGTGTTGTTGATCAGTTGGTGAAGAGGAAATATTCCGTTGCGGGATTTAATCTTGCCATGTATGGCGATGTGCCGATCGGTGCAGGGCTATCTTCTTCCGCTGCGGTTGAATGTGCCACAGTATTTGCGTTAAATGAACTGTTTTCTTTCGGGATCGAAAAAATGGAAATGGTCCGGATTGCGCAAAAAGCAGAACATACTTATGCCGGTGTGATGTGCGGGATAATGGATCAGTTTGCCAGTGTCTTTGGTAAAAAAAACCACGTCATCAAATTGGATTGCCGCTCGCTTGAATTTGAATACAAACCACTAAAACTGAAAGGCTACAAGTTGGTGCTATTCAATTCTAATGTGAAGCATTCCCTTTCCGCAACGGGGTACAACACCAGGCGGCAACAATGCGAGCAGGGCATTGCCTGGATAAAAAAAGTGCACCCGGGTGTTAATAGTTTGCGCGATGTAACAATGGAAATGCTCCACACTTTGGTGGCGCCTAAAGACAAAATCATTTATAAACGGTGCAAGTATGTGGTTGAAGAAGTCCAGCGGTTGCTTTCAGCCTGTGACGATTTGGAAAAGGGCAATATCCTTGGATTGGGCCGAAAGATGTTTGAAACACATGACGGTTTAAGCACAGAGTATGAGGTAAGTTGTGAGGAGCTGGACTACCTGGTTAACTCGGTAAAAGGCAACACATCGGTTGTCGGTGCACGGATGATGGGCGGGGGTTTCGGGGGCTGCACCATTAACCTTATCGAAGAGAATGCCATCGGGGAAATGATCGACAGAATCAGTGCTTCCTACAAAACGGATATGCAACTGACGCTTTCCGCCTACATCGTAAAAATAGAACAAGGAACAGAGCGGATAACCAATAACACACATGTCGGTATTTGATGCAAAAGAACACACCCATACACGCTTCAACCTTTTAACGGGAGAGTGGATACTTGTTTCGCCACACCGCACGAAAAGGCCGTGGCAAGGGAAAGTTGAAACGTTGCCTGTAGATGATCGTCCGTCCTATGATCCCAAATGTTATTTGTGTCCGGGCAACACCCGGGCGGATGGAAGCGTAAATCCTGTGTACCCCTCTTCCAATGTGTTTACGAACGATTATTCGACTTTACTGATTGACACACCGGAAGGTAGTATGAATATTGACGGGCTTTTAAGAGCCACAGGTGAGAAGGGGATTTGTAGGGTGATCAGCTTTTCCCCCGATCATAGCCTTACGTTGCCGCAATTAAGTAATGAAGAAATCGAAAAGGGAATCCGGGTATGGTGCGCGGAATTTGAAGAGCTGTCCGCCAATCCGATTATTAAATACATACAGATTTTTGAAAACAAGGGCGAGATCATGGGGTGCAGTAATCCCCATCCGCATGAACAGATATGGTCGCTAAGTTCGTTGCCGCTCGAAATTATGAAAGAGACTGACCAACAAAAGAAATATTTTCAAGACAAGGGAAGGAGCCTCCTCAGTGATTATCTACAGTTGGAGATTAGGCAAAAGGAACGAATCATACTTGAGAATGAACACTTTGTAGCGCTTGTTCCGTTTTGGGCAGTGTGGCCTTTTGAAACGATGATCGTCAGTAAACGGCATGTGACCAACCTCCTACAATTTACAAATGAAGAGAAGTACGCGATGGCCAACCTGATAAAGCGGCTGACGATAAAATACGATAACCTTTTTGAAATTTCTTTTCCTTATTCGGCAGGGGTGCATCAATCCCCGGTGAACGATGGCGGGCATCCGGAGTGGCACTGGCACATGCACTTTTATCCGCCCCTGTTGCGCTCGGAAACGGTAAAGAAGTTTATGGTCGGTTATGAAATGTTGGCCAATCCCCAGCGGGACGTCAGCCCGGAATGGGCTGCGGAAAGACTAAGAAATTGTAGTGAAGTCCATTACAAAAAAGGATGAGGTTGAAATGATAAACCATATTACAATTGCAAACTGCTTGATGTCAATATTCAGTTTCAATCAATGAAAAATACAAGGATGGACTATACCCCTAACCCGAGCCGCTACGGAAGCATGACATACAACCGGTGCGGACATAGCGGATTGAAGCTGCCGGCCATTTCGCTTGGCTTGTGGCATAATTTTGGTCATGGGGATAAATTTGAAAATTGTTTGGAGATTTTGAAATGTGCCTTTGACCATGGCATCACCCACTTCGATCTGGCAAATAACTATGGGCCACCACCCGGCTCTGCCGAAGAAAATTTCGGGAGGATTTTGAAAGATAATTTTAAATCCCATCGTGATGAATTGATTATCTCCACGAAAGCAGGCTACACCATGTGGGCTGGCCCTTATGGGGATTGGGGTTCAAAAAAATATTTGGTGAGCAGCCTCGATCAAAGTTTGAAACGGATGCAATTGGATTACGTTGATATTTTCTATCACCACCGGCCTGACCCCGAAACGCCACTGGAAGAAACAATGGCCGCTCTTGATCTTATCGTGAGGCAAGGGAAAGCATTGTATATCGGGCTATCTAATTATAAACCTACTGAGACTTCAAAGGCCATAAAGATTCTTTTTCAATTGGGCACGCCCTGTATAATTCATCAGCCTAAATACTCAATGTTCGAGCGTTGGGTAGAAGAGGGATTGCTCGATTTGCTTGAGAAGGAAGGAGTAGGATGCATTCCTTTTTCACCGTTGGCGCAAGGGATGCTTACCGACAAATATTTAGGCGGAATTCCGATGGACTCACGCGTGGCGAAAAAGGTTGGGTTTCTTACCGAAAGCCATCTTACCGAAGAGAAGATTGAAAAAATAAAGAGGCTGAATCAAGTGGCAGTTGACCGCGGGCAAACGCTAGCGCAAATGGCGTTATCCTGGATATTAAAAGACAAGCGGATAACCTCCGTATTGATTGGCGCCAGTAAGCCCCACCAAATACGGGATGCAGTAGCAAGCCTGAGTGGGCCTGCGTTTGTATCGGAAGAACTAAAAAAAATAGAGTCCATTTTAAATTAGACTCATGTTACCAACGGACAAAAAAACTGCCTTGAAAGATAAATAAATGCGCTATGAATAACGTGTCGAAATTATTGATGTTGATCCCATTAGGAATTATTGCTTTAGGCTGTAGCAAATCTACTCCAACGCCAGCTCAAGGCACTACGACCACTCCAACACCAGTAACAAGTAGTTCCTTATTTGCAAAAGGTGCTGATGTAAGCTGGCTTACACAAATGGAAGCTTCCAACCTTAAATTTTATGATAGCACTGGCGCCCAAAAAGATTGCATGGTTCTTGTAAATAGCTTGGGAATTAATTCAATAAGAATAAGAGCTTGGGTAAATCCATCGGGTGGCTGGAATAATACGAGTGATGTAGTTGTCAAAGCTATGCGTGCGAAAGCGCTGGGCATGAGAATACTCCTTGATCTTCACTATAGCGATACCTGGGCAGACCCTGGACACCAGAACAAGCCTGCTGCTTGGGCAAACTTGAACTTTACCGATTTGCAAACGGCTCTCTACAACTATACGAAAGGTGTGATGGATACGCTTAAACTGAATGGGGTTATCCCCAATTGGGTACAAGTTGGAAATGAAACCAATGACGGAATGTGTTGGCCCGATGGAAGAATCTCCACCAATGGCAATTCGTTTACCAATTTCGCAGCCTTGGTTACGCAAGGGTACAATGCGGTAAAGGCAGTGAGTAATACTTCAGAAGTCATCGTTCACGTGTCTAACGGCTATGATAATTCGCTCTTTCGCTGGATGTTCGATGGCTTAAAAGCAAGTGGGGCTAAGTATGATATTATCGGTATGTCGTTGTATCCTTCTTTTACCAACGGGGGTTCGGCCAGTTGGCCTTCGGTAAATTCACAATGTCTGACCAACATGAACGACATGATATCACGATATAATAAATCGGTTATGGTGGTGGAAATGGGGATGCCGGTAAATGTCCCAGCAGCTGCAAAGTCATTTTTGGCTGACCTTATTGCAAAAACGAAGTTGATTGCGAATGGAAATGGCCTGGGTGTATTTTATTGGGAGCCTGAGTGTTATAATAATTGGCAGGGATATGGACTTGGCGCATTTGACAATACCGGCAAACCTACCGCAGCCATGAATGCGTTTATTAAATAAATAATGAACAAAACAGAGCTTATGTGATATGATTAAAATCTTAAAACCAAGTACTACAGACAAGGAAAAGGAGTTTGGACGGGAAATGACTGCCAAAGTATGGGCTAAAGCAAGTGGAAACCAGAATTACATGGAGCTTGAAGCATTTGATATTAGCGGAAGGCTGATGCTTTGGGATGAATATGGAAATAGAAATTCAGAGTTTGGTTGGGAGATTGATCATATCGTACCTAGGGAAAAAGGAGGGCACTCTGTTCTCGAAAATTTGCAACCCTTGAATTGGCGAACAAATGAAGAGAAATCCGATACCTATCCTTGGAGCGTTTCTGAGGTGCAAAGTGAATTGAACAAATTTTGACTACGCTTTCTCAAATCCTCCAACACAAGGTTGTTGCCATTATCAGGGGCGTTCAGCCGGAAGATGTTTTGCATATTGTTGAAGCATTAACCGAAGGTGGAATAAAATTAGTAGAGGTTACCCTTAACTCGCCAAATCCCTTATCGGCAATTACCCAGCTAAGGAAACGCTTTGGCACAGAATTGTTGGTAGGAGCAGGTACTGTTCTTGATGCTCCCTCCGCCAAGGCAGCCATAGCAGCGGGTGCTCAGTTTATTATCTCACCTTCGTTGGACGTTGAAACCATTAAGGAGACCAAAAGGGGAGGCGCAGTCAGTATTCCCGGTGCCTTTACCGCGACAGAGATTTTGACTGCCTATAAATGTGGAGGAGATATCATTAAAGTTTTCCCATCCACCATTGGGCCAGCTTATTTTAAGGATCTTCATGGTCCATTTCCACATATTCCGCTTATGCCTACCGGAGGCGTTAATATCGAGAATATAGCCGAATTCCAAAAAGCCGGAGCGGTTGCCTTTGGTGTGGGCAGCGGGTTGATCGGTTCATCACCGCTCATCTCTGATGCATATTTGAAATCAGTAACGCAACATGCAAAGAAATTTATAATGGCAATATCTTCCACCAAGACACTAAGCCACTAAGAGACCATTAAATGCCTAACAATGTCATAAATTATAACTTTCTTATGGCTTCACCCCGCTAAACAAAGGTTTAATTTTTTAATCCAAAACATTGATACGCGGATACGAATTAAACAGCTGGAAAAATACCCATGTGTCTTTATGTATACTATGTGCTTATGCAGTTCAAATTTTTTTCATTCGCTTCACGCTTTTAAATCTTATTTATGCTAGCCTCCAAAGAGAAGGTGCCACCTGAGCCTTAAGTTAATGACATAGAAATGCGTTACATCAGTCAATAATAATAACGGAAATGTTTTTCCTAAAATTTAATCCATGCACTATTTGATCAGCTGCGATTGGGGTACGTCAGCTTTCCGGTTGAGGCTTGTCGATTTATCCCGGCAAAAGGGAATTGCCGAAGTAGTCAGTAACCAAGGTATTCTCGATACGCACAAACTGTGGAAATCACTTGGACTTGATGAGACCTCAAGAGAATCGTTTTATCAATCTTTTTTGAAAGCAAAAATTAAAGAATTGGAAGGTCAGGTTTCCTTTACTTTACAAAATGTGCCTCTAATCATTTCGGGCATGGCTTCCTCTATGTTAGGATTATTAGAGCTACCCTATAAGACACTCCCCTTTCGGATGGATGGAAGTGATCTGGAATATAAAATAATTCGGGCGAGTGATGAATTTCCAAATGATATTGTCCTTGTTTCCGGAGTGAAGAGTCCGAACGATATCATGCGCGGTGAGGAAACGCAATTGATTGGAGTTGACCATAGCGCTGATGAAGAAAGAACCTTTGTCTTGTCAGGTACACATTCAAAGCACATTTACGTAAAAGGAAATAAGGTAACGGACTTCAAAACCTATATGACTGGTGAATTTTTCAACCTGTTGTCAACCCGAAGCATTCTTTCTAATTCAATTAAAGTAAGCAATGATTTATTGGAAGGAAATTGCTTAATTAGTTTTGAACAAGGCGTGACACAAAGCTTGCGCGAAAATCTTTTGCATAATGCATTTCTCGTTCGGTCCAATGATTTATTTGGCTTTTTTAGTGCTGAGGAAAACTATTTTTTTCTTAGTGGCTTACTCATCGGTACAGAACTAAAGGCACTAGTCAATCAAGATAGGCCGATTACCCTTATTAGTAATGAACCGATGAGTGAATTTTATGAGGTTGCCTTGAAAAGATTGGGAATCGTTAATTTTGAAAAGCAAGAGGCCGATCAAGCAATTGTGAAGGGACATCGCAAAATTTTCAATTTAGTTCTTGAGGGCTTATCCCCGCATTAGTTTGAAGTGTCCCAGGATTCCTGCGACACCAGAAATTACAATATCCGTCTCAATCTCTTATCGAAATTTGTTTTATCTTGCTCTACATCAAGCCCCTCAACTTTACAAACGAAGCTATCCTTGTATACCTTTGTTCATTTGATATCAATTCACCATTTTAGATATTACTTCTTCTGGTGATATTCCCAATGATAGCAAGTGCCCAAATAACTGACAGTATTGTTACGGTTAAAATTGGATGACAGAGGTGGATAGTGAATAATTTGAACATTTGATCATTTCGCAAATGGTGATCCAATTAAATTGGCAAAAAGTCCAAGTGATGAAAAAAGGCTTCTGACACTGGAAGCCCAGCTTGGTGATATTATAACAATAAACTCTCCAATGGAGGGAAGTACGGTAAGCTTTACAACTGGCGAGCTGTACATGACCCTCGCGGCTTGGTGCCCAAAGGATGGCACATACCCACTGATTTGGAATGGAGCCTAATAACCTCTTTTATAGGCGGAGAAAGTATTGCGGGTACTAAACTCAAAAACCCTTTTGGCTGGGATAATACTAAGGAAGGGAAAAGTGGCAATGGAAATAACAATACGGGTTTCGGTGATTTATCTGGGGCATGCGTGTAAACAATGGCTACTTCAATCTTGTTGGAAAGGTGGGTGGATGGTGGACTCCAACACAAGAAGCTTACGCAGTAGCATGGTACCACTTTCTATATGACGAAGATGGCGAAGATCATAGTGAAAGTCAGGTCAAGGGTTGTGGTTTCTCAGTGAGGTGCATCAAGGATTGAAATTACTCGACCAACAATTAAAGTCGTTTTATAGCCAATATTGACTCATTTGTTTATCAGCCGACAAATTTTCTGCATCTCGCAGAACGTTTTGCTCGTTATCGGGTTTATACTTTATAACTATGAAAACGAAAACCACACTACTTACGGTTGCTGCCGTTTTATTTGCAGCCAATAGCTTTTCGCAAACCAAAAAAAACATGGAATCAACTGAATTGAAAACGGCCACCTTTGCAGCAGGCTGCTTCTGGTGCACAGAAGCGGTATTTTTAAATGTTAAAGGCATTACAAAAGTGGTTTCCGGATATTCAGGAGGGAAAGTAAAAAATCCAACCTATCGCGAAGTCTGCTCAGGATTAACCGGACATGCTGAAGCAACCCAGATCACCTTCGACCCAAAAGTGGTGTCTTACGAAGATCTGCTGGAAGTATTTTGGAATACACATGACCCGACAACACTCAATCGGCAGGGCGCTGACGAAGGCACGCAATACCGTTCTGCTGTTTTTTATAGCAATGAAGAGCAGAAAAAAACAGCCGAACAGTACAAAAAGCAATTAGAGTCTTCGCATGTGTATGCGAATCCTATTGTCACCGAAATTAGCCCACTCATTAATTTTTATCCGGCAGAAGATTATCATCAAAACTATTTTGCGCTCAACCCGAATCAGGGTTATTGCCAATATGTGATCCGCCCAAAAGTCGAGAAGTTTAAGAAGCAGTTTAAAACGAAATTAAAAGGAGATTAAAAACATCGAAAATAAAGCCATTTGAGCCTAAAAAATATTTTCCAAAAAAAGATTTGCAACTTCTAAACCCTTCATCCGTTTTAATATCCAAGTAGAGTAAATTCTCTCATAGGTTTAGGTTTAGGTAACAAAAAGACCCCTCAGGCGGAGGGGTCTTTTTGCGTTTATAGCCGCTTTACCACAACAAATCAACCATCTCATTAAAGCAAGCTGCCGAATTAACCCACAATATGTATGAAATGATATAACCTTGCCTGAATCTAGGCATCTAAAGAAAATACCCTTCAGGCTGGATGAAGATCAGGCTCTCCTAAAAAAAATTATTGACCAAAACTTCTGATTTACGATATTGCTAAATCTTGGGTGTCCCATTGACGAAAACAAGCGATTCCCCTATTAAGGAAAGCGTACGAAATGAACCCAGAAAATCCCGAATCCTATGGGCTATTACAAATTCTATCAGAGCTAAACCTGGTGCTTTTTGGTTGCGCACAATATGTGCAAAAATGAATATCGAAAGCAAGCGTTTCGGTCTTCGATCCTTCAACCGAACAGTCATAGAAGAATCGATGAAGTCGTAACAATCGCGCTAGATCATGAATCCTTTCAAAAGAAATTAGACTACTTATTGAAAGAAGAAGACGAAGAAACGAGGACTATTTTCATTTTGCGTCACGAATTGGAAATGCCCTTTTCTGAAATAGCTGAAATCCTCCATTGTCCAGAAGGAACGGTAATGTCGCGCCTATTTTATCTCAAGAAAAAACTGGCATTAGCCTTGGAACATTTCAAGATAGTCTTAGAAAAATAAAACTTATGGAAAATTACGAACAATTTGAACAATTGCTTCAGCAACATTCCTTTAAAGAATTGAGTGAAGAACAAAGGCTATTCGTAAAAGATTATATCAACTCGGAAGAAGATTATGAAACCTTTCGCAACGCCACATTAAAATTAAACGAGTATTTTAAAAAGAAAGAAACTCAGTTTCATTCCAGTCAAATATTAAAAAAAATAAAAAGGACATGGCAGACTACTTCCTCACGCCAAAACATTCTTGGGGCAATGCCCCTATCCCTGTGTATGCCACTTTATTATTGATCATAGTAAGTAGTGCGCTATCGTGGTATGCCGGGTCAAATCACCCATCATCCGCTAGGTATGTCGAAACGATCAAACTTAAAACCGATACAGTGTTTATTGCATCCAAACCTGATACGGTAGTAAGAGAGAGAATCATTTACGTCAATCACCAACCCAGCTTGCCAACACTTCAGGTGACCAACATAAAACCTCAGTTACTCCCTGCCTCAAAAGGCATAAATATGAAAGAGAAAGAAGAGCTAGAACTTCTGTTGGTTTCAGGATCGATGTAGAGGGGTCACCATCAGAAATTTATACACTGCTCCTTTTTTGTAGTTGCGCATTGACAATCAAAACCCGTTGCATGTTATCCAGGGTAACCATTTTGGTGATATCTCCTTTGTTCACATTAATAATAATTTCTCTTTCAAATCTTGAACGATAGTCATCATCATAAAGGGTCATTTTCCCTTGTGGGATTCTCAGCTTTCCCGAAAACCAGTTGGCTTTGACAAACCGATTGCCTGCCTTTGGGAATAGGATTTTCAAGGAATAGGTCATGATTTTTTTGATGAAGAAGAAAAACTTTCGCTCAAAGTTTCCTTCAACACTCTTTAAGAAAAGTTGATTGTTTTTTATTTCCCAGGTTGCCACATACCCTCTTTTGCAATCTTCCAATGAATGAAATGCAGGGCGTTTTTTACGAAGCCTATGCCAATACAACTCTAAAGGGTTGGTATATAAATCATTTCTTACTCCACGCAAAAAAATTATATCAGGAAGTTGAGCGGCCATGTGAAATTGTCTGTCGGGCTGGATTTAGAACGAAGTTGTTCACGCTACCTGGATTTATCAAGACGTTAACTTTGAATGACCTTAATTTTCCATGAATGACAGGTATAGACGTTTGGTTGTCAAAGAGACTCCTCGGGTGGAATGTAACTTCCAATGATAGTAAAGGTTTCTTGTGCGCTACCCTTTTTCAAAGTTATCTATTTTGAAGTTGGAGTTTTTCACCACTCCAGAGGACTCTCGGCTACAGTGATGGATGAATCATTTTCTAACCTTCACCATCTAATCCCATAATCTTCAGTAATTTGGTAGTTTCCCTCTGATTATTGGGGCTTTTTAAGAGGATTCTGTCGCACATCGAAGAATGTCAACAAAATAACTGAATCTCCTTTGATCCTATAAAATACCCTTGTGGGCTTTGTCAATTGAAAACCTCTAATATTTTTCTCTGGAATTTCATGCGAGCCTATTTCTGGAAATTTGGAAAGTAGCTCTAAAAATCAATAGTTTTTTGCTTAAAAATGTCTGCCGTTTGGTTACCGAACTCAATCGAAATATAGCTCAATATAGACAGGTAGCTCTCTTCTGCACGTTTTGTCCATTTGATTATCACTTCAATTTCCTGAAAACGTCATTGTTATGGATCAAGCTGCCCTCGTCTTCGGATTCCTCAAAAGCCAGCATAACTTCACGCCTCTGGTTTTCGTTGAGAGAATCCCAAAGTCTGCCATTCGTTGTTTCTCCTTCCTTCAAAAAATCATAAACAGACTGAAGCAGTTGTTCGCTTTGAATAGAGTCGACAATTTTGTGGATATTGGATTTCAATTCAATGGTTCCCATTTCCTTTCTATTTTAATACAAGTTATAAAAATTGACGTCACCATCCAATCCCATAATCTTCGCCATGATTACTTGATCCGCCCCAGAAGCTGCCGTGCTTCCAATCGAAATAGATGGCGTTGATCGGGCCTGAAGTTCGGTCGTCCGTGTTGAGTTTATAACCCATTTTTATTAGCTCCTTTTGCACGTAAGGAGGCGTGATTGAGTTGATGGTGATATAACCGGGTTTCGGTTTACGGTCCTGGCCATCCTGGCCATCCCCTAACGAAAGATAAAATTGGTAGGTGTTGATATTTGGAGCTTCAGCTGCTTCTTGCACCGTCATCCCAAACTCCACCATGTTGAGAAAACATTGCAAAAGATTCTGATCCTGGGTGTCTCCACCCTGAACAGCAAAAGACAAAAACGGTTTTCCATCTTTCAAGGCCAATGAAGGAGTGAGGGTAACGCGCGGGCGTTTGCCGGGCTCCACCACATTGAAAGGATTGAGTTTCGGATCGCAGACAAAACTTTGCATGCGTTGGCTCATGCCTACGCCTGTTTTGCCGGCAATGCAAGCGGGGATCCAACCACCACTTGGAGTTATGGAAACCACCCAGCCTTCTTTGTCGGCTGCTTCAACCGATGTAGTTCCCGCCCACACCTTGGCCATATAATCTTCGTCCAATGGGGTAGGCACATTCCAATTCAAAGCCTGGTTCCATTCTTTCAAATAATTCTGATAGGGATTTACCTTCCCTTCGAAAGGATAAGGATCGCCAGGCCCAACCTTGGTATCGTTCCTTTCCCAATTGATGGTCTTCACTCTTTCCTTTGCGTATTCTTTCGATAGCAATCCTTTCATGGGTTGCGCTGAGAACGCTGGATCTCCATAATAAAAATCACGGTCGGCAAAAGAAAGGTTCATCACCTGATAAAGGGTGTGGATGTATTTTGCCGAATTGTAGCCCATACTTTTTAGGTCAATATTTTCTAATAAGTTTAGCGCCTGCAACATCACGGGGCCTTGTGTCCACTGTTGCATTTTATAAACATCGATGCCTTTATAATTAACTGAAAGTGGCTCTTCAATTTTCACTTTCCAATTGGCAAGGTCTGCTTCGGTAAAAAGCCCACCTTGTTCCTGTGCGCCACGGACAATCTCTTTGGCAATGTCGCCTTTGTAAAACCGATCGTAAGCCGCATAGATTGCGTCCTTTCTATTCTTTCCTTTTTTCAGCGCCTGTTGCTCTGCATCAAGCATCTTCTTTAATGTTTCCAGCAAATCCAGTTGCTTGAAAATTTCGCCCGCTTCGGGAGCTTCCCGTTTTTCACCAAGGTGTGGAAGAAAAACACTTTTTGAATAGGGCCATTTTTTGATCATTTCTTTACCCCTTTCGATTGAATTGGCGGTTTGCGCTTCGATAGGGTAACCTTCAGCCATTTGCATGGCCGGGGCTAAAACATCTTTTAAACTCATGGTGCCAAACTCGGCCAACATAGTAGTCAGTCCGCCCACTGTTCCGGGTGTGGTTGCCGCTAAGGGACCATAATTGGGGGGGAAATTGTACCCTTTGCTTTTGAAAAACTCAGGCGTGGCGCCAGTGGGGGCAACACCCAACGCATTAATGGCTATCACTTTTCCGGTTTTGGGGTTGTAGATCAGGGCTTGGGTTTCTCCTCCCCAGCTTAGTACGTCCCACATGGTACAGGTGGCGGCAAGCATTGCACAAGCGGCATCAACGGCATTACCTCCTTTTTGAAAGGTGATGGCCCCTGCCGTTGCCGCGAGCGGTTTTCCTGTAATCGCCATCCAGTTTTTTCCGTGTAAGGGAGGCTTTTGGGTTCCCCCTGGACGTGCATTGAAAGATTGAGCGAATGTTGATGCTACCCAGATGGTAACCAGCAGTAAAAGGAGTAATTTCTTCATGGTGCTTATATTTGTGTTTTAAATATAGCCCTTCCAAATCATATCAATTGGTAGTTTTTTACAAATTGTCAATTGAAGTTCTCTTTGGTTTGAAAGCTTGATTATGACGACCTGAGTTACCCTCTTGTGAATCGGGGTCTCGTTTCGGCAAGGGATGGAGGCATTTGTTGGAGCCCGAAGTGGGTTTGTGGGCGGAATGGCGACTGCCGACAGCCCGGTGGCCATACTAGAAGCGTAGTGATTCGCTGGTGTCTCGCCTAGGCCATGCCGCCAAAACAGTCCCTTTTTATGTCTTCGCTGTGCCGATTATAAAAAAACCCTTTTGGAAGTTAGGATTATTTATTGTTACCTTTGAAACTGTTAAAGATATAATCCCACCTGGTAGTACTCAAATCCAACCTGTTTATTGTCAGCTCCGGCCTATTGATTTAGCAAGAACATTTATCACTTAATTTAAAAAACAAATGAACATTTATGTAGCCAACATTCCCTGGAAGGCAACCGAGGACCAGTTGAAGGAACTTTTCGCACAACATGGCGAGGTGACTTCAGCAAAGATCATCATGGACAAAGTAACGCAGCGCAGCCGCGGCTTTGGTTTTGTAGAAATGGCCGATGACAACTCAGGTCGCACCGCCATCAACGAACTCAATGGCCATGATTTTCTGGGAAAGAGCTTAGTCGTTAACGAAGCACGCCCGCGCGAAGAGCGCCCGGCCCGCTCCGGTGGCTTCCGTAGGAACGATTTCAATTGATTTAGATCGTATTCAAATATTGGAAGTAATGCCACGCTAACCGCGTGGCATTTTTTGTTTCTAGACAATAAAGTCGAGAGGTTCTAATTTCTTATAAACAGAATCTTTCCTCCTACTATGGTCATCACTACTTCAGTAGAAAGAATCTGATCATCAGGAATCGTCATGATGTCTTTCGATAAAATGGTGAAGTCGGCAAGTTTGCCCACCTGTATCGAACCTTTCACATTCTCTTGAAAATCACCGTAGGCCGCATCCAACGTGTATGATTTTAAGGCTTGCTCACGGGTCATCTTTTCTTCGGCTTCATAGCCACCTTTCGGTTCCCCTTTCAATGTTTGGCGGGTAACCGATGCAAAAAAACAGGCGATGGGATTAATGGGTTCCACAGGAACATCAGTTCCGTTGACAATATGTGCTCCTGATTTTAAAAGTGATTGCCACATGTAAGCACTTTCTTTAATTCTCTTTTCCCCTAGCCGATCAATCGCCCATGGGCGGTCGGATGAAAGATGGATTGCCTGCATGGCAGGGATAACACCCAGTTTTGCAAAACGCGGAATGTCATGCGAACTGATATGTTGTGCATGCTCAATACGAAAGCGTGCGTCCTTTGCCTTTTCGGGATTTTCTTTGAAAGCAATTTCGTATTGATCCAAAACTTCTCGGTTGGCGCGATCGCCAATGGCATGCGTACAAACTTGAAACCCTGCCTTTAGCGCTTCACGCGAAACCTTCAGAATTGTATCCATCGACATCGTTGCCATTCCAACCGTTTCATTACGATCAGCGTAAGGCTCCAACAACCAGGCACCGCGAGAACCTAAGGCACCATCACTATACAATTTTACTGACCGGATGGTAAGCCAGCTGGTCGAGTCTATTTCAGGGCCGTGTTGAAAAAAATCTTTAACCAAGGATGGATCTGACCCCGAGAGCATTTCATATAAACGAATAGTCAACTTATTCTCTTCCTTCATTTGTTTTAACAACTGAATAGTCTCGCGGCTGGCACCCGCATCATGAAATTCGGTAATTCCGTTTCGCAGGCAGGCCGCTTGCGCAAGATCAACTGCCTTTTGAATCTTTTCAGGTGACGCCTTAGGAATAAATTTTTGAATTAGCGATTGTGCCCTTTCGATAAAAATGCCCGTGGGGTTACCCAGTGGATCGCGGAGGATCTCCCCTCCCGCTGAAGAATTTTTTTGAAGCTGCTCTTTTGATAATTGATTAAGTCCGGCCAGTTGCATGGCCTTTGCATTGGCAAAGCCAGCATGACCACTCGCATGAGTTAAGAATACCGGATTATCAGGCGAAACTCCACTGAGCAATTCATGGGTCTGAAATCCCTTAACTATTTTCGCTGGCTTTTTATCCCATTTCTCCTGATGCCAGCCCCGACCAATAATCCATTCGCCTGGTTGAACTTTGGAAACTGCTTCCTTTACTTTGCCAACAAGTTCTTCATAGCTTTTTACATTTTCAAGGTTCAAGGTCATTTCACTAAAACCTAAGCCGAGCAAATGACCATGCCCTTCAATGAAACCCGGTGTCATTGTTTTTCCCTCAAGATCGAGGAGCAGTGTTTTATCTCCTTTAAAATTTTCAGCTTCTTTTACTGTTCCTACGAAAAGAATTTTTTCATCTTTCACAGCGACAGCCTCTACCTCAGGCTGGCGTTCATTATCCGTATAAATTTTACCGCCTAGAATAAGCAGATCCGCTTTCTGGTTTTTATTGGCACATGACAACATCACCACCGAAAGGGAAATTACCAAGAGTTTCTTCATAGCAATGAATTTGAATTCCTTAAAAATAGAAAGAATCACTTTATCTTCGAACGATAAATGGCAATTATGAAAAATTTATTATTTACGTTCATGCTCGTCCTTGGAACGGCAATAGTCTCCAACGCACAACAAGTAGGTCTTTCGTTTTCTTATTTTGTTCCGCGCAACGGATATTTTTCCACGCCCATTAGTCCGTTTTCAATCCGCGGGCTTGGCGTTAACTTAGGTCGCTACTTTGCCTTACAGACTGGTGCTTCTTTGTACCGCATGGCGGGCTTGAATATTATTGGGTTGCCTTACCAAACGAAAGACCCTTTGCTTGGGCCAAACTTCACCTTACTTGTTCCTGCCGAATTAGTTTTTCAATTAAAAGGAAAAATGATACAATTTGATATTAAAGGTGGAGGATTTTTCTTTTATGGTTTTGCCCAAAAATTAGACTACGGAAATTTTGATCGCGCGATACGCCAATATCAAAATTGGGATGTCGCCAATTCTAACCTTTCGTTTCAAAATAATCCGGGGTTCGGAACTCATTTTGGAGCAGAACTTACACTCTATTTAACAAACCAATTCGGAATTTCATTGGAAGCGAACTACTTGATGGGCTCTTCTAGAATACCGATCACGGGAAATTACATTGGGGGCAACATGGCGGGGCCGTTGCAGACCATGCAAGTCAATTATAAAGATGCGAAAGTGGATTTCACCGGGTTTGAATTTTCAATTGGACTGATTTTTTCAGGAAATAGTGGAAGCGGAAAAAAACCTACCGCAAGAAGGAGGAGGAGGTAGTCTAAAATTCATCAAGCCATAGCTTATATTCTTACTTTTTTCTTAATGTGTAGGCCGGACGACATCTCGCTGCGCATCTTCTTCGTACCTTTGAACTAAATTTTTTTAGTGAATAGGTGAAAAAAATATTTGGGTTAATGAACTGAAGCATGAAAATGAAATTCTATTGTCTCGTATTGATCTGCTCTAGCAATGTTTGCGGAGTCTATTCTCAGTCGACAAAAAAAAAGAGTGATGATTTTGTGAATGCCACGGTGGCGGTAGCAAAGCACCAAGGTACATTTGCACTTGCTTATGTTCATCGTTGGCGATTTGGAGTCCATAAAAAGTTTGGAGTGGGTTTGGGTGGCCGCTTTACTTCTTACATCGGTGCCAATCAACATTATGAAACAGCGCCCGCACAACTCACCTCCGGAGGCACCGGGCCATCCGTTATTTTTAAGGAAACCATTACTGCCAATATTGATACTTTTCTGGTTAAATCACCGCAAGTGAATTCCCTTAACGTAAGCATCAACATTGATTATCGATTGAGTAAGAAAATTACAGCTGGGTTCAATATTGACGCTATCGGCTTTTCCTTTGGCGGCAGCCGAAATGGAAATTACATCAACGGGCCTTCCGGCAAGATGACTGATGCGAAGCCAACCGCTTTCAATATTTTACTCATTAGCGACAACGACCGAGGAAGCCTCAATTCTGAATTTTATGCCAACTATTCCCTCAATGAAAAATGGGGATTAAAAGCAGGTGCTCAATTTTTGTTTACAGAATACACCACGGCCACTGAAGTGCAACAATTTCCAAGTGCCAATAATCGGTTTAGAAATAAATCGTTGCTTTTTTGCGCTGGCGTTAGCTACCAACTTTAAATCCATGAAACTTATTCCTACAAAAACAGTTTTTTTAGGTTTCATCATTGGCACCTTAGCCTGTTGCAAACCAGAGAACGCTACACCAACTGCTTCTGCGACTACCTCAGGATTTGATATGACTAAAGCTTCGCTGATTAAGAAAGGGGATTTTGTTGAGGTAAGCCATGGACCCACTACGGGAACAGCGCATGTTTACGACCAGGCTGGAACGAAATACGTGGTGCTTGATCCTTTTGTATCGCCTAGTGGCCCTGACTTAAAAGTTTATTTTAGCAAGGACAAGAACGCTAGCGATTATATTCGATTGGGAAAACTATTGTCAACCAGGGGCAAGCAGGAATATATAGTGCCGGGTAGTCCTATCGTTGGTGATTACCACTACGTTCACATTTGGTGCGAAGCATTTAGTGTAGAGTTCTCCCATGCTGAGATAAAATGAAAAAAGCTGTTTCCTTAGTCCTTTTCTATTTTTTTTTGTTCGCTCAAGTGCTTGGGCAAATACAAACCTACACCCCGCTCTTAGACCAAGAATCTGTCAAATTCAAGATCAAAAATTTTGGATTAACTGTTGAAGGCACGTTTGAAGGCTTGATGGGGAAAATGAATTTGGACGAAACCAACTTCGAGAATAGTTTTATTGACATGACTGTTAATTCCATCACGGTTAACACGGGAAACACAATGCGGGATAGTCATTTACGAAAAGAAGACTATTTTGACGTTGTCGCTTTTCCGGTCATCCGGTTTACGTCAACAAAAGTAGCCTCAACCAAAGAATCAGGTATTTGGAGAGTTGAGGGTACACTGACGATTAAGAACACAAGTAAAGAAATTTCATTTCCGTTTAAGGCCAACCTTGAAAATGGTCGATATTTGCTAACCGGTCAATTCAGTCTTGATCGCCAAACCTATCATGTGGGAGGTAATAGTTTTAGTCTATCTGATAATGTGACGGTATATTTAAATGTGCAGGCGATAAAAAACGGTAGTCAGTAGGTTACAGCACGTTGTTTAATTGTTCTTTTATTTTCTCCAGCTCGTCTTTCATCTCCACTACCAATTTTTGCATGGCCGCATCATTGGCTTTTGACCCTATGGTGTTGATTTCCCGACCGATTTCCTGAGCAATGAAACTAAGTTTTTTTCCGTTTGAGTTTTCTTCTTTCATCACGGTTAAAAAATAAGTAAGATGGGTGGCCAATCGAACACGCTCTTCCTGAATGTCGAGCTTTTCGATATAAAAAATCATCTCCTGTTCCAGGCGATTGGCATCAATCCCTTCCTGCCCGAACAAATTCTTTATGTTCCCTTTAATCCTATTTCTGATTTTCTCAATTCGGGCACTGTCAACTTTTTCAATATCAGTCAGTCCCTTTTGAATGGTTGCAATATAACCTTCCAGTTTCCCTCCTAAAGTTTCGCCCTCAATTTTCCTAAATTTGTTACAGCATTCAATCGCTTCCTTCAATTGGTTTTTGAATTTCTCCCATTCCATGGAATCGGCAGTTTCAATTTGGCTAGTTTGCTTTACACCAGGTGCCTGTAAGGCCAACTGAAAAATGCCTTCATATCCAGCTACTACTTTGTCGGCTAATTTTTTTAATGCAGCATAGTGAGAAGCAAAAAGCATTTCATCGTATGGAAGCTGTAACCCAATTCCAGCTTTGGGCTGGTGATCAATGTTTATGGAAACTTTACCGCGCTCCAATTGATCAGCGACTAAATTTCTTACTTCTAGTTCCTTTTCTGAAAACTTATTGGGAAGCCGCAAGGACAAATCCAGAAATTTGGAATTCAGCGATTTAACTTCGATAACAATGTTTGCTTCATTGGAATTGACGATCACTTGGCCGTAGCCCGTCATTGATTTAATCATACTATACTTTTGAGGATGACATTAAAAATTTTATATCGCGCTGTAAGCTAAAAATCAAACCCTAAACTTAACAGTGCACGAGGCGTCTGCACTTGATAGTTGATAACTGGCCAAGCCAAATCAGCCTTGATGTAATATCCAAAAATCATGGATCGAAATCCGAATCCATAACTGTAGAGCCACGGGTTTAGATATTCCTTTATTTGAGCCTTGAACCCTGGAGGGGCGATTACTTCCCGGGTACGGCCAGTATTGGAACTGCCGAGAGGGACGGCTCCTGTCCAACTTGAGCCAATATCATAAAATCCCGTAAACTGTAAATTGCGGAAGAAATTAGAAGTAATTGGTCCACTGGAGAGAGCACGGATTAAGGGAAGCCGCAACTCTGCATTGGCCATTGCCACACTGTTTCCATATTGAGAAGCATAGTCAAATCCTCTTAAGCCAGTAGCAAATTCTGCAAAAAGTAAATTTTGATTGTAGGTATTGTAGGCATTCACAAGCGGGTTTTGCGAACCCGTGTAGTTGGTACTATTGAATACCCAGTTGTCAAGCCCACCTAATAAATAATTTTTAGGGGCATTACCTAAAAAAGTTCCGGTATAGCCACGCAACGCAAAAACGATCTCTTTATAAATTTTTTGATAGTGGCGAAGATCAACGTAAATCTGTGAGAAATTTTTCTTGCTATCTCCCACTGCCTGATAGTTTACCGCACTGATTTTACCTCGGGTACCTTCGATAATATTTAGCCCTGTAGTAATCGAGTTATCATACACGGCTTCGACTCTGCCTCCGGCATAAACTTGAAATTGCGAGGGATAGAATCCGATGGAAGTTCCGGGGACGCTGGATCCACGATCAACAAAACTGGTGCTTCCCACAAAAGGTTTTATGCTCACCCTTGTTCGCACCGAGATGGGATAAGAAGCACCCACCTCCACTTTCTGGAAAGCATATTTTTGATTTTCCGAAGGGTTTCCTGAACTGATCTCTGGATTTTGAGATTGCCAGTAGATCACCTTTCTATCAAAACGCGCACTAAAATCAACACGATGGGGAAGGTACTGAATCTCTCCAAAAACATCTCCACTCTTAAAATCTGACAAGGCAACCATCATTCCACCGTTGAAACGAAAGTTTTCAAGCATGTCATTCATTTGGGTTTCCAAACGTAAACTGATTCCCCGCAGCTGATCCACAACGGGAGTGAAAACCAAATTATCATAGCTGAATTTAGGCTCGTAGGTAAATGGGCCCTTTACTTTCCCCACCTCCCGAGCTTTCATGTAGCGAGTCAAGAAAGTCTCGTTTGGTTGTAACTTCTGCTTTACGGCCTCTTCTTCAAAAACATAATCGTCTGTATTCAGGGTTTTGTTTCCTGAAGGTGCTCCAGTTGGCTTCGTGGTTGTTACATTGGTAGGTGCCTGAGCTGGTTTCTTTGGTATGACTGCGGGATCTTCATCAAAAGAATAATTGTCGGTACTGATTTCTCCATTGGGATTTTTTTTCACTATGAGCGTATCTCTTTTTATTTCTTTAGGCAGGATAATTTTAGAAGGAACTGTTTTCGGTGGAACCGCTTTAGCCGTGTCGGTTCTCTCCTTCAATCTTGAGTTTATTAAGTCCTTTAAAGTGGTTGGCTTCCTGACAGTCATCTTTTTTTTACGCTCCGTTATAGTTCTGGCCAATTGCACTTCTTTTCGTCTTGTAGGAGGAGTGAAAATCTGCTTTTCAAAATTGAAATTCTTGTCGATAAAAATATTCTCACTCAAATCCTGCGTTGCGACCAGGGCTAAAATGCGTTTATCGAAATTAATGTCGTAATCCTTGATGCTGGAATCAAAATTGGAAACCTGTGTATACGTACCCGTTTTCGTGTCGAATCGAAAGAGGTTGACAATGCCACGCTGGTCACTCAGGTAAAAGAAATTATGATCATCAATGGCGTGGGCGTGATAGTCCTTGCTCAAGGTATTGGTAACGCGAATTAATCGGTTCGTGGTGGTGTCTATATTGAAAAGGAACAAATTATAATAGGGCGACAATCGTTGAAGAGCCTTTTCATCTGTTGTCAAAGAATCGGTGGTACGGTTCGAACTAAAAACAATGGTATTTGAATTGGGGATAAATGCAGGATCAAGGTCATCAAAAGCATCGTTGGTCAGCCGTTTGGTGCGATCCCTACGGCTGCTTAATAAAAACAAATCATTTTGCCCGGCAAAGTCGGCACTCACAATAACTAAACGACCGTTGTTAGAAAAACTAAAACTGCGGATGTTACTAAACTTATCAAGCTCCCGTGGCAATTTTGTTTTTGTCCGAAGGTCGTAAAGCCAAAATATATATTGACCGTTTTTTACTCCGATTACACCCAGTGTCGTGGCATCTGCCCAGCTCAACAAAGGCACGCGATAATCAACGGTTTGCTTTATCACCCTATTGCCTCCCCTAAGAATAATGGACTCCCTTCCGTTTTCAAGTGACTTCACTTTTACTGTAAATCGACCACGGTCATTTACCGCATACGCTACACTCTTGCCATCCGGGCTAATTTTTACTGTGGTGTAAGTAACCACATGACGTTTTTGATCAGTGAACTGAGTGGAATCGGCAAGTGGAACGTAACTTTGGGCTACCTTCTTTTCCATCGTTAAATAATAGTCGCGCCAATCAAGCATCAATTGCTTAAACGGGACACCTAAGGTGATGAGGATGCTTTTTTCTTCGTTGCGAATAATGCGTGTATAATTGAGGATGTTATTGATGCTACTTTTACCGTATTTTTCAACAATAAAATTCCAAATGGATTGGCCCACTAATGCGGCTTCCTTTCCTTTTAAACGAAGGGCTTTGTTTACGTCTTTACTTTTCACCAACTGTCGCACGTAGTCGTCCATCTCATCATTCCAACCATAGGCAACAAATTGGGACGTACCATCGATGAACCAATCCGGGAGGTTAAGGAGCACCGAACTCGTGAACATCTCGCGGAGGCTCCCTCCAAACATCATTTCATTCACTAATAAATTGGACATTTTAAAGACCAACTCCCGTTTAAATTCGTCCAAATTGCCAGGATGAGCAACTTCCACATAGGGCTTGATAAATGTTGTTTCTCCACTTACATTGAAGCGCTGCAGATATAGGCCGACATTGCTTTGTTGTAGATCGGTAATGGAATTGTAAAGGAATACTTTTGTTTTTTGATAGGGGTAAAAACCGAGTAAATCGGTGATCCGATCAAAATCAGACTCCATGTATTGAAGCGCTTCCTGTGCCAGCTTGGCACGTTCCCCGTAGAAGTAGACATCAAAATTTTCTGAACTCAGATATTTCCAGTCAAAATCCTTGTATTGCACCCGATTGCGGCCAAAAGTCTCATACGCACGCTGCGCGCTAAGAAGCGAAAACGCAAATAACAAAACCAAAATCCCCGTCAAGCGGCACAACCCTCTCTTCATAATGATCTCAAACTAAATAATATAATAATGATCAAACTAATCTACGAATATAACGCTTTAAAACGTGCAATATTTATTTCACTAGGAATTTCAGCTTCGTGACAGAGCCAATCAGCCAGCAGATCTGAAAAATATGGTGCCAAACTCACCCCCTTTGTACCTAGTCCGTTAAAAGCAATAACATTTTTATAAAGTGGGTGTGCCCCTAACACGGGTCTTCTATCGCGCGTGGAAGGGCGGATACCCCAATTCTGAAAATTTGTTTTGAATGGTATTTTAATCAGCGCAGAAATTTTTTCTTCTAATTCTGCTTTTGCCGTAGTCGAGATACCCTCAGTATGATCATTTGGTTGGTACGTTGCGCCAGCGAGGTACTCTTCTTCTCTTTCTCTGCCACTGGGTACAAGGTAAACGCCCCGGTTAAAAATAGCTTTTGGTTTTTCTTTTATAGAAATACTGAGGGTTTCTCCCTTTAGCGGAATAATTGGAACCCATCCAAAAAGGGGGTTTTTTAAAGATCCAAGCCCTTCACAAAAGATAATGTTGGTGCCTTCATAATTTTTGTAATTGACTTTATCGTTTCGGATTTTTAGAAGAGAAATGTCAAAATAATGAGGTTGATAAGCATTCTCCTTTTCGAGTACGAGCCGCAAACCTTGCATAAACAAATTGGTATTCAGGTATCCGGTATGATTGATTAATATTCCGCCAAAATCGTCATACGTTTGGTCTCCATAAACACTCTCAGTAAAAATCCTTTCAACAAATTTTTTCAATTCGCGGCTCTCGCTACGAGCCATCCAATCATTTTGCTCGGCTATGGAAACAAAGGGCTGGTAAATAGGTTGAGGGTAAAAGAATTTTTGCCCCAAACTTTCTTCCGCTTCAGCGTAAAATTGAAATAGGTAAGGAAAGACTTTGTCCGCTTCCCATGCTTTGGTTAACCGTTTTCCGGTAACGGGGTTAAACAATCCAGCGGCCACAGCCGATGCCCGGTTATTTTGAGGCTGATCAAAAACGATGACTTTTTTCCCCCGCCTTAGCAGTTGCAAGGCCAAACAAGATCCGGCCAAGCCCTGGCCGATGATGATATGGTCGAATGAGGCGTTGATAGTTTTGCAAATAAACCTCAAATTTCTTCTTCAACCCTGATTTTTATTTTCATTTTTTTTGAAAAAAAACTTTTTAATATGGTTTTTGTCATTTACTTTGCATTTAAAAGTACTTTTAAATGCAAGAGACTCAAGACTATGAAAAAGATCTCGCCTCCATCCGTTCGATGATGGAGCGGTCTGTAAAATTTGTTTCCCTAAGTGGTTTGTCGGGAATAATTTCAGGGATGTATGCGTTAGGCGGAAGCCTAATCGTTTATTTCATTCTTTACGATCCCAATTCACTCTTCAATTTTCGGTTTTACTACGAGGATGAAAATTCAGCCGTCAGCAAACTTTTGTTAGTGGCCATTGTCGTTTTAGGACTTTCTTTAGGTTCGGGCTATTTTTTGAGTTTAAAGAAGGCAAAAAAATTAGGTGTTTCAATATGGAATCCAGCCAGCAAGCAATTGTTCATCGATCTTCTGATTCCTTTATTATCAGGTGGTTTGCTAATTGTCATTCTCATTGTCCAGGGGTACTACGGAATTGCGGCTCCCTCCTGTCTAGTATTTTATGGACTTGCCTTAGTTCAGGGAAGTAGAAGCACATTTAAGGAAGTAAGGTATTTGGGTTTGATCGAAATCGGATTAGGGTTGATCTGCGCGACCTTCCCTGGCTATGGATTAGTTTTTTGGGCCACAGGGTTTGGTTTGATGCACATCGTTTATGGGGCCGTCATGTATTTTCGTTACGAACGGTGAAAAATCCTTTTGAGCTATTAGACAAAATTTTAGCGCACAGTGTGCGCCTGCAAATTATGTCGGTGCTTGTGGCCAATGACTCTTACGATTTCAATTCACTGAAAGAAATTATTGGTGTTACGGATGGAAATTTAGCTACCCATATTAAAGCACTTGAGCGAGAAAAATACATTTCTGTCTTCAAATCGTTCGTAGACCGCAAGCCCAATACTAAATATAAGGCAACCGATCGAGGTCGCTTGGTTTTTAAAAAACATTTGGATGGGCTGGAACAATTAATCAAACAACAGCGGAAATAATTTTTTTTGAAATTCACTTTTAAAATAAAAGTACTTTTAAATAACATAAATTAATTAGCTATGGGAACAAATCAATCTCCTCTCAACATTTTTGAACGTCTTAACGTATGGATAAAGGAATCGATTACCGTAAAACTTCTATCCATCGGATTTTTGGTGTTAATCTTACTCATTCCCTCTTCCTGGATACAAAGTCTAATGAATGAACGGCAATCGCGGGCAGAAGACGTGATGCAGGAAATATCCAACAAATGGTCAGGGAGCCAAACCTTGTCGGGGCCAATTCTTGTCATCCCCTTTAAAGTGAGAAAAAAAATTGATCATGGTAAAGACGGAACGGAAATTGAAGAATCCATTGAAAAATTATTCTTGTTACCGGAGACACTCGACATCACAGGTGCTGTGAACCCAACCGTATTGCATCGAGGAATTTTTGATGCCGCAGTTTACAACTCATTGTTGGATATAAATGCAACCTTTAACAAGCCGGATTTTACGACCTTAGGAATCGATGAAAAAATGGTGGTTTGGAATGACGCGTCCATGATTTTTTCTATTACCGACCTCCGTGGGATAACCGAAAATCCATCTTTTACTGTTGGCGGAAAGGAGAAAACGACAGCGCCTTCAAGTAATTTAGGAATCTTCGTACGGAAGTTATCTAAAGAAATTAACCCTCCTAACTTTCAAATTAACAATGCGGAAGTCTTAGATTTTTCCAGCAATGGCATTGTCGCAAAACTTGGCTGGCAATCAGCCCACGATTTTACCGATAAAACGACCATAAAATTAAAGCTAAAAGGAAGTCAGCGGCTAAGTTTTAATCCTACCGGAAAGACGACAACAGTACAGTTAAAAGGTGAATGGAATGATCCCAGTTTTGATGGGGAGTTTCTTCCTGAAAGCAGAGAAATCAGTGAAAATGGATTTTCGGCTAACTGGAAGATCCTCCATTTCAATAGGCCATTTTCTCAACAATGGACTGAAAATGGACTCAAATTAAGTGGTGCAGAATTTGGGGTAAAACTTATTGTTCCAGTAGATCAATATCAGAAAAGCATTCGCACTTCAAAATATGGGCAACTTGTAATCATTTTGACATTTGTTGCACTTTTTCTAGTGGAGATTACGAAAAAAATCAGAATTCATCCTTTTCAATATATTTTGATTGGTGCCGCATTGATTATCTATTATAGTTTATTGATAAGTTTTTCCGAACAAGTTGGCTACAATGTCGCTTATTGGATTGCTACAGTCGCAACGGTTGGCCTAGTGAGTTTCTATTCGATATCCTTTTTGAAAAGCCGACAATTAGTGATCTTGTTTACCAGCCTCCTGTTGATTTTCTACGCCTTCATTTTCATAATTGTTTTGCAACAGGATTTTTCATTGCTCTTGGGTAGCCTGGGCCTCTTCCTAATTGTTGGCGCGCTTATGTATTTCGCGGGGAAGGTGAAATGGTACAACGAACCTGAGTAGTTTTTAAATGACCAACCATGTAATTCGTCCTTTGTGCTTCTCAACCGTTCTTTATATTTACTCCAAAGCTAATTCAACATGAAACATTCCACCCTCCTCATTGCCCTTTTGATTTTCATATCATCAACAGGACAAGCCCAAAAAACAAAGCCCGAAGTATTCAAAGCGATTGACGGTAAAAGTCAATTCTACTCCGATGTCGCACAAAAAATCTGGGGCTTTGCCGAAGTTGGTTTTCAGGAAACACAAAGTTCTGCGCTCCTGCAGCAAACTTTGAAAAATGCGGGCTTTCAAATTGAAGCGGGTGTAGCCGGAATGCCCACGGCATTTGTGGCCACCTATGGATCAGGAAAACCCGTCATAGGAATTTTGGGAGAATTCGATGCCCTTCCGGGCTTGGCACAAGAAGCTGTGCCAGAATTTAAACCCATCGCAGGCCAAAAAGCCGGGCATGGCTGTGGACATCATTTGTTTGGAACCGCTTCTTCGGCAGCAGCCATTGCGGTAAAAGACTGGCTAATTGCCAACAAAAAATCTGGAACCATTAAATTTTTTGGTACGCCTGCGGAAGAAGGTGGATCAGGCAAAGTTTATTTAGTGCGTGATGGATTATTTAAAGATGTAGACGTTGTTTTTCACTGGCATCCGGGCGCTAAAAACTCGGCAAGTTATGGTTCCTCGCTCGCCAACAAATCAGGAAAGTTTCGGTTCTACGGTGTGGCCTCTCATGCTGCGGGCTCACCGGAGCGCGGACGTTCTGCGCTTGATGCGGTTGAAGCCATGGACATGATGGTGAACATGTTGCGCGAACATGTGAACGAGCACACAAGAATCCACTATGTAATTACGCACGGAGGGGAAGCACCTAATGTAGTCCCGGCATTCGCGGAAGCGTACTATTATGTTCGCCATCCTGACCCTACAGAAGTAAAAGCAACATGGGATTGGGTGACGAAAGCCGCGCAAGGCGCATCCCTCGGCACACAAACACGGTTTGATGCGGAAGTAACGGGAGGTGTTTATAATCTCATGGCCAACGAAACCCTCGCCAAGGCGGTGTATGATAATTTGAGTGCTGTAGGTGGTTATGTCTATACGCCTTTGGAAAAAGAATTCGCGGAAAAAATCCAACAAACTTTTTCCCAAAAACCAGTACTTGAGTCAACGAACGAAATAGAAAAATTTGGCGCGGATGACAATAAAGGAGGGAGCACAGATGTAAGCGACATCAGTTGGGTGGTGCCCACAGCCGGGCTTGTAACTGCCACTTGGGTGCCCGGCACTTCAGCACACAGCTGGCAGGCGGCCTCAGCGGGAGGGACAAGTATTGGCTCAAAAGGAATGATGGTAGCGGCCAAAACGCTAGCAGGTGCAATGATTGATGCCTTCAGTAACCCAAAACTGATTGAAGACTCATGGAAAGAACTGAAAAAACGAAGAGGAGAAAACTTCACCTACGAACCACTCCTTGGCGATCGCAAGCCGGCACTGGATTATCGCAAGTAGAAAAGAAAATAGATTCAGTGCGTGAGCTTACAATGACTTCCAAACAAATATCTGAACTTATCGTTTTGCAAGCGCATTACCAATAGTTATCTCCCATAACCAATTCTCATATACACCCTCCTACTAAAGAAGATAAATTTGCTCGTATAAATAACATCAGTATGCCCATTGATTCAAAGGAGAAAACTAAGGTAACGGATGAACTTTTAACGCCTGATAGGCGAAAGTTCATTAAGCAAAGTTTATTAGCGATTTTATCAATTTCTTTAGGTACAAAGGTTGCGCATGCAGAAAATATTCCAAATGATTATTTGCCCTTGGCCTTCACCGATCCGGAAATTTTCTCGATGAAGGAAAAAGATCCAGAAATGATCAAGCTTAATGAACGACCTTGGAATATAGATGCTCCGGCTCATTTGCTGGATGATAGCATAACGCCAGTGGCTAAAATGTTTCTTCGTAACAACGGGTTAATCCCCGAATCCATCGATACCAAAAGTTGGATGCTGACCATTGATGGCGAGTCGGTAAAAGATAAAAAAGTGTTTACATTGAAAGAATTACGTGAAAAATTTAAAACGTACACGTATCAGTTAACCCTTGAATGTGGGGGGAACGGTCGTTTTGGTTTTTATCCTGCCACAGCCGGAAACCAATGGGGCGAAGGTGCGTTGAGCTGTGCCCAATGGACGGGGGTGAGGCTAAAGGATGTGCTGATGAGTGTTGGGATAAAATCAGATGCAGTTTACATTGGATATTATGGTAAAGACGTCCACCTAAGCGGAGATCCAACCAAAGTTGTTATTTCTCGTGGCGTGCCTATTTCAAAAGCATTGGAAGAGGAAACACTTCTCGCCTGGTCGCTAAATGGAAACGATATTCCCATAGCACATGGCTATCCCCTTCGCCTCGTGATCGGTGGATGGCCAGGATCTGTTTCTGGGAAGTGGCTACAACGCATCTCAGTGAGAAATAAAATTCATGACGGTGCTAAAATGAATCACTATCGAATGCCCAAGCATCCGGTTCAGCCGGGTGAAAAGGTAGCCGAAAATCAATGGAAAATCATAGAATCCATGCCGGTGCGTTCGTTGATCACTTACCCAAAAACAGGCGCCATCATAACCAAAGACAAATTATTACCTCTGAGAGGACATGCCTGGGCAGGAGACCTGACCGTTTCACACCTTCACATTTCAATAGACTATGGAGCCACCTGGACGGAATGTGAAGTGAAAATGCCTGTGAACCGATTAGCCTGGCAACAGTGGAACACAGTGGTAAAATTTCCTGACACCGGATATTATGAGGTATGGGCACGCGCCACCGACAACAAAGGCACCACACAGCCAATGGTTATCCCCGCCTGGAACTCAGGCGGATACCTTAACAATTCTTGTCATCGAATTGCGATAAAAGTAATTTAAGAATGGAAGAGCCTGCTCCGGTAATGAAAGACAATGAATTCTTTTCGAAATTAAAGTGCTCGACCCAATTGCTCACATGGCTTTTTGTGTTCACCGCATTGATGGCACTATTTCTAGGTTTGGCTTTTTCATTACCTAACCTACGCCCAAAAAAAATTGAGGCTAGCAAGCTAGCAAAAGTAGCCCTATCGGAATCGGTCATCAATGGCAAGGACATAGAGACAGGACTTATTGCAAAAGGTGATTATTCCATAGTGAAAGTAACTTGTACAGCATGCCATTCCAGCAGCGTTATTTTGAACGGAAGATTTTCTCGCCAAACGTGGATCGAAAAAATAAGATGGATGCAGGCGAATCAAAAGCTTTGGGATTTGGGCGCAACCGAAAAACCAATCCTCGACTACCTTGCCAAATACTATGGGCCAGACTCCGTTCAACGGTCTTTTCGAAGGCCCCTGCTAAAAGATATTAAATGGTATAAGCTTGTTGACTAAATCTTGCAGGTTGTGTATTCAAAGATAGTTTCATCTTATCTTTGGGGCTAACAGGGTTAATCTAACCCTCAATCTTTTTGGGCATGTTTGATTTTCGTTTGAAAGTTTTCCATACTGTTGCCAAACGTCTCAATTTCACGAAGGCAGCTGAAGAGCTATCCATAACTCAACCTGCGGTAACTAAGCATATCCACGAAATTGAAGGCCATTTTAAGGTAAAACTATTTGAGCGCAATGGTTCAAAAATAAAACTGACGGGAGTGGGAGAAACGTTACTGCAACACACCGAGCAGCTTTTTGCCATTTATCGCAACCTCGAATTTGAGATCAATAGTTACAAAGAGACACAAGGTGGCAAACTAAGAATTGGTGCCAGCACTACCATAGCCCAGTATATTTTGCCTCCCCTGTTGGCTGCCTTTCACAAAAAAATAAAAGACATAAAAATATCGTTGACAATCAATAACACCGAACAGATTGAGAAAGCCTTAGAAGACAAGGAAATTGACTTCGGGATTATTGAAGGGCGGTCAAAAAATAATTCTTTTAAATACACGGAATTTATAAAGGATGAATTAGTACTTGTTGCCCGCTACGCGAATCCCTTATCAAAAAAAGGAACGATTAAACTAGCCGATCTGAAGAAAATTCCCTTGCTCTTAAGAGAACCTGGATCCGGCACAAGAGAGGTTATTGCGTTTGCACTAAAGCCGTTCGGCATAAAAATAGGCGCGCTTCAAAACGAAATGCAACTGGGCAGTACGGAAAGCATAAAATCGTATTTACAACATTCTGACTGTATGGCCTTTCTTTCTATTCATTCTATAATAAAAGAACTGCGGAGTAAAGAATTGGTTATCCTTGATGTTAAAGGATTGAACCTTGAGCGCAATTTTTACTTCATCAAAAGACACGGAGAATCAGAATCCTTAGCTGGCTTGTTTATGAAATTCGCCCACCACTACAATTTTAGGGAATAGCCCAAAGTGTTAATTCACTGAATAAAGTTATTGGGAATAAAAACAAGCACAGTTGTGCCTTTAAATACTTCACTTTTTAATTCAACACGTCCATTTAGTTTTTCAACCATTTTTTTTACAATATACAAGCCAAGGCCATTGCCTTTGCTTCGGTCGTTGGCGCGAAAGTACATTTCAAATACGCGGGGAAGGTATGCCCAATCAATTCCTTGTCCATTGTCGGCAACTTCGATAACTACGTCACCTTTATTTTCATAGGCTTTAATTGAGATCAATGCGCCTTCTGCCGCGCAAAACGCAATCGCATTCTCCAGCAAATTTTGCGCAATAAACTTCACCAAAGCCGGATAAGATAAAAAGGGAAGTCCTAATTTTACCTCCACAGATACCCGAATCGATTTTTGAATAATCTCCTCTTTAAAATTGTCAAGTTCAATTTGGAAAATCTGCTCCATCATTACCTCACTATAGATCAGCTCCTGACCACCGGCCACACTAATAGATTGCAACTTTGACAACATTTTGTCCAGGCTTCGGGCGGTTTCATTTACCTTTTCGAATAATTCCAAAGCCGCACTATCTTTCACCATGATTTTCGCCACTTCTGCCAATCCCATAAAGGTGGTCAATGGTCTTCTGAAATCGTGGGAAGAACGATAAAAAAAGGTATCAAGCTCGGTGTATGCTTCTTTTAGCTCCGATGTCCTGGCTTTTACTTTTTCCTCTAAGCGCAGATTAGCTTCGGAAATAGCTTCGTTGCTTTCTCTTAGCTCCTCTGCCTGGGCTTGTATTTCTTCTTTTTGTTCTGAAATTTCGCGGTTGAGTTTACCCAACACATCGTTGGCTTCACGGAGTTCTTCCGACTGGGCGGATATCTCTTCATTCTGTTCTGAAACTTCTCGATTGAGTTGGCGCACTTTCCTATAAAACCGGAGTACCGCGTAGGTGCCACCGCTAATAAGAATCAGCAGCACGGTAACAACAATGATTATCAATCGTTGTTCAGAGATCTCCTGCTCTTGCACTGTCAATTTTATCTGTTGTAACTGCCTGTCTTTAGTAAGCAAAGCTATTTCATCGTCAAGTTTATCCAGTTCATAGTCGTGCTGCAGGGTAATGATTCTATTACTTAAGCCAACGTTGAAAATTGAATCGCGCAAATGTTCATACAACAAAGCGTATTGAAGCGCTGCCGGGTAAGCTTTCAATGAAGTGTACAAATCTCTTTTGTTTCGATAAATATCCAATACCACATCTTCTGCCTGAATTCTTTTGGCTAGCACTTCGGCTTTGTTCAAATAGAAGTGAGCCTTGTCCAATTTTTTGCTCTTCACATACAATTGGCCCAGACTTTGGCAAGCGTAGCAAATTCCAATAGCGTGATCAAGTTTTTCTTCCAGCGTAAGGCTCTTCAGTTCATAGTCTTCTGCCAAGGCGTATTGTCCAAGGTTTTCGAAGTGAATCCCTAAATTCAGTAACGTGCTCGAAATGCCTATTCGTTCGTTATTTTTTTCGCGTAGGGCCAGGGCTTCTTTAAAATACTTAAAGGCAGCCTCACTTTTATTCAACCGGTCAGCCAGCAAGCCCAGCAAATTAAGGGCTGAGGCTCTTTCAAAATTCTGGTTATTTTGGGTAGCCGATTTCAATGTTTTATTGGCATATCGTCCGGATAGTGAATTCTGTCGCACTACATAATACACCCAACCTATCCTGAAATAAAGAAGCGTCTTTTCAAGCCTAAATGATTTTTGGTCGCAAATCTTCAACGCCTCAAAATAATATTTCAGACTGGTTTCAAAGTTGGATACCTCCGCCTGCACATAGCCTATTTCTATTAACACGCGAACCTGATCTAAAGGAAAAGGATTGTGCTCATAAAATCGTTTCACTTTTGAAAATAAGCCAATCGCTTTTTTGTGTTCGCCTAAGTTAGTTAGGGCTGCCCCGCGTTGCTTGCAGATAATGATGAACTCTTCATTATTTAATGTGTCCTTACCAAGTTTTTTTTCGACCAAGTCCAAATAAGACAATGCCTTTTGGTAGGAACCGTGTTCTGTGTAATAGGCAGCGAGGCTAGCGCCACACCACACTAAAGAGAATTTATTATTCAACAGCGTTCTTATAGTCCAGCAACGCTGGAGATAGTTCAATTGTTTAACCGGATCATTTTTTATTTTTTGAAAATCGGCCAAGTGCAAATACAGAAAAGACAGATGAGATGGGTTAGTACTGTCTTTCAATAATTGATAAGACCGGTCGTAGTAGAAAGAGGCAGAATCGAGTCGGCCTAAACTTTGATTGATATAGCCGAGCCAGACCAAGGTTCGGCCTTTGAATCCCTTCTCATCAATTTCTTCAAAATACTTCCCTGCTTTCTGAAAAGTGATTTTGGCAAGGGTGTCATTCCCCAAACTGTATTCGATGATCCCTTTGTTAGTGAGTGCTATCGCGATTCCTTTCTGGTAGTTAAGTTTCTGTCCAAGCTGGTAAGCCTCTTCGGAAACCGCCTTTGATCTATCTACGTCATAAGACATTAGCGCATACGCATAGTCGTTTAATGCATCTACCCGGTTTTTTCCTGTTGCGACTTCAACTTTATTTTTGAGACTGTCAATAGTGTGGGACTGAGCTGAACAGTGCGGCAGCCCAAATAGACAACAAACAGATAGTAACCAGAAAGCCCTCAAGTTTGATATGACTTTAACCTGAGCAAGATAGATTAAATATTGCTCAGATTAAATATTGCCAACTACTCCTTCTCCAAAAACGGATAACGATAATCTGTGGCTGGAAGGAACGTTTCTTTGATGGTACGCATAGAAACCCAGCGCATCAGATTTGCCTTTGCTCCTGCTTTGTCGTTGGTGCCGCTACCCCTGGCGCCACCGAAAGGCTGCTGGCCAACTACGGCACCCGTGGGCTTATCATTAATGTAGAAATTGCCTGCGCTGTTAGTCAACTTTTTTGTGGCCAATTCCACAGCATATCGGTCACGTGAAAGCACAGCACCGGTAAGTGCATAGGGCGAGGTTTGATCAACCAATTCCAGGGTTTCTTCAAAATTCTCAGCATGGTAAACATAGATGGTCAACACCGGCCCAAAAATTTCCTCGCACATGGTAATGGATGAGGCATCTTTGGTAACAATTACCGTAGGCTCCACAAAATAGCCTTTGGACTTATCATACTTGCCCCCTGCCATAATTTCGTTCAGTGAGTTTTGTCTTGCTTTCTCAATGTAGCCGGTAATAGCGTCAAATGCTTTCTCATCAATCACGGCATTCACGAAGTTTCTAAAATCTTCCACTCCGCCCATCTTTATGTCTTTCAAATCGGCCAGCATATTTTTCTTTACTTCCTCCCATAGGTTGGACGGAACATAAGCACGCGAGGCCGCTGAGCATTTTTGCCCCTGAAATTCAAAAGAGCCGCGTACCAGAGCCGTAGAAATTTCTTTTGGATCAGCGCTTTTATGTGCGATCACAAAATCCTTCCCACCCGTTTCGCCTACGATGCGTGGATAGGATTTATACCTGCTGATATTTGCTCCGATTGTTTTCCACATGCTGTTGAATACGCCCGTGCTTCCTGTAAATTGGATCCCTCCAAAATCTTTGTGGGTGAAAATCACATCGGCTGCCTCGGGGCCACTGACATAAATCAAGTTGATCACCCCATCGGGTAAGCCTGCTTCTTTCAATACCTGCATAATCACATTGGCCGCGTAAATCTGGGTATTGCTGGGTTTCCACACCACCGTGTTGCCCATCATCGCCATACTGGTGGGGAGGTTTCCGGCAATGGCGGTAAAATTAAAAGGGGTAAGTGCAAACGTAAATCCTTCCAGCGGACGGTATTCAACTCTATTCCAAACTCCCGGTGATGAAATGGGCTGATCGTTATAGATCTCACTCATAAATGCCACATTGAAGCGGATAAAATCAATCAGCTCGCAAGCCGAATCAATCTCTGCCTGATAGGCACTTTTTGATTGCCCCAGCATGGTGGCGGCATTAATTTTATAACGGTATGGGCCGGCCAATAAGTCAGCTGCTTTCAGAAAGATGCTGGCGCGGTTCTCCCAACTTAAATTTCCCCACAATTCTTTAGCCGCCATGGCTGCGTTGATCGCCTGCTCTACATGACTTTTGTCGCCCGCATGGTAATGCCCCAGCACATGCTTATGGTCATGAGGCGGATTTAATTTCTTTTTGTTTCCCGTGCGCACTTCTTCTGCGCCAATGTACATGGGTATATCCGACTCATAAGCCCTTGCTTCTTCAATTGCTTTTTTTAGAAGATCCCTTTCTTTGCTGCCGGGAGCATAGGAGAGTACTGTTTCATTGCGGGGTGTGGGCACTTTGAAAAAACCGTTAGACATATAGATTGCTGATTAAATTTAAAAATTCGAAAATTAGTAGCTCAAAATTAACAAATAAAGGCTTAAAGAAAGTTCATTAGCTCAGCAAGTGATGCAATTTCATAATCAACCGTGGATTGATGTTCAATTCTATTCGGATTGAAAAACACCGTATCCACCATGGCATTTTGAGCCCCTGCGATGTCGGTCAATAAGTTGTCGCCAATCATGATCGCCTCATCTGCTGTTATTTTGTTTTCGCGCAAAGCAAATTCAAAGATTTCTTTGGCCGGTTTTTTATATCCAGCCCGCGCTGAAGTTACCACATCTTTAAAGTAATGTTCAATTCCAGAAGACGAAAGTTTCATAGACTGGATTTCGTCAAAACCGTTGGTCACAATCACCATTGGGTATTTGGGTAAAAGATAATCGAGGGTTTCTTTACATCCATCCATCAAATTTCTTTTTTTTGGAGAATGCTCCAGGTATTCATCGGAAATGTTAAGCGACATGGCATAGTCATCCACACCGTGAGCCTGTAAAATCCGATGAAAGCGTTCTTTCCGGATTAAGTCACGATGGATTAATCCGCGATCGTATTTATCCCAAAGCTCATTATTTATCGTATAAAATGTTTGGAGAAAGTCCGATTCATTCTCAATTCCTCTTTTCCGTAATTCAAACTGCGCATACAGCTCCGACAAGGCTTCACGCGAGTTCGTTTCATAGTCCCACAGCGTGTGGTCGAGATCAAATAAAAGGCATTTGTACTTTTTCATTCCTTCGTTGTCCGTTATTCGTTATCGGTTAATAGTCATTGGGATATCGGTTTCAATCATTGGTGTATATTTAAATTGGATTTTAAACGAATAACAAATAACCACTAACGAATTTCAAGGTTGCCCCAACGGTTTTATTTTCAGTTTATTCAACGACAATTCACGATTAGTATACATGGTGAGAAAAATTTGTTGGTCTTTTTGCAATTCTGGATCACGTCTTAAAAATTGAAGAACTTGTTGAACGATATCAAACACTTCGTCTTTGATTTGATAAAACATCCATTGATTGTATTTGCGAGTAGTAAGAATGCCCGAATTTTTAAGGTAGATAAGGTGGCGAGAGGTTTTTGTCTGTGTAAACTCCAGGATATTTTCAAGGTCGGTGATACACAT
>DAHVFH010000154.1 GCA_027317105.1 Cytophagales bacterium
CTTTGTTATCGTCATGGTAGGCTAACCGTGCTTTACCTTGCAGGTAGTCAAAATCAATTTCTTGCAAATCGATTGATTTTGGAGGGGGAGGTAAGGTTGGTGAAAGCCGATAATGGCATCCCGAAAGAACAAGCATCCCGAAAACAAAAAGGGCCGAAGGAGAATAGAAAAACTTGAAAGGAGAAATATCCACAAGGTAAATAGTTTATATAGTTTGATCAATAAATTTTGCGATCGCTAATTTTTTTGTTGAGCACTTCATTATTACCATCCAAAGATTTAGCAATTTGCCATTGGGCTACAGCTTCATCGATGTCGCCAAGTTTATAAAGAATGTCACCATAGTGCTCAAAATAAATTTCATTTTTCTTTCCTAAAGAAAATACGCGTTCCATTACTTTTTTAGCTTCCTTGTATTTGCCAATTTGAAACAATACCCAAGCATGGGTATCTAAATACGCAGGATTGTCTGGATGGGCTTTGATCAACAAGGCTGACATTTTTTCGGCTCGATCAAGATTAGTTTTACGCAAGGAGAGATAATAGCTGTAGTTATTAAGTACATATTCATTATTGGGGTTAACGACAAGCGCATCTTCATAGGCTCTGTCAGACTTCTCATCTTCCTTCATCGCATTGTAAGCATCCCCCAACATACTATAAATCTCGCCCAATAAATTAGGGTTTTTAGCAGATAAGTTTTTGGCTTGCTCAAGTGTTCGAACCGCATCGGGGTAATTTTTCTTCCGCAAGTGAGCAATCCCTTCAAAATAATAAATCATAGCCTGATTCGGAAAAAACTCCATGGCTTGTTCAGCGTGAACAATAACACTATCGGAAAGGCCTGCTTGGGAATCTAGAAAAAGTAAGTTTTGCCATGCCTCAAAGCTGCTAGCCCCAAACCGAACGGCTTTGCGATATTCGTTGCGGGCATCTTCATTCTTTTCAAGCATCAGATAGAGGTCGCCACCCACTAAGTGTATGTCGGGATCGGTTGGATAATGGGTTTCCAATTTTCTAAAAAGCCCAAGCGAAAAAACTTCAAGATCAGCATCCTTAATTTTCTTTCCCCTTTTTTGGGAAAGTGCGGCATTGTACGTGCCTAGCATCAACACCTTGCTGCCAATTTCCACTTCAGGGTCATCAAAAAGGTTACTTATGTAGTCACGCGATTTTTGTTCTTGACCTGCATCACGGTAAAGCCCGGCTAGCAAAACCTTACAACTTCCGGCATCGGGGTGGCCTTGAATAAATTTCTCGAGATAGGAAATCCCGAGCAATGGTTTGCCTTGCTGAGAAAGGTTCTCTGCTTGTGCCAACACAAATCGTTCTTCATCCGGGAATGCCTGGATCAATTTGTCGCCTTCGGCAATGGCTTCACTCAATTTTCCTTTAATTAAATAGATGCGTTGCTTTTGAAAGGACGACAATTCGTTTATGCCTAATGCCCTTTCTGCTTGATTATACACGGTTAGGGCTTCATCAAGCTGATTGTTTTGAAGATAAATGCCTGCCAATTCATACAAATATTCTTCTGTCCCCTTGATTTCCTTCATCATTGATTCCAGTGCATGGGCTGCTTTTTCAAATTGGTGTTGCGAAACATAAATTCGCGAAGCAAGCAAATAGAAATACTTGTTTTTTTTCTCCAGTTTCAAGGCCGCTTCAATGCTCTGTGAGGCGTGAACAAGATCCTCTTCTTTATTCCCCTTTAAATAAATTTCAGCGATTTTATAATGGGTGGTCGCATTGTCCGAACTATATTCAAGCACTTGTTGAAAATAGGAGAGTGCCTTAGCGTAATCTTCAAGGATGTAAAATTTTTCACCTTCTGTAAATATTCTTTCCGCTTCGGCCATCCGTGCAGAAGAAAGTGCTAAAATCGACTTTCGCTTCTTCTCTTTTTGCGCAGAGGAAGGCAAACTTGAGAAGGAAAGCGCAAGCATCAGTAAGGATATAAATACGTTAGTTTTCAATACCATGAATTTGAACGTGCAAAGGTAGGAATAAATCGGTTTGGATGATTGAAACGCCAGCTTAGGCTTTCCCAAGAAGTTCTTTCCGCTCGATCATCCAGACTACACCTAGAAATAGCGCAATTACTATACAATGAAACCCAACGGAGATCCAAAGCTGATTAATTTCAATACTGTTGATCAAAAATATGACCAATGACGTTCCTACAAGGTAGGTCAACCCACTTGTCACGCGATAGGGGACCGGATAGAATTTTTGACCTAGGGCAAAACAGAAAATGGTCATTGATCCATAACAGATCAAAGCGGCAATTGCACTGCCAATATAGCCGTATAACGGAATAAGAAAATAATTGGCTACAATGGTAATCAACGCCCCTGCCACGGTGATCACCGTACCAAAATAGGTTTTGTCAATCAGCTTAAACCAGATGCTAATGTTATAATAAATGCCTAAAAATAAGTACGCCAAAAGAAGTATAGGAACAATTCCAAGCCCTGACCAAAACTGGTTTCCAATAAAATATTTTAACACGTCTAGATTAATGCTGATGGCAAGAAAAAACACACAACCAGTTATGATAAAAAAATGATTGACTCGAGAATAAAGTTCTCGCGATTTATTTTCCCTCGCACTGGAAAAGAAAAAGGGTTCAGCCGCATATCTGAAAGCCTGGATGCCAAGATTCATAAAAACAGAATACTTATAACATGCCCCAAAAACACCCAACACAGCTTCGTTGGAAAGTCCAGAATAAAAACCTGTGGGCAACCAGGATTCTAATGTTAGCCGCGAAAACATTTCATTCGTCATCCCCGCCAATCCGGTGAGCATAATGGGATAAGCATAATGAACCATGGAAGGGGAAATCACTTTATCAAACGCGGGTCTCCATTTTAAAAGTGTTTTCACGAAAAAAAGAATGAAAAAAGAATTGGCGACCAAATTCGCAAGCATGACATAACCAATTCCTACCGTTGGATGATAAATTACTTTTAAAAAAATGAAGTTCAGTCCTACAAGCACCAGCACGTTGGCAATTTTGGCTAGCGCGAATTGCGCTGCTTTCTTTTCTAACCGAAGTTGTGCGAAAGGAACAGCTACTAGGGCATCAATAAGCATGGTCAGCGCGAGCCAGATGATCCACTCAGCGCGCCCTTCCACTTTTAAGACAGATGCAATTGGCGTTGCCAACACGATAATCAAAATCGACAATGCACAGCTGATGAATACCACAACTGTTTGAACCAAGTTAAAAACCCTTTGGGTGTCTGCCCCGGGTTTTGTGGCAAACCGGAAGTAAGCTGTTTCCATCCCAAACATGAAGACTACATTAACAAACGCAACCACTGCATACAGCGTGGTGATGTGTCCATACTGCGCTTGCGAGAACATATTGATGGTGTGGAGAGGCACCAGCAAAAAATTGATGACCCGCGGCAAAATACTTCCCAAGCCGTAAAGAACCGTTTCACCGGCCAGCGTTTTTAGTTTAGCAGTATGCAATTCCAAGCTTGTTGCAGTTTGTCACTCCGTGATCATTCATTTAATTCTTGTTTGATTTAAAATGATGACTTTGATTTTTTAGTTTATGAAGTGAGCGCAGGGGTTACCCCTTTTTTTAATTCCCTTGCTAAGTTTACGAATACTCTCCTCCATTAGATTTGCTTTTCAGGTCGTTTACAAATCTCCGAAATAAATCTTCCTTGTCCTTTTCACAAACAATAACAACATTATCAAAAGCACCAACTAAGTAGCCATTGAGGCCTTGCACCACAATCAATTTATCGTTTGGCCCCTTAATGATTGAATTTTGAGTATCATAAAGAAGTGCATCGGCCACCACGGCATTGTTATTTTCATCTTTCGGGGAAATATCATGCAAGGAAGCCCAAGAACCTAGATCGCTCCAGGCAAAATTGCTAAGCCACACATACACGTTGTCCGCTTTTTCCATAATGCCATAATCAATAGAAATATTTTTAACCTGGCCATAGGCGGTCTCAATTGTGCTTTTTTCGTCTGGGGTTGAAATTTTTTCGGAAGCCTCGTCAAAGATTTCTGCCATTTCGGGCAAGTGGTTTCGAAAAGCCGATAAAAAAGCTTGTACACCCCAAATAAAAATCCCCGCATTCCACACAAAGTCTCCGCTGTCAATAAACTTCTTGGCCAAGGTAAGCTCAGGCTTTTCTGTAAAGGTCTTTAC
>DAHVFH010000175.1 GCA_027317105.1 Cytophagales bacterium
CGAGGCGAGGGGGTGGGCAGAAACTACCATGGCTGAATCGGCAATCAATCCTACTGCTTTATTCGTTTGTTTTGGTTGGCAGGCCACAAAAGCCAACGCCAATAGAAGAAAGGAAATACATTTCATGGAATTTTTGTTCTGAATTGCGCGCTAAATGTATAATTTCTGCCTGAACAAAAGTAATTTTACAAAATTTAAAATTTCATAACTTGTAAACGGGAAAATGCCATGGGGTTAAGAAAGGAAAAGGCTGCGCGGTTGAAGTTGTCAATACTTGACGCCACAGTTAAATTGATTGGAAAAAAATCATTTAAAGATCTACATATTGATGAGATTTGTGCTAAAGTCAAAATTTCAAAGGTTACACTATTTAAATACTTTCCACAAAAAGAAGATATACTACTCTATTACTTTAGAGTATGGTGTTTAAAGCGAGCCGTGGAACTTCACCAAAAGCCTAAGGAGGGAATGGCAGGCTTTACTTTTATCTTTGACAAAATGAGTGAAGATGCAGAAATCAAACCGGGCATTATACTGAGTTTGCTCGCTTACCTGGCAGACTTAAATCGGACAATCCGGCCATTTCCAGTAAAGGTGGATGAAAAAAAATTACTTTTTCCGGATGTAGCCAATGTCCAAAGCATTGAAATACAATCTGTCGATCAGATGTTTGAGAAATTTTCTTTGGAAGCAATTTTTAATAAAGAGATTACTAAAACTTCCTCTACGCGAGACATCACACAGGTGCTGCTTTCTGTTTTCTATGGCTCAGTACTGACTGCCCATGTCAATCAAATAACGCCACTAAAAAACTTTTTTAGAAAAAATTTAGATCTTGCCATCAAGGGAATGCAATAACTTAAAATTCCTTTTACTTCATTCTCACAGTTTTTGTCCGCCTTCTTTTGAAGAGATGAATATGCCGTGTACCTACGGGAATGTCGATTAAATATTTATTTCCCTTAGCCCATACTTTATGGTACTTCGGTTTAAGCACTTTGGTTTTACTCTTGGAGGAACCACAGGAGCCAACACTTAACAGTACAATTATTAAAGTGATGAAGCGCATAAGGAATTTTACAAACGCACTAAAATAGCTTTTTATTTCTATTATTAATTCTTTTACCTTCGAGAAAACACAAATCATGAAAACTTTCGAAACGCCTTTTGAAGCGATCAGCGATTTTAAATCACAAAGATTCCAAAACGATTTTAATTTGCATCTGGAATGGTTTGAATGCCCGACCGAGGCTATGCGCGTTGAAATTTTTTTTGCCTTGATCATTGATACCAAATACGATGCACTAGTTTTCCGAACGAAGTGAAATTCAGCTTAAACCCTTAAATTAATATCATGTCATTTAATTTTATAAAATTTGAATCGAAGGAAGGTGTATCAACAATTACACTCAATAGACCAGAAGTATTCAATGCGCTAAATGATGAAATCACATTTGAATTGCAAGATGCTTTTAAAACGGTAGCGAAAGACCCAAGCACGCGAGTAGTTGTGTTGACAGGCGAAGGAAAAGCATTTTGCTCGGGCCAAGATCTAAAATCGGGAGCCGCTCAGGGAAAGCGCTCTTTCCTTGATTCCTTACACAAAAGATACAATCCGCTCGTCCTGGGCATGCGAAATTTGCCAAAACCAATTATCTGCCGTCTGAACGGAGTTGCAGCAGGGGCGGGTTGTTCACTTGCACTTGCCTGCGATGTTATTGTCGCTGCCGAAGAAGCTTCGCTTATTGAAGTGTTTATAAATATTGGCCTCGTGCCTGATTCAGGCTCTTCTTATTTTCTCCCCCGTCTTGTGGGTATGGCAAAAGCATTTGAACTATGCAGTACGGGAAAAAAAATTAGTGGACAAGAAGCTTTTGAAATGGGTTTAGTCAATAAAGTAGTTAAGCTTGCCGAATTGGACACTGCTGTAAAGCAGTACACAGATTATTATTCGCATGCACCAACGCGAGCCATTGGACTGATCAAAAAAATGCTGAACAAATCTACTACCTCCTCACTTGAAGAAATGCTCGACTATGAAGCATACTTGCAAGAAATAGCTGGCAATACACTTGATCATCAAGAAGGTGTGACTGCCTTTTTAGAAAAGCGAAAACCTGTTTTTAAGGGAAGGTAATCTGTTGTCTGTTCCCTATTAACTAATAACTATTAACAGATAACTATTAACTAATACGCCCCACCATCAAAGTCCATTTAAAGAAATGCCAACAGTCATGGTGTTCATGGTCGTGCCGGCTGGTCCTTTGCCGGAAGCGAAATAAGGAGAGAAATTATAGAACCCAAAAAAGTTGAAATTACCGATTCCGATACGTGTGTAGGCACTGTACCTAAGCTGATTGAGTCCATGAAGTTGTTGATCCTTATAGATTCCGTTTACGCCACTTTCACTATACTTAATTTTAGTATGGCTTTGCATGAGTACACCTATTCGTCCGCCAATAGAAACATTAAAACTGCGCGAGGCATCTTTAGGGTTGGTGTCAAAACGAAATTCTACAGGCATTAAATCAAAGTAATTCGCAACAATCATACTTTTCTTTACGGATGCGTTTGTTAATTCAGGAAATGTATTGGGATTAATCAAATCAAAATATCCGTCAGCTTGAACCTGTCGTGTTAAGGTGTAACCACTGGTCAATTTAAAACGTTCAAAGGAAAAGCCAGCACCGGGGTTGTAAGAAAACTTTGAATTGCCAATTTGGATAGGATAATGGTAATATAAGTTTAAGGTTCTTGAACCCCAAAAACTCTTTGTGAAATATTGAGGCTTGCCAAATGCGGAATTAAAACCAAAGTCGACTAAAAAAAATCCAGGAATATCAGGTTTATAGGCTTTGCGCTTTTTTTCTTGTGCCAACAAGCTGCTGGAAATTGTTAGAACAAGCGTGGCAACGATTAATCTTTTGAACATGGCATATCTTTAACGCGCAAAAATACATTTTTAACGGGATTGGCCAAAAAAGGTATTTTGGCGAACGGATATATTCTTTTAAATTTGCGCCTTGAAATTTTGAATGGGCTCGTAGTTCAACTGAATAGAGCGTCTGACTACGGATCAGAAGGTTGGGGGTTTGAATCCCTCCGAGCTCACTTAGTGCTGTTTCTTTTATCCGGTTTCCCGGGTTATTGAAATCTTTTTATAGGCGTGTAAAACTTTTTTCTGCAATAAATCATCATTTAAGTCAGTTATTGATAATTGGAATGCGAAGCGGGGTAATTTTTTGTTTAATGATGATGGTAATCTTATCATGGTCTTGTGAAGATCCTAATACCTTGGCGGTAACCAAGGCTTTTAGTGGAAACAATCTGCAAACGGCCTATGTGGATACTTTTACGGTGAACATTTCAACGGTGCAATTAGATTCGGTGCTCACTAACAATAGCGGCACAGTTTTGCTGGGCAAATATCTTGACGAGCGATTGGGCACTGTCTCTTCTTCTACATACATGAATTTGAGCTTCCAAAATACATTTCTTCCCACTAGTGGCCCTCAATATACTTTTGACTCGATCGCACTGATATTACCCTACAATCACTATTATATTGGTGATACCACACAACCAGTCAAATTGAACGTTTACCAGTTGACGGAGCCTTTTCAATTACGAAAACTTCCGGTGACGACTGAACAAAAGTTATCGGTTTATGGCAATGCCTATGGATATTATAATTCGACCACCTTTCCGCAATTCCCAAGCCCACTCAGCACTGCCACGGTGAAATTTAACCCACACAACGACTCGGTCAATATCCGTTTGCCTAACGCCCTTGGCGCGAAATGGTTTCAACTGGCGCAAATTGATTCCGCAAAGCTTTTTTCAAATCCAAATTCCTTTGCGGGAAGTTTCTTTTACGGCATACACATTGATGTTGATCCAGCCACGCAAGCCTGTATTGCTGGGTTTAAATCGAATAAGGTAAAAATAAGACTTTATTATAGCCATGCCTCAGGAAGTGATATACCGACCAGCAATCACATTGATTTCGTCAACTACAGTGTGCAGTTTAATAATATACAGGCAGACCGCAAGGGTACTGACATAGCGGGTATCCAACCTTATCAACCGGTGCCATCATCTTTAACTGGAAATTCCACTTACATACAAACCGGAACTGGGTTGGTTACCCTTATTCAATTCCCCTCCTTAAAAACTTTTTTTTCGACTAATAATGGAGTGATTTTAAATGCAGCCTATCTGCAAATTCACCCGCTTCAGGGAAGCTACCCAAAATATTTAGCACCTCCATCTTCCCTTCAACTCTACTTTACTGATAAATCCAACATTCCACTTACCCCTATATCTGGTGGTCTGGCCAGCATCGTGTATGATTATGAGTATGGGATAAATACTTTTTATAGCTTTTCGATATTTTCGTACGTCTATGGCCAAATCAAAGCCAGTACAAATTATTTTCCTCCAATGATTCTCGGCCCTTCTGGAAGCCAAGGGGCTGACGTTAGCCGGGTTTATCTAGGGGATCAACTTCATCCAAATACTAAAATCAAACTGCTAATCTATTATTCATATGTTGTCCCTTAATAAATCTATAAAAATGAAAAAATTGCTTTTGCCATTTTTCACCCTCTTGGTGTTTGCCGGCCTTTTAAGTTTGTACTCGTGTAACACATCAAGTTCTACCACGCTCCCAGGTTCATGGGATAAGCTAGGGGACTTCGATGGGATTACCCGCAGTGGTGCCACAGGCTTCGTAATCGGAAACTATGCCTATATGGGTACGGGGTACAATTATGACGTGCCAACGCGCCTTACTGATTTTTGGCGGTACGATCCCCAAATTGACACTTGGATTCAAATGGCCAGTTTACCGTCTGCAGCTGCACCGCGGAGTAATGCGGTTGGTTTTGCATTAAATGGCAAAGGCTATATCGGAACTGGCATTGGTGGATCAGACATTAATAACCCTATTCCGCTTGGCGATTTTTGGGAGTTTGATCCGTCTACGGGCCCAAAGGGATCTTGGAGACAGGTAGCTAACTTTGGCAAAACCGCTACTTATGATACTGCCTTGGCCCGGTTTGGCGCCTTGGCTTTCACTGCCGGTGGACGCTCATTTGTGGGTGGGGGTTATAATAACTATTCAGGATTGAAAGACCTGTGGGAATATGATCAAGCCAACAACCTATGGATTCAACGGCCAAGTATCGGTGGTTCGAAGCGCCAAAACGCTTTTGTATTTGTGAATAGCGAGGGAGCAAAGGAATATGCTTATGTGGGTGGTGGCAATGATAATGGTTCGTATGTGACTAACTTTTTTAGATTTGATCCAACCTTACTTTCGGATACAACTCAAAATCCGTGGTTTGAACTCAACGGCCTTACCGGAAAGGATAAAAATGGGAATGCCATTACACAGCCGAGGTCAAGGGAATTGGCTTGTGCCTGGTCGATTGCTGGTTTTGGTTATTTAAGTTGTGGCAGTATTGGTGCACCTCAAAGCGATACCTGGCAATATACCCCTCCTGTGGTAAATTCAAGTGGAGTAATAACTGGAGGTGATACTTGGATTCAATATTTTTCATTTTCTAACAATACACCTACGATAGGCTATGCAAGGGATTCTGGGTTTGGTTTTGCCATCGGTAGTTATGGGTATATTACTACAGGCAAAAGTGGGACAAGAAGGCTTGATGATTGCTGGGCATTTAACCCATTGGGAGTAGAGCCGGATAATAAGTAAGTAGAATTACATTTCTAAGAAAAACAGGGCTGTTAGGCCCTGTTTTTTTTTCTATGATAACAACAATGGTGCGCACAGATTTGCTTTGGCCGAACAAGGGGACAGATAACACGTAGGGTTGTGGCAATAGCGGGGCTTATGTGCATTCCCTCAGCTTTTATATGTACGGCATAATTCCTTGCCATCGCCAAGCCCTAGCGATGCCAGCAACCAGGCATAGAGGTGCACGGAAATACATGGCTATCCTTGGATAATGAATAAACTCAGCTTGCTGCCGATGGGATGACGAGGCTTTAGTTCGCGAAGGCTGCACGCCCTTTGGAAAAAGAAAGCTTTGTCAGGCAAGTCATTGAGGCAGGTATCAGAGAATTTCAAAATGCCCTGGCATTCCATGATTTCGATATGCTGGACTTCAGTATGCCCGATACAAACGGGCTCTTCGCCTTTTAGTCAACAATTTCAAGTTGAACTGCAGGGGACTTCCAGCGGCTAATTTTCAAACCCTTTTCGGGGATATTGCACGATAAATTAGACTGTAAAGTTAGTGTTGAAAACAATGTTAGATTTTTAGCAAAAGCGTATTTTTAGCTTTAAAAATGATGTAAGGTTTAATCTTAGATTTAAAGGTTTGCTTTAAGAGATAGCGTTTTGGCGCATTTTAGTACATGGAGTTTTGGATCGGATTTTGGCTGCCCACCCTTATTTTTAAGGCGTTTATATCGGAAACAGGTTCAAAATCATCACAAGAAGTTACGCGGTAGCTATCCAGTTGGTTTTCCGAATTAACCTCTTTGCCTGATTACTAATAGCTTGTCATTTAAGTAGCTCGTCTTTAAATTTTCAAACGGATAGTACACCCATTTTAGCGTCAATTTTTATACCTGAGTTCCCCCGTGTCCATTCGGTGGCTACTACAAATTGGATAACAAATTTTAGCCATTCCCCATAAATCTCAGCATGCTGTGTTTATTTGCTAGAGGTTCGCGAGAGTTGAAACTCCTTCCCGCACACAAAAAAGGCAGTACCTCAATAGGCCTGCCTTTTTTAGCAATTTCTATGGCTAATTAAAACTGATTGCTATCTTGCAATGCAAACCCGCTTTGGCTACCTTTCACTTCCTGTTGGGCAGTCACTTCTTTGTGAGAGCTCTTTGAGGCTGAAATTAAGGTGAAAGAAAGAAGCGTGATAGCGGCAAGGGCAATTAATATTATTTTTGTTTTCATATGCTATTGTTAAATTCTCTACTTATTCAATGACACCGGCTCCTGCGGTGCCAGCCTTAGGTTTAATTACTTCTTGTGTGCAGGAAGCCAATGAGAAAAAAATAACGGCAGAAAGGGCGAGGGTGTAGATTAACTTTTTCATAGTTGTTTAGGTTATTTGGATTTTTTATTTTTTTTTGTTGTGACAAATTACTTAGCAAAGGTGTACCGTTTATTTTTTCAATGTCTTGCATTTTATTTTTTAAACTTGCTTTCGTACTCCAATTTTAAAACTGGTCTACTATTTTTCTTGCTATGCGGCAGCACATTATATGCGCAAAACAAGGTAAAAATCGATTCCCTAAAAAAGGAGTTAAGAGGGGCTAAAAGTGAGCAGCGATTTGAAATTCTAAATGCATTATTTAAGGAAAACAATTCTAACGATTTTAATGAAGCTCTTCATTTTGCAGAAGAGTTTAATAACCAAGCAATAGCAAACGGTGACAGCGTTCGGATAGTTCAGGGTGGTCGAATGCGTGCCTATTCACTGATGTATTTGGGAAGGAATACGGAAGCAGTTGATGTTCTTATTGGAATATTGGGGATTGCAAAACGCAATCAAAATAAGTTTCCTGATTTAAAAACTCAGATTAAATTCATTCTAAATAATGCGGGTCTTGCTTATATGTATTTGGGTAATTATGATAAGGCGTTGAGCTTTCATTATCAGTCATTGGCAATCAGGGAGGAAGAAGGAGACAAGAAATCGATACGGAATGCACTCAATAATATTGGCTTAGTCTTTTATAATCTTAACGATGATGATAAGGCAATTCAGTTTTATTTGAAGGCTGTCGCAATTAGTAAAGAACTAAAGGATTTCACAGGACAGGAGAGATTATTTATAAACCTAGGATTATCCTACAATCACCTCAATAAATTTGATGAGGCAATAAAATTTTTTAATGATGGTTTTAAAATTTGTGGAAGTCAATGTGATGAGAATACCATAAAGGAAGGAATGATTGGATTGGGGCTTGCATATCTGAAAAATCATCAGATGGAAATCGCAAGGGAAAACTTCTTAAAGTCATTGAAAATTGCCAAGAGTCAAAAGGACAAAAGGTACGAAGCTGAAAATCTTTCTTCTCTTGGGGAAATTGAGATTCAATTGAATAATGATGCTAAAGGAATTGCTTATTTAATGGAGGCCAAGGCGATTGCTGAGTCGGTTAATTTGGCAGAGGCTAAACTTACTATATACCGTGATTTGGCTAAATACTATGAGGACAAGAAGGACTTTGGGAAATCGCTGGAGTATAAAAATAAATATGTTCAGTTTAAGGATTCAATTTACAGTGAACAGTTATTAAAAAACCTCACCAAAGTCCAAACCAATTTTGAAGAGAGAGAGAACATCAAAACCATTGCAGAAAAAGATCAGCTTGTAGCTTTGCAAAAGGAAATAATAGTTCGCCAGCAAAGGCAAAATTATTCTATCATCGCGATAACTTTTTTGGTGGTTCTTCTGGCCTTGGTACTGTACTACTTTATCCGTCAGCAGCAAAAAGCCAACTACAAAATTTCACAGGCAAAAATTCAAATAGAAGAACAAAACACACAGTTGGCCGAGTACAACAAACTGCTGGAAGCCAAAGTGGAAGAACGGACCAATTACTTGATTATTACCAACAAGGCGTTACTACAAGCGAACGAAGAACTGGATTATTTTATTTATAAAACTTCCCATGATATCCGTGGGCCGTTGGCCACCCTGAAGGGTATGTGCAATGTCTCCCTAATGGATATTAAGGATGAAGTGACGGTAAAATATCTCCGCATGATGGATGAAACAGCCGACCGGATGTACACCATCCTTACACGGTTGATGATTGTCAGCGATATAAGCAACTCTGTGCTGGTGCCCAGGCCAATTGATTTTAAAGAAATATTGGAAGAGCTCTTTACCGCTGAACGTAAGAAAAACCTGCCGCCTCGTTTTTCACTCTCCTATACGATTGAAACCGCTATGACCTTGGTCTCCGACACCGCCTTGGTAAAGATGGTTTTGGAAAACTTACTTAGTAATGCAATAAAATTCTATAACGATTCGGGACGTATTGAGCCTTTTGTGAAAATAAAAGTATTTGATGACGGAGAAAATGTGAAACTGACCGTGGAAGACAACGGAATAGGAATAAACTTAAAAGAAGGAGAAGCTGTTTTTAAAATGTTTATGCGTGCCTCAGAGCGGTCGGAGATCGGAGGCATAGGCCTTTACCTTTCTAAATTGGCCACCGAAAAAATTGGGGGCACAATAAGCCTCGTCCGTTCAGAAATTACTGGATCTGGATCATTGTTTGAAGTTGTGATTCCACCCGATCTCAAGGAGGTGATTAAAACAAGGGTAAGCAGCGAGAAAAATTTGTTTGCGTTGATCGAAAATCAATCGTAGTCCACTTTCGATCCATCCCCTACGGTTATCTGATTTTCATTTGCCATCTTTGCATTCATTTTATTTAGTTTATTATTAATGAGTAATCATTTTCAACGCTATACGGTCACCGCAGCTTTGCCCTATGCCAATGGCCCCAAGCACATCGGGCATCTGGCGGGGGCCTACATTCCGGCCGATGTTTATGTGCGCTACCTTCGGCTAAATGGAAAAGATGTCGTCTTTGTGAGTGGCAGTGATGAGCATGGCACCGCCATTCCCAACCAAGCTTTAAAAGAAAACACCACTTCGTGGGCGATCATTGATAAGTACGATGCCCAGATTCGGGATTCGTTTTATAAGCTTGGGATGTCCTTTGATATTTACCATCGCACCAGCGAACCGATTCACCATCAAACCTCTCAGGAACTCTTTTTGAATTTATTTCATAAAGGGCTGCTCAACGAAGAGATCTCTGAACAGTATTTTGATGAAGAAGCAAAAGTCTTCCTTGCCGATCGTTATATTATGGGCACATGCCCGCGGTGTGGACACCCTGACGCCTACGGAGATCAATGTGAAAAATGTGGATCAACACTTAGTCCGCGTGAACTGATTGATCCGCGCTCTACCTTATCGGGCAAACCGCCCGTACTACGGCCAACGAAACATTGGTATTTGCCGCTTCAAAATTATGAGAACTGGTTGAAAGAATGGATTCTGGTTTCCCACAAAGAAGATTGGAAGGCTAATGTATACGGCCAATGCAAATCGTGGATCGATGGTGGACTCCAACCGAGGGCCATGACACGGGATTTGGATTGGGGCATAAAGGTCCCGTTACCTGATGCGGATGGAAAAGTACTATACGTTTGGTTCGATGCGCCAATTGGGTACATATCGGCTACGCGTGCCTTGTTTCAGGAAATGGCAGAGGGAGTGAAAAAATTTTCGTCCCCCCAACGCGATTTTGGAAAAGTAGACAAAGCGGATTGGAAGAAATATTGGCAAGACGAGGAGACAAAGCTCGTGCATTTCATTGGCAAGGATAACATTGTTTTTCATTGCATCATTTTTCCAATCATGCTTCATGTATCGGGGGAATATATTTTACCTGACAATGTGCCGGCCAACGAATTCATGAACCTGGAAGGCGATAAGATGAGCACCAGTCGGGGCTGGTCGATTGAGATGCACGAATACATTGAAGATTTCCCTGACAAGCCCGATGTACTTCGCTATGCGCTGCTCACAAATTTGCCAGAGACCAAAGACAGTGAGTTTACGTGGAAAGATTTCCAAGCGAAGAACAACAACGAGCTGGTCGCCATCTTTGGAAATTTTGTCAATCGGGCTTTAGTGCTCACGCAAAAGTATTTTGATAATAAAATTCCCGCCTTGGGCTCACTGACAGAAATTGATAAGAAGGCCATTTTGGAACTAAAAGATTTTCCTTCGCGGATTGAGGATTCAATTGAAGGCTATCGTTTTCGGGAAGCGACCGCACTCGTTATGGATCTGGCTCGCCTGGGGAATAAATACCTTGCAGAAACTGAGCCTTGGAAATTGGCAAAGACCGATTTGCCGCGTGTAGGCACAATCCTAAACATTGCGTTGCAGATTTCGGCTAACCTCGCTGTGTTGGTAGAACCATTCCTGCCTTTTACTTCAATAAAATTAAAAAAAATGCTTCAGCTTGACTCGTTCGTCTGGCAACAAGCTGGGAATCTTTTATTAACTGAAGGGCATACTTTAGGAGAACCTAAATTGCTTTTTGAGAAAATTGAAGATGAAGTAATTGCTGCGCAGATTAGAAAACTTAACGATAAAAAAAATGCTATGGAACTTGCCTCTCAGCCGGTAGAGCCGGCCAAGCCGGAAATTTCGTTCGATGATTTTTCAAAAATGGATATCCGCATCGGGAAAATTAATACCGCTGAACGCGTTGAAAAATCAAAGAAACTATTAAGACTTCAAGTGGATACGGGCCTTGATGTACGCACCGTGATGAGTGGAATCGCAGAGTATTTTTCTCCAGAAGAATTAGTGGGCAAGCAAGTGACGATTTTAGTGAACCTTGCTCCTCGAAAAATTATGGGGGTGGAATCACAGGGAATGATATTGATGGCTACTGATAAAGATGGAACGCTGCGGCTGCTCCAGCCTACTGAGCCTGTGAGCCCGGGGTCAAAGATTAGTTAGTCGTATAGGCGATTCAACTGAATAACGATTACCTTATATTTGCAATCCAAAATTGAACGAATGAACGTAAAAATTACCTTACCGGATGGCTCGGTAAAAGAATTCCAGGAAGGCGTAAAAGGAATTGAAATAGCGCAAAGTATTAGTGAAGGTTTGGCCCGCAACGCTTTGGCGATCGAAGTCAATGGTGAAATTTGGGATTTGAGTCGTCCAATTGCAAAAGATTCCTCAATTAAGATTTTCACCTGGAACGACAAGGGTGGAAAATATGCGTTTTGGCATTCATCAGCACACCTTCTTGCAGAGGCTCTTGAGATTCTTTATCCCGGTGTAAAATTTGGCATTGGCCCCCCAATCGAAAATGGTTTTTATTATGATGTTGATTTAGGAGGAAAGACTTTTGGCGATGATGACCTGGCTGCGGTGGAGAAAAAAATGATTGAGTTGGCAAGGCTCAACAATGCCTTTGTAAGAAGTGACGTCCCCAAAAAGGATGCGATCGACTATTTCAAGAAGAAAGGTGATGAATATAAATTAGAACTAATTGAGGGCCTTCAGGATGGTTCAATTACTTTCTACCAACAAGGAAATTTTGTAGATCTCTGTCGCGGCCCCCATATCCCCACAACGGGGCCAATCAAAGCCGTAAAACTTTTGAATGTGGCTGGAGCCTATTGGCGCGGGGATGAAAAAAATAAAATGCTCACACGCATTTATGGCATAACCTTCCCCAAGCAAAAAGAGCTTGAAGAGTATATGTACATTGTGGAAGAAGCGAAAAAGCGCGATCATCGGAAACTCGGTAAAGAATTGGAGTTGTTTGCCTTCTCGGAGAAGGTGGGAATGGGGCTGCCGTTGTGGTTGCCAAAAGGGACAATCGTTCGTGAACGGCTGGAACAATTTATGCGAAAAGCCCAGGTCAAAGCGGGTTATGATCCAGTGGTGACCCCGCACATTGGCAGCAAGCAACTTTACGTTACGTCTGGGCATTACGAGAAATATGGAAAGGATTCGTTTCAGCCTATCCATACGCCTGACGAAAACGAAGAGTTTTTGCTCAAGCCGATGAACTGTCCTCATCATTGCGAAATCTATAAAGTAAAACCGCGTTCTTATAAAGATCTTCCTATCCGTTATGCGGAATTCGGAACCGTTTATCGCTACGAACAAAGTGGCGAACTTCATGGGCTTACCCGTGTGCGAGGTTTTACCCAGGATGACGCGCATATTTTTTGTCGCCCCGATCAAGTAAAAGCGGAGTTTATTGCTGTTATTGACTTGGTTCTCCATGTTTTTAAGTCTTTGGGATTTGGGAATTATACGGCACAGGTTTCTTTGCGCGATCCGGAGAACAAACAAAAATATATTGGTGGCGATGAATTGTGGGACAAGGCGGAGCGCGAAATCCAAGAGGCGGCAGATGAGCGCGGATTAAAAACGGTAGCGGTAAAGGGCGAAGCCGCATTTTATGGCCCTAAGCTCGACTTTATGGTTAGGGATGCTCTTGGCAGAAGTTGGCAGCTAGGCACAATCCAGGTGGACTACCAATTGCCCCAGCGCTTTGAACTAGAATATGTTGGCGCAGACAACCAACGGCATATTCCGGTGATGATTCATCGTGCTCCGTTCGGTTCATTAGAGCGTTTTGTGGCCGTGCTTATCGAACACTGCGCGGGTAATTTCCCTTTGTGGTTGGCACCCGAGCAATTTGCAGTACTGCCAATCTCAGAAAAATTCAATGCCTATGCTAAATCTGTTGTGGCTAAGCTCAAAGAGATTGACATTCGAGGTTTTTTGGATGACCGTGATGAAAAAATAGGAAGGAAAATCCGAGATGCCGAGATTAAAAAAGTGCCTTTTATGCTAATTGTAGGCGAAAAGGAAGTAGCAGAAAACAAAGTGTCTGTAAGAAAGCACGGAGAAGGGGATAAGGGATCATTAGATTTGATGGATTTTGTAAACCAATTTAAGGCTGATTTCAGCTTACCCGTATAAACGCCATTTTGAAGGCTAATTCATAATTTGAGGTGCTAGGGATAGTAGGTAGCCAATCGGTATGTAAATTTGGTATAGCATCAACCAAGAACTTTTTAGCTTTACGAGGCATCGAGAAATTCAATTTTATATAGCAATGACAGTCTATTTCGCAGAGTTTTTTGGTACGCTTTTACTCGTTTTACTTGGTGATGGTGTAGTAGCGGGAGTTGTATTACGAAAAACAAAAGCTGAGAATGCCGGTTGGCTCACCATTGTGGTGGCCTGGGGTCTTGCGGTGACACTGGCAATCTTTGCTGTTGGCAGGATCAGCGGGGCACATCTTAATCCAGCAGTCACAATAGGATTAGCCCTGCACGGCAGTTTCCCGTCCGATAAGATAGCAGGTTATCTCATCGCTCAATTTGCAGGAGCGTTTATAGGTGCATTGCTGGTTTGGCTTCATTACTTACCCCATTGGAAGGAAACTTCAGATGCTACCGCAAAACTTTCTGTCTTTTGTACTTCCCCAGCGATCAGAAATAGTTTTTCAAACTTAGTGGGCGAGATACTTGCCACCGCTGTACTGGTATTGGGATTGTTATTCATAGGAGCGAACGAGTTTACCCAAGGCCTCAATCCCCTTGTGGTGGGCCTCTTAATAATTTCCATTGGATTAAGTTTGGGGGGAACGACCGGCTTTGCCATTAATCCGGCCCGAGATCTTGGCCCTCGCCTTGCCCACTTCTTTTTGCCCATACCAGGAAAAGGAAGTTCAGACTGGCGCTATGCCTGGATACCGGTAATAGGGCCGGTAGTAGGGGGGATGCTTGGGGCTTATGTTTATGGTGCGTTATTTTAAAGGGTGTATTTTGTTGCTGGAAGCTGGATTCTTGACACCTATAGTTTTCTTATCTTTGAACATGGAGAAAAATGAAACGGAAAATATTGTTCGGATCATAAAGGGACATTTCCCCGAGATAGAAGCAATTTATCTATTCGGTAGTCAGGCAGATGGGTTTGCCGCGAAAGACAGTGATGTTGATGTTGCATTTTTTACCCTGTACGGCAACACGGTAACAGATGTGCAAGTGTATGAGGCTCAAAAAGACTTGGAGGTATCGCTCAACAAAGATGTTGACTTGATACATTTGAACAAGGCAAGTACAGTTTTTCAGTTTCAAGTTGTAATCTCAGGTATTCCTCTGTATGTAAATAAACCTTCTTCTCTCTTGCTACACGAAGCGATGGTTATGTCTATGTACCAGCGATTGAACGAAGAGCGCAAGTATATTCTTCAGGATATTGGTTCTTCGGGAAAAATTTATTCTTCGTAATGGATGATGTTGTCATTAATAAAGCCGCCACTATTGAGCGTTGCATCTTGAGGATCCGACAAGAATATGTGGGGAAGAAGGAGGTTTGGAAGGAGAATTTCACGGTGCAAGATTCCATTATATTGAATCTTCAAAGAGCCTGTGAAGCATCGATTGATTTAGCCAACTTTATTGTAAAAAAAAGAAAGCTGGGTATTCCCCAAAACAGTCGTGACTCATTTGATTTGCTATTGCAGGCGGGACTTATCAAGGGTTCGATATGCACAAACATGAAACACATGGTCGGGTTTAGGAACTTGGCGGTTCACGAATATCAATCACTAAATCTGGATGTGATTGAAAGCATCATTGACCACAGGTTGGAAGATTTTGAGGAATACACGCGAGCTATGATATTTACTGAAAAAAATTGAAATAGGCCGATCCTGGTCACCTAATTTTAGCAAGACCAATTAGCAACTTTTACATGAGCAACGTTATCATCGCACTCGATCAAGGCACCACCAGTTCAAGAGCTGTATTGTTTGACACACAAGGAAAAATAATCGGCCTTGAGCAACAAGAATTTCAACAATATTTCCCTCAATCCGGCTGGGTAGAGCACGATCCACATGAGATTTTCTCTTCGCAATTTGAAGTGCTTTCCAGGCTAATTACTAAAAACAAAGTTTCACCTTCAGCTATAGCTGCTATCGGCATTACCAATCAGCGTGAAACGACTATCGTTTGGAATAAGAAAACTGGGGAACCTATATACAATGCGATCGTATGGCAAGACAAGCGCACCGCCTCAATCTGCGAACAGCTTAAAGCCAAGGGACTTTCTGAGTGTGTGAAGGAAAATACCGGGCTCGTCATCGACTCTTATTTTTCAGGAACGAAAATAAAATGGATGTTAGATCACGTGAGAGGCGCCCGTCAGCTTGCCGAAAGTGGAGACCTCGCTTTTGGAACCGTGGACACTTGGCTTATTTGGAAACTGACAGACGGAAAGGTGCATGCTACTGATTATTCCAATGCCTCACGTACCATGCTTTTCAATATTCGTGAATTGAAGTGGGATGAAAAATTAATGCACGAATTAGGAATTCCGAAATCGATGCTACCTGAAGTTAAACCTTCTGCCTTTCATTTTGGAGATTGGGAATTGAATGGTGTAAAAATCCCCATCACGGGAGTGGCGGGCGATCAACAGGCTGCCTTGTTTGGTCAAGCTTGTTTTGAACCTGGCATGGCAAAGAACACCTATGGTACGGGGTGTTTTATGCTAATGAATACCGGAAATAAAATACAGTATTCAAAAAATGGGTTGATTACAACAATAGCCTGGGGCCTGGACGATAAAGTAGAATATGCGCTCGAAGGAAGTGTGTTCATTGCGGGTGCTGCCGTGCAGTGGCTTCGTGATAGTTTACATTTGATCGATCAAGCCAAAGATTCAGAATATTTTGCTGCTAAGGCATTAGGTTCCAATGAAGTATATGTTGTGCCTGCTTTTGCCGGCTTGGGCGCACCCTATTGGGATATGTATGCCCGCGGGGCAATTTTTGGGCTGACAAGAGATACCGGCAAAGACCACATTATCAAAGCAACACTGGAATCGCTGGCCTATCAAACCAAAGATATTCTTAATGCTATGCAAGAGGATGCGGGTGTGCAACTTCTAAGTCTCAAAGTTGATGGTGGTGCTTGTGCCAATAATATTCTGATGCAATTTCAGGCAGACATATTAGGAGCAGAAGTTGAAAGACCGGAAGTGATTGAGTCAACAGCGCTGGGAGCGGCTTATCTGGCTGGCATACAAATTGGGATGTGGAAAAAGGAAGATATTGTAAGTAAAAGAAAAATTCAACGGTCATTTGTCCCAACGATGGAGGAATCGATCCGTAAAAAGCTTTATGGTGGCTGGTTGAAAGCCATTGAACGCACGAAAGGATGGATCGATAATTAATTCTCAATTTCTTAACACTCAGTGATCAATAAGTTTGTTTTTTTGTGATTCAATGATAATTAATTTCTTGAACAGAGATCATTCAATAGCACAACTTCAGTCCGAATCTTTTGATCTATTAATCATTGGTGGCGGCATCACGGGCGCAGGCATTGCGCTGGACGCGGCAACGCGAGGGCTAAAGACGGCATTAATCGAAAAAAAAGATTTTGCTTACGGCACTAGTAGTCGTTCCACCAAATTAATCCATGGGGGTCTTCGCTACTTAAAGCAATTGGAGTTTGGGTTGGTGAAGGAGGTGGGCAGTGAACGTGCCATTGTGCATAAGCTTGCACCGCATTTGGTGATCCCCGAAAAGATGCTGTTGCCCTTGTATGAAAAACGGGGAATGGGAAGTACGCTTACCTCTATTGGGCTTCGGTTATACGATTGGTTGGCTGGCGTAAAGCGGGAGGACCAGCGCAGAATGCTGACACGTAAACAAACCCTGAAACAAGAGCCATTGCTTAATCCACAGGACATAAAAGGAGGCGCTATTTATGCAGAGTATCGAACGGATGACGCTCGGCTCACCATCGAGATCATAAAGTCTGCCGATGCCCACGGAGCAACTATTGCTAACTACTGTGAGGCCACCGATTTTGTGTATGAGGAGAATGCATTAATTGGGGTTGTGGTTCGAGATATTTTGGGGAATAAAAATTTTACCATAAGCGGTAAGGTCGTTGTGAATGCAGCAGGCCCTTGGGTTGATTTGCTCCGCGAGAAAGATAAGTCGAAGACGGGAAAACATTTACATTTAACGAAAGGCGTTCATATCGTTCTTTCCCGCCAAAAACTTCCGGTTACGCAGTCTATTTATTTTGATGTGGGTGATGGCCGGATGATTTTTGCTATCCCCCGTGGAAGAACAACGTATGTTGGAACGACCGATACTAACTACAGCGAAGACATCGATGAAGTCCACGCGGAAAAAGTCGATGCGCAATATTTGATCAATGCGGTAAACTTGACTTTTTCCAACGTTAATCTTGCGCTCAGCGATATCGAATCAAGCTGGGCGGGATTGCGCCCGCTTATCAATGAAGAAGGAAAATCGGCTTCAGAGCTTTCACGTAAAGATGAAATTTTCGAATCCCCTTCTGGACTGATTTCAATAGCGGGTGGCAAACTTACCGGATACCGAAAAATGGCTGAAAGGGTGGTGGACCTAGCCGTGAAGCGAAGCTTTGACGAACGGCAACTGAAATCCTGCCTTACCGCTTCCATTTTGCTCGCTGCTTCTGATTTTAAAAATTATGATGCCGTAAGGCACTATCATCAAGTTGTTCTTGATCATTTAAAACCCCATAATTTATCTCTATTTGCCGACTCTTTAGTAAGCAACTTTGGCAGGCAAACCGATGACATTCTCACTTATTTTGGAGCGATTACAGATGATGACAATGAGATCCGCCTTGCCAAGGCACAACTTAAATTCTGTGTGGAGAAAGAAATGGTAAAAACAGCACCAGACTTTTTCGTGCGAAGAGCAGGGCTACTTTACTTCGATTTGCCCTTCTTAAAAAAAATCCTCGCACCCTGTTTGAAAGACATGGCAACTTACTTCAATTGGGCTGACCATAGGATTGAGGTAGAACGAATAGAAATGAAAAGATTAATGGAACAGACTCATAAATTTTAATTCCTTTTTTTGAAATTGCGCTTCCCAAAGGCAACGAATGAAGATTTTACTTTTCCTTATCGGTATTTTATTGTTGATCGGCATTGAGATTGCGCGGGTCTATTTTATTATGCCTTTTCCGGGCAGCCAGGTAGATGATACCATTGGTATCGCGTATTTTCTTCAAACGTATATTTGGATTTTCAGGATTATAGGCATAGCGCTGATAGCTCATCCGGCCTATCATTATGTGAAGGGCAGCAACTCTAGCCTCAAATGGACGGTGATTGCTGTATTGCTATTCTGGCTTGTGGTTGTCTATGCTTTTAATTTCCGGTTTCTGGCCGATAAGATGTTTTATCAGCCTGAAACGATAGTCTTTAAAAAAGCAGATGACAATAAAGTCTTTAAAAATAAGTTGGTGATTGGTGTTTCGTTAAAGGGGTTGTCAAAGGCTTATCCTATCGAAATCATCGGATACCACCATCAAGTTCGCGACACGATCGGAGGAGAAACAGTAATGGTTACCTATTGCACAGTATGTCGTACAGGGAGAATTTATAGTCCGGTGGTGGATGGTCAGCCAGAGAATTTCCGGTTGGTGGGCATGGATCATTTCAACGCCATGTTTGAAGATAGCCGAACAAAAAGCTGGTGGCGGCAAGTGAACGGAGAAGCTATCGCGGGATCATCGAAAGGAAAAGTATTGACCGAGATTCCTTCAGAACAAATGACGCTCGGAGTTTGGTTGTTGATGCATCCAGATTCATTCATCTTACAACCCGACAGTGCTTTCAAAGAACAATATAGTGGATTGGATAAATACGATGAAGGAAAAATGGAGGGCCGCCTTGAAAGCCATGATACGCTTTCGTGGAAAGATAAATCCTGGGTGGTTGGCATTTCCTCTAAAACCGCATCACGAGCATACGATTGGAATGACCTCAAAAAACAACATGTGATTAACGATGTATTTGAGGGTAAACCAATTGCTATGGTTTTAGAAGAGGATAGTGCTTCCTTTCATGTTTGGAATAGGATTGTTGGGGAAGACACCCTTCATTTTCAGTTCGATGAGAAAACAAAAATGATGCTGGACGAAAAAACAAATTCCATCTGGGACTTATCAGGAAGGTTACAAGACGAGACCAAAAAACGCGTGAGACTAAATCCTGTTCAAGCTTATCAGGAATATTGGCATTCGTGGCAAACTTTTCATCCCCAAACCGAAAAATTTGTTAGTCAATAAGCGGTTAATAGTGAATGAGAAAATATTTATTCATGAAAATAGGGTATCATTTATATTTTCTTTGGTCATCCTTTCCGCTGGATGCACCAAAAGGACAAGCCATGAGCATAAGGCCGCGGAATGGAAAGAGCTCAATTCTTTTCATGAGCTGATGGCCAAGGCCTACCATCCATTAAAAGATTCAGGAGACCTTGCGGCAGCCCGACAAGTGATGAATGAAATGGCTGATGAAGCGGAGAAATGGGCCGCAGCCACTTTGCCCGAAAAGGTGAATACGGCCGATATGAAAAGGAAATTGGAGAAACTTAAAGTGGACACAAGAAGTCTTGCCAATGCGATAAAGGCCTATGTTGCTGATGAGATTGTTAAAGAAAAACTTATTGCGCTTCACGATCAGTTTCATGAGATTATGGAAGTCTGGAATGATAAAGAAGGCAGTGAAGAAGAAAATGATCACCCATAAACATATTTCTGCATTCCGAAGGAGCGTATCAATTAGTTGCTTTGTGCGCTTCCGTTCCGAAGGAATAGGATTTTAAGTATCTATTGTTGATGCCAAAGATTACTTTGTTTTTCAAAAATATTATGGAACGGATGTCACCAGATAGATCAAACCCGCTCCGGTCTTGTGGCACGTAGCTAAAATTTCCCTGTCCGTCATTCAACAGCAAACATCCTTTATTGGCATCGGATTTTCCAATTCGCACTCTTGTCATGGTTTCATTGCCCCCAACGATAACATCGAAGTCTCCATCTTGATCTACATCGGCCGTTGCAATGGCGTAGACGGGCGAAAATTGTACCTCTGTTGGTAATTTTTGCTTGACGAAACCCTGCGGAGTGTTTTTAAAATAGGCGGTCTCTAGTGTTTTTGCTTCAATGTGCGTTCTGCCGGCAAGTTCTTCAGGTTTAAAGATGTTCTCTAGTTGAGCATTGGAATAAGAGATGTAATCTGGGAATCGTGGTTTTAGAAAACTGACCTGACCCAACGCCTCATCACGACTTGCATAAGGATAGCTTTTCCCTTGAATAAAATAACAAAAAAACGGATCGGGTTGTCCATCGGAATCAAAGTCTTTAAAATCCAAGGAAGCGGGTGTTGTTTGGCTTACGCTAAATTGATTGTTTAATCCATAGTTACCCAAAATTAAATCAGCATTTCCGTCATTGTCAAAATCTCCAGAGGAAATACAATTCCACCACCCTTCCGACCCTTTAAAATAGTTAGCTGATTCATCGGATAGGATTCCATTTTTGTTTATGAGGACTTTTATAGGCATCCATTCTCCTACCATAACTAAATCAGGTTGATGATCATGGTTGATATCGATGCTCTCCGCATCAGAAACCAAACCGATATTTTCTAACCCGGGGGCTTTTTCTGCGATTTCATTTTTAAAATTTCCTTTGCCGTCATTGATTAATAACATGCTTTTTGGCGAAACCGGATATTTCCCAGGAACAAGGCGACTTCCTACAAATAAATCCAAATCGCCATCTGCGTCAAGGTCAAAAGATTTCACACATGAACCAGCATTTGTTTCCGATGGCAACGAGTTTATTGACTTTACGAAGTTTCCTTTCCCATCATTCAGGTACAACCTGTCTTGCAATAGCATATCGGTTGAAGGGAATAAATATCCGCCACTCACCACATACAAATCTAAATCGTGGTCGTTATCGGCATCAAAAAAAATAGCGTCCTCGTCCTGAGCATATTTGTCTTTCTCGAATGGTGTTATGGTATGCGGAACGAATGAGCCGTCTTTGGATTGAAAAAATAATGCCCCCGCTTGATGTTTTGGCCCGCACAAATAGAGGTCCTCCAAGCCATCTCCATTGACATCGCCTTTTGCCATTTTGGGGCCTGAGAACGAATACATCTTTGGCAGAAGGAGTTGCCGCTTAAAATCGTTGGTATCAGCGGGCTGATGCCTCCATTTTATTGCCTCTGTTATTTTGAACATTGGCCTTTTCTTAGAGGGATATACGTAGAGGGTTTCGGCCTTATCATGACTTGGCTTCAAAAGGCTATTGGATTTAAAATTTTTAAAAAGTTCGGTTTTATCATCTGGCCAGATCACTCGTATTGAATCGGCAAAGGTAGAATTTCCCATGCCGAAAATTAAATCGCAGTGCATGGCCGATTGGTATCCTCGTACGGGTTCAAACTCTTGCATTTGCAGATGCCCTTTGGAATAACAATAAACTTTTGTTCCAATGCTAATTTGGGTTTTATTGTTACTGCGCAAATCGACTTTTAGAAAGTTTTTATCCGGATTTTGAGTGGTAGTGTTTTGATAGATACTGGCTGTGCCGTTCATCACATTGATTACCAAATCAAGGTCGCCATCACTATCTAAATCTGCATAGGCTGCGCCATTGGATTTAAATTTTTTATTTAAGCCCCACTCGTCTGTTTTTTTATCAAAGGTCAGGTTACCGTTGTTTCTAAAAACAAAATTCCCTGTTTCAATAGAAGGCATATTTTGAAGGACGGCATTTACATCAAGTTGCTTTCCGGTTTGGCGTGCTTTCAATTGTTCGTCAACGGTGAATTTTAGGAATTGCATGTTTGTATAATCTTTCTCGTAGCCATTGCTCACATACAAATCCTTCCAGCCATCCAAGTCAAAATCTGCAAAAAAAGTTGCCCAGCTCCAATCGGTACTGGAGATTCCAGCAAGCTGACCGATTTCAGAAAATGTTTCGTTTCCATTGTTGAGTTGTAGCATGTTGCGCATAGTTTGATGATGAAATCCAGCGTCAACGAGAAACCGATACTTATCATAGTTGTCGTCACCCGAAGAAAGTTTAATTCGCTCATTGGATTCCGGCAGCATGTCGAGGGTGAAGATGTCGGTTAGCCCATCGTTGTTTACATCAGCGGCATCGGAGCCCATCGAGAATAGAGAAACATGCCCCATTTCATCGCGGATCATATTTTTGAAAGTCCCATTCTTATTGTTGATGTACAAATAATCTTCCTCGTTGAAATCGTTGGAGAGGTAAATATCAGGCCAGCCATCATTATTAAAATCAGAAATGGCAATCCCCAACCCGAAACTCAAAACATTGTTGACAATCCCCGCTTTCTCAGAGACGTCCACGAATTTCCCTTTTTTATTTTGATATAGTTTACTTCCAAAGCGATTGCTTTTTTGATTTTTAAAGTTGACCATCATACGATTTAAGCCGGCATATTTGGGCAGGGAGTGATTCAGCACAAACAAATCGAGATCGCCATCTTTGTCGTAATCAAAAAAGGCAGCATGGGTAGAATAGGAGGGGTCTGCAATTCCATATTCATCAGCTTTTTCGCTAAATGTCAGGTCACCGTTGTTGATGAAAAGTAAATTTTTTCTAAGTAAGGAATCACCCATGGCAGAGCGACAAACGTAAATATCCAACCATCCATCTTGGTTAACATCAGCCATAGTTACGCCTGTTTTCCAACCCTGCTTGACGGCAATCCCCGATATTTCGGTGATGTCCTTGAATTTTAAATTGCCTTGATTAAGATAGAGTCGGTTGGAAACCTGATTTCCTGAAAAGTAAATATCAGGAAGGCCATCATTATTGAGGTCGCCCACAGCCACACCCCCACCATTGAAGTAATAGGGGTAATTAAGCACATTGTTCTCACCGTTTTGATTGACTACATTTTTAAAGTCAATACCGGTTTCTTCATCAGGTATTTCTTTAAAGAGTGTATGTGTTTTTTGTTCTGAACAAGAGATTAGTAAGAAAACGTAAACAGAGATTGGCCAAATGCGCATGGTGATTTTAATTTGACGGATTTCTTCGTCCGATTGTATAAAGTTTATAGTCGAGTGAAAAGTTGTTGCCACAATTGATCGTATTTTTTCCATTTCACCAAATTGATACCCCAATGTGGGCTGGCACTTGTGGTAAATGCCGACACTTTTCCTGATCCAAAATTTCGTGCTGCAAGCAAAGGAAACCAATTGCCCATGTATTGAATGTCCAGCAGACTAATGCTGCCTTCACGCAGCTTTGTTTCGTTGAAACCTAGCAACGGGGGAATTTCATCAAGGGTGATGTTTTCAAGCACGGGATGATCGGGGTTTTGCATGCGCACTGGAAAACTTGAAGTCGACTCTACCAAGTCATCACCGTCAAGGCAGATCACAGGTAAAACCTCGTGGAAGGGAACCCGTTTCCAACCTCCTTTTCCGATTTCACCACTAAAGCTATACCAGCCACCCATCATGTGGAAGTGCCCTCCGTTTTTCACCCAATTTTCAAGCAACGTGAACCGATCAGGAAATGTAACGTATTTATCGCCCCACTTATTTCGGTTGAAAAAATCGGGGTGAAGCATCATTACTTTAGTTTCCACATCTCCAAAGACAATAACATTGGCCCACGCCAATCGCTTGTCGAAATCTTCAGGCGACAAGTTGTATAGTTCCCACGAGGGTTGTGAAAACACATCGGCACCTGGTATGCCTTGCACGGCATCTACAAATTGCTGTGCGTAGTTTAATATTTCCACACCTTTAGTGGCTGAGAGAAATGGTGACTCGATATATTTTTGGCCTGTGTGTATGCACCAGTTTCCTATATGCCAGATGTTAAGTTTTTCTTTTGCCATGTTGCCTTGGCGTTTTTTGTTGGTTCAATATATATGGTAATTAGGAATCCGCCAGCTAATTCAACAAAAAAAACAAATATTAAATCAGGGCAACTCCTGGTAAAGTTTTAAATTACTGCAATTATTCCACTTCCCACAGATGGAATGGTCATACTTTAGGTTTAATAAAAAATTCCTCATGAAAAAATTTAGCCTTACTTTCTTTGCAACAGTCATGGTTCAATTATCATTGTCGGCACAATCATTGGTTTTGGTCAAAGAAAGCAACAGGATTTTCAAATCTTATCCTTTTAACGATCCTAATCCTATCCCTACCAAAAATTTAATCTACCCATATTTTCGGTTTGATGGCTTTACGGATAAGCCGATTAACAAAGAATGGAAAGTGGTTGAGCTTGAGAACCAATTTATTAAGTTGATGATTTTGCCTGAAGTAGGGGGTAAAATTTGGGGGGCTTGGGAAAAGTCAACTGGGCTTCCGTTTCTGTATAACAACAGCGTAGTAAAGTTCCGCGATGTTGCCATGCGCGGCCCTTGGACAAGTGGCGGCATTGAAGCGAACTACGGAATTATTGGACATACTCCCAATTGCGCTACCCCCGTTGACTATCGGACAGAAAAAAAACCAGATGGCAGCGCAAGCTGTTACATTGGCACCTTCGATAAACTCACGCAAACGTATTGGACGATTGAAGTCAACATGCCTGCCGATAAAGCTTACTTCACAACGCATTCCACCTGGCATAATGGAAATTCGTTGGAACAACCTTACTATACTTGGATGAACGTGGGCATGCCCGCCAATGGAAACCTTGAGTTTGTTTATCCTGGTACCCGTTACATCGGCCATGAGGGTGAGTATGCCAATTGGAGAATCAACAAAGACAATGGCAAGGATATTTCCTTTTATGAACAAAATAATTTTGGTGGCTATAAATCCTATCATGTATTTGGAAGTTATACTGATTTTTTCGGAACCTTTTATCATGCCAAGAATTTTGGGATGGGGCATTATGCTTTGTATGATGAAAAACCTGGAAAAAAAATCTGGATATGGGGCCTTTCTCGCCAGGGCATGATTTGGGATAAATTATTGACCGATACCGATGGCCAATACGTAGAGATACAATCAGGAAGATTATTCAACCAATCAGCCGATGGCAGTTCGTTCACGCCATTTAAGCATCGAGGATTTTCACCCTATGCCACCGATGAGTGGACGGAATATTGGTTTCCTGTAAAAGGAACGGGTGGCTTTGTAAAAGCAAATCCCTACGGCTCTTTAAACGTGAATGTTGAAGGAGGATTTTTGAAATGGCTGTTTTCGCCCTTGCAGACTTTTGATGAAACCCTCACAGTTTCCGAACATGGAAAAAAGATAGTTGAAAGAAAAACTTCCTTTCTACCGCTTCAGCTTTACAAAGACTCCTTACAATGGTCGGGCAACTTGAAAGAAATTACAATAGCGATAGGGGAAAAGTTTTTTTACGATGCAAATCCCTCTGTAGATTCACTCGCCCGACCTGTTGCGCTTCCACCTGACTTCAAATGGGATACCCCTTATGCACTCTATTCGCTTGGCAAAGAAGCGGTGCAAAGTAGGGACTATGCTAAAGGGGAGATCAAATTTTCCGGGTGTCTTGCACAAGACCCTTATTATGTGCCGGCACTTGCAGAGATGTCTTTTTTGCAAATAAGAAAAATGGAATATGAAAAGGCGCGCGGGTTCGCCTTAAAGGCATTGAGTATAAATACCTATGACCCTTCCGCCAACTTCGCTTATGGCTTGGCCAATGTGGCCATTAATAAAATAGCCGATGCGCAGGATGCATTTGGCATAGCATCGGCATCAGTAAAATTTAGAAGTGCTGCCTATGTGGAGTTGGCAAAATCGTATTTCAGGCTTGGTCAAATGAATAAGAGTTTTGATTATGCAGACAAAGCTGTTTCAGTTAATTCAAAAAATTTGGAGGCATGGCAATTAAAATCAATCATCTACCGGGTTCGAGGAGAAAAAGAAAATGCCTTGGCCGCTCTTGGTAAAATAAGAGAAATAAATCCGTTAAGCCACTTTGTAAATGCCGAGAAGCTTTTGTGGAAAGTATCATCACCTGAAGATTTCAAAGGACACATTCAACAAGAAATGAAAGACGAAGTTTTCTTAAATCTCGCAGACAGGTATCAAAATCTCAACCACTATCAGGATGCATTAACAATCCTGAAGCAATCGCCTCGTCAGGCAGAAATCTTATACTGGCAAGCCTATCTTCTTAATAAGGTGAATGATGCTTCCTTTTCGGATATTCTCGCTCAGGCTGATAAAACTTCACCCGCATTTATTTTTCCTTATCGGGTGAATGCGGCACAGGTAATGGAGTGGGCTGCCCAGAACTCTCCATCTTGGAAACCAAAATATTTCCTTGGTCTCATCCATTGGAATGCTGGAAACATTGAGAAAGCTAGGACATTGTTTCAACAATGCGGCAATCCCGACTTTGCTCCATTTCATGCTGCCAAAGCTTCATTATTTCCAGAACAAGCAGAAGTAAACCTTGTTCGTGCAGCCCAATTGGATAATCATGAATGGCGGTATGGAAAGCTACTGGCTACCTATTATCTTACTTCCGGTGATAATAAGAAAGCGTTGGCTACCATCCTGGAATATCAAAAGCAGTTTCCTGACAATAATGTCATCGCTTTTTTTACTGCGAAATGCTTTTTGCTGAACAAGCAATATGCAAAAAGTTATGCGCTTCTTACGAGCAAAACATTCCTGCCAAGTGAAGGCTCAACCGAAGGACACCAACTTTATCGCGAAGCGTTGTTGATGATGGCACTTGAAGAGATAGGGAAAGGAAATTATTCAAAGGCCATTTCAACTATTGAAAAGGCGAAACAATGGCCAGAAAATCTCGGTGTCGGTAAGCCTTATGATGAAGGCATTGATGTACGTTTTGAAAAATACATACAGGCAATTTGCTTGGAAAAACTGAAAAAGAAACAGGAAGCAGATACACTTTTTCTAGCCTTAACCACGGAAATGATTCAATCTAAAAATGCTAATTTTTTGATCAATGCCCTTTCGCTGAGAAAAAGTGGGATGGAAAATAAAGGCACTGAAATTTTACAACAATGGAAAAATGAATCTTCCAACAAATCACTTCCGGATTGGTGCCTTTCTGTTTTCAATCAAAAAGAAAAAGTTTCAGAGCCTCCGGAAAATAATGTTCAAACCCGTTTGTTGATGGCATTGATACGGTTTCAGACAACAAAGAACTAACACTTAATTATCGAAAGAATATATTTGAAAATAAAAATCAAACTGTTGTGTTGGAGGATTGCTTAGTAAATTAGGCAGTGCCGAAGAATTGAATCAGGTTTGAGTGAGGTGCTTTCTGTTCTCGGGTATTGGCCTGGTATTTTATATCAACGGTTTTGTGTTTCCTTTTAGGATGATTAAATTATTGAAATTTTAACCCCACGGATATGAAACGAAGAGAACACCTTAAAAGACTGGCGCTTTTGCCCTTGGCTGGGGCGGTTATGCCTGCGTTTGCTGGAAGTACCGAATCGATCATTGAACTGGGTTTAAAGGATGAACCGCAAAACATTTTTCGTTCTATCGGTGTTGAGCCAATCATCAACTGCCGAGGAACGTTCACGATCATTGGCGGCTCAATCGAGCGGCCAGAAGTGCGCTCGGCTATGGAAGCTTCTTCTCAAAATTTTGTTCAGTACGATGAACTGGCGGATGCCATTAATCAAAAACTGGCCGAGCTTACCGGGGCAGAGTGGGGCATGGTTTCTGCAGGCTGTGCAGCAGGATTGAAACATGTAACCGCCGCCTGTGTTACGGGTGGAAACCCGGAGAAACTTATTCGCATTCCTGACCTTACCGGTTTTGAAAAAACCGAAGTGGTTGTGCCTCGTCACTCTCGCAATGTTTATGACCACGCCATTCGCAATATTGGTGTGAAGATCATTACGGTTGACACGATCGAAGAATTAGAAAAAGCACTGAACCCAAAAACGGCCATGATTTATATTATGGCCTATAGCGCAACGCAACCCGGCCAGCCAATGTCAACAGAAGCAATCGCCAAAATCGCCAAGCCAAAAAATATTCCTATCCTGGTTGATGCTGCGGCAGAAGTTCTTACCATACCCAATGTCCATCTTCAACAAGGTGCTACAATAGTTGCCTATAGCGGTGGCAAGGCCATCTGCGGACCGCAATGTGCCGGACTATTGCTGGGGCAAAAAGATATTTTAATGTCAGCGTGGCAAGCGAGTTCTCCGCACCATGGCCCAGGCCGCGACAACAAAGTGGGTCGCGAGGAAATGATGGGCATGTTGGCGGCAGTAGAGACTTGGAAAAAGCGCGACCACGCTGCCGAGTGGAAGACCTGGCTCTCCTGGCTCGACATGATTTCTAAAAAAGTAACTTCTGTTGAAGGGGTAACGACATCCGTATTTGAACCTACTGAACTTTCCAACAAATCGCCTGTGCTTAATGTGATGTGGGATCCGTCAAAACTTAACTTGACTGGTGATGAACTGGCTGAAATTGTTGGAAGAAGTAAACCACGCATAGCAATCGGTAGTGAAACTAAAGATGGGATGACGTCCATCCAAATCACAACCGGACAGATGCAACCCGGAAACGATAAAATTGTAGCCGAAAGAATTTTTGAAATCCTTTCGAAAAAGCGCAGCCCTAAATCAACAACAATGAAACGCCCATCGGGAGTCATCACCGGGCGGTGGGAAGTTACCGTTGAGTTTTTCAATAGCAGGAGCACGCATAGCTTTAACCTCGAACAAGACGGCAATTGGATTCAAGGTTCGCACAAGGGTGATTTTACTACCCGGGATTTGGTGGGAACATTTGAGGAAGATAAAATAATACTTCGAAGTGTGGAAAGGCCGGTTGGGGATAATGTATCCTTTATTTTTTCGGGTACTCTTTCTGGAGGTTCATTTTCCGGGGAAATTTATATGGGTGAATACCGCACTGCGAAATTCACAGCAACAAAATATAAATACAAAGGCAAGCGTGAACGTATAGTGGTTCCGGGCGGACCACCACTTGCTACCTAGTGAAAAAAAATATAGCTTTAATAGGCTTTTGGAGCACGGGTATTTATTTCAGGCAACTGCCAAAGCGGAGTGACAGTAAACATTAACGGAGAATCTAAGTTTGTTAACGCTGACGTTGAGTAAAATTAGTTGACCGCGTTGATAGATTTTAACCTTTCATATTGATCTAATCCATTTCTTATTATTAATGCAAATAGGTAAAATAAAATACGCCCAAGTGTCAGGCATGGTGTTTACGCTATGCCTGCTACTTTCTTCCTTCTCATTCGCCCATGCCCAGGAAATTGATCTGCTTCTCAAAGGCGGTCATGTGATCGATCCAAAGAATCAAATTGATTCGAAGATGGATGTGGCCATCTCGAACGGAAAGATTTTACAGGTGGCACCAAACATCTCAGCTCAAAAAGCAAAAAATGTGGTCAATGTTACCGGGCTATATATTACACCAGGCCTGATTGATATGCATGTGCATGCCTTTCAGGGCAACGAACCTGATGCTTACATCGCCAACGGGTTCACGAGCTTGCCACCTGATGGCTTCACCTTCCGGGCAGGCGTGACAACAGTTGTGGATGCAGGAAGTTCAGGGTGGAGAAATTTCCGACAATTCAAAAAACAAACTATCGATAGAAGTCAGACACGTATCCTTGCACTGCTCAACATCGTTGGCACGGGCATGGCTAGTCGATTTGAAGAACAGGACACTAATGATATGAATCCTGTTCAAACAGCACTTATGATCAAGCGTTTGTTTCCTGAAATTATTGTTGGAATAAAAGCTGCACATTATTGGGGCGACTTTACTCAAGTGGATCGTGCTGTGGAGGCAGGTAACCTCGTCAACGTGCCTGTAATGGTTGACTTTGGGGAACATAATCCTCCGCTCTCGATTGAAGAATTGTTTATGAAGCACCTGCGACCGGGTGATATGTTTACCCATACATTTTCGTACGGCCCGGCCAACCGTGAAACGATTGTAGATGAAACAGGAAAAGTAAAATCGTTTGTCTTTGAAGCCCAAAAGCGAGGAATTATTTTTGATGTTGGGCATGGTGGTGGTGCATTCTCTTGGCGACAAGCTGTGCCGGCTTTGCAACAGGGATTCATCCCTAATGTCATTAGTACTGACCTTCATGCAGACAGTATGAATGGCGGAATGAAAGACTTGTGCAATGTAATGTCTAAGTTTCTTAACATGGGAATGTCGCTTCACGATGTTGTTTCCTGTGTCACATTGAATCCGGCAAACGCCATCAAGCGATCAGAATTTGGGAATTTGAGTGAAGGTTCTGAAGCCGATGTTACTGTGCTTAACTTACGCAAGGGAGACTTTGGGTTTTTGGATATTAGAAAAACAAAACTGAAAGGCGAACAAAAACTAGAAGCCGAACTGACCATTCGTGCCGGAAAGATTATGTGGGACTTGAACGGCATCAGCGCACCCGCTTGGGAAACTGAACTTCCTAAAAAATAAATATGCGATTTCTTTTACTGATTCTGTATTTCAACATCACTTCGCTTTTTGTTCAAGCGCAACCATACGATTTGCTGATAAAAAATGGGCGCGTTATCGATCCGAAAAGCAAAATTGATGCTAAAATGGATATTGCCATTGTCGATGGTAAAATTGCGAGGGTAGCCAAAGAAATTCCTACAACGGCATCTAAAAAAATTATTGATGCCTCCGGATTACTGGTAACACCAGGGCTTATAGATATCCACACCCATGTTTTTGTAGGGAGCAAAACCGATATTTTTGCTGATGGTATTTACAGCGTCTCGGCCGATGACTTCAGTTTCAAATCGGGTGTAACTACTGTGGTGGATGCAGGCACTTCGGGCTGGAGAAATTTTTCCTTGTTTAAAATAAACCTAATTGACAAGTCGCAAACACGTATTCTCGCCTTTCTCAATATTGCAGGCACAGGCATGAGTGGCGATCCAGGCCAGCAGGATGTAAATGACATGGATGCAAAGATGACGTCCCTCATAATTCAAAAATATCGCGATATAATTGTGGGCGTGAAGATCGGGCATTTTGAAGGAAATGATTGGGATCCATTCAATCGGGCGCTTGAGGCGGCCAACATTGCTAAGGTTCCCATGTTTGTAGAATGTCACCTCCCGCAATATTCACTAGAAGATCAATTAAATAAAATGCGGCCTGGCGATATCATCACTCACGTGTACGAAAAAATCACCGAACGCCAGTCAGTGGTGGATGATAAGGGGAAGGTTCGACCCTTTGTATTGAAGGCAAAGGAGAAAGGTATTTTGTTTGATGTAGGGCACGGAGGTTACGGCTTCTGGTTTAGTGAAGCGGTACCGGCACTTCAACAAGGACTGGCTCCCAATACCTTTGGCTCAGACTTGCACCGGTTCAGCATGAATGGGGGAATGAAAAATACACTCAATATCATGTCGAAGTATTTGACCCTAGGCATGGAAGTACCGGATATCATTATGCGAGCAACTTGGAATGCAGCAAGTGCTATCAAGCGGGAAGACCTCGGTACTTTGGATGAAGGAGCGATTGCGGATATTGCCGTGATCAGTATCCAAAACGGAAAATTTGGGTTTATAGATGCTGGTGGAAATAAAATTGATGGCACGCGAAAATTTGAAGCAGAGCTTACTGTACGTGCTGGCAAAATCGTTTGGGATTTGAACGGGCTATCCGCATTAAGTTTTACGAAGTAGGTGACAAAGACTAACTAACAAAGTAGTACAATGAAAAAGCTTTTCACAATTCTTTTGTTTTTTGTTCTCGTCCTATTTTTATCCTGCAAAGAAAAACAGCATTGGCTTGTTGATAGTGAAGAAGGAAAACTACGAATAGAACTAGTGGCTGACAGCATCACGATTCCTTTTGCGATGGCTTTCCTTTCGGATGACAGGATGGTTGTATCCGACAGGCCAAAAGGTGAAATGATTATAGTGAATACCGATGATGGCGTCAAAACAAAAGTGAAAGGCGTGCCTGTCGTCATTAACAAAGGCGATGGCGGCTTGCTGGACATTCTACCGCACCCTCAATTCAAAACAAACAAGAAAGTATTTTATGTTTACTCATTTCAAAATGAGCAAGGTTTCAGCCTAGCTGTTGAAAGTGCTCGACTTGAAAAAGACAGCCTTGTTGAACGCAAACGGTTATTTACTGCGCAGCCCTATTTTGATCGTCCGAGTTTTTACGGTTCAAGACTTTTGTTAAAAGATGGGTATTTATATATCAGTACAGGTGTAGATAAATCAAGACAGGACTCAGCTCAGTTGTTGACCAATCATTTAGGAAAAATCATGCGGATAAAAGAAGATGGTAGCCTGCCTAAAGGTAACCCCTTTATTAATGTTCCCGGGGCTCTACCTGAAATCTGGTGTTATGGAACCCGAAACCCTCAAGGATTAACTGTCAATCCTTTCACCAACGAAATATGGGAACATGAACATGGCCCGAAAGGTGGTGATGAAATCAACATCATTAATGGAGGAAAGAATTATGGCTGGCCGATTATTACCTATGGCAAAGAATATGACGGTAACCCCGTGGGTGACGGCAATACTGAAAAGGAAGGTATGGAGCAACCCTTTCATTATTATGTTCCCTCCATAGCACCCAGTGGCATGGTATTTTACACGGGCAAAAGGTTTCCAAAGTGGAAAGGCAATCTATTTATTGGGTCAATGGTATTGAGACATTTAAATCGTTCTGTTATCAAAAACAACAAGGTTATCCATGAAGAGAGGATATTGAAAGACCAAAAGTGGCGCGTCAGAAATGTGATCCAAGGTCCGGATGGTTATCTTTATATTGGCGTAGACGGAGGAATGATATTAAGGATAAAGCCTGAGAAGTCATTTTTTTAGTGTAATGGTCAATTTGTTTAGACGGCTCACTGAGCGGATGAATCCCAGTAATACACATGACATGAACTGAATCGAAGAGATTACCTGAAATGGATTCCGCTATCAAGCCGGAATAAATTTATAAGGATAAACTTTGCCAGAGTTCCATTGGCACACATATAGATTTTCGTCATCATCCACCAGCACATCGTGGGGATGCATGAACAAGTTCATCGTTTGATGAAACGGTTTTAACTTTCGGTTTTCATCGTAGACTGCGGCAGAACCACCCAATACTGAAATTGGTTTGTTTTCTTTGTTCAGGATTATTACAAAACCACTGTTCACAGTATCGAGGTTAGGAGACCGCAACACCGCTGTGTATAAATAATCTCCTTTGATGACTGGCCTGCACACACAAGCACCGGGCAGGGAAATGGTTTCAATGTATTTTCCGGCCATCGAAAAACGCTTAAAACAACAGCGGGTGCGGTCGGTTACGATAAGGGTTTCAGGTTTCCTTCTGTAATCAATGCAGATGCCGTGGGCATTGTCTAAATGCCCTTCCTGATCGCCACGGCCGCCAAAAATATTTTTGATTTTCCCCAACGTATCATAATGGATAATGTATTGAGATCCGTAACCATCAGCAACGTACACTTCGCCATCTTTGGTAATGGCGGTCTCAGTTGGGACAAATTGCTTTGCTTCGGTGTATTTTCCACTTTCCATTGGGAAATCCCAAGTAGTGATCAATTTTCCGTCTACCGTTGTTCGGTAAAATTGGTGGCGCACCGTGTCGGTGATAAATAGATGCTGGTCTTTTCCTTCGCCAATTAGCGTAAGCCCGTGTGCCCCGGGAAAATCATGTCCCCAGGTTTTGAGGAGCTTCCCGCGTTTATCAAAGAAGATAACGTTGTTCTTTGTTTCATTCGTGAGCAGCAAAATTCTTTGACTTCCGTCTTGTACCATTTCATGGCAATCGTTAACCGGAAGTTCGGCTGACGATGATTTCACCCAATTTTTGTCCAACCGATATTTCTTTTCATTTTGGCCAATGATTTCATCGCTAAAGGCAAAAACTTTGTTTGCCCCAAAAACAGATGCCGATGTGAGGGCTGCAGATTGCAGGATGAATTCTCTTCTTTTCATAATCATTGAGTTTGGGAGACTAAAATTAACGTCTAATTAAAAAAAACTTCATCAACAAAAAACCAACCTTTCTGTCCTTTTCCGCTATGCCAGGCTGGGAGTTTTTTTATTGGCTTTGCTATGATTTTATAGTAAGCATAGTTGGCCTCCACTAAGGGGATTATCAAGGCATCTACCTTTGCTGATTCGTTGCTTTTTGGTTGAGCGACATTGATGGTCTTGATCAGGCTTATTTTTTGCTTTTCATTACCCGCCCACAACTCTACTTGGGCAGGAGGAAAAATGTACGAACCAGTATTTCTCCCATAACTGATCACAATGTTTTTTACTGCCGGAGCCTCTTGGCCAAAATAGAACCCTGCCTCGAATTCATTTTCTTTGAAACCCAACCAGGAAGCCTCCTTAAACTGATCGGCCAAGCCCTTCCGGCTGTCCATTAAACTTTTGGCGCCTTCGCCCACATATTGAGGATCCGGTTTTGTGAGTAGCTCGATTTCTTTAGCTTTATAGCCATCGACAAAACACATTACTTGATAAATGTCACTTTGCAACCAGCCCTCCTTATAAGCGCAGGCCTTTAAGTAAACTGTGGATTCAATTTTGATCGGGGATTCGTAAAGTTTACCGTGCACACTATCAGGACTTGTATTATCCATAGTATATCGAATTGTTGCGCCAGGCATAACGTGTTTCAAAATGACCCGTTCATTTTTTTTAAATACCCCTTCATTTACGAGACTTGGTTTGCTTAATACGATTGGCTGGTCATCTCGAAAGAGATTCCATACAATAGAAAGATTAGGGTATTGTTGGTTGATCGCTAATTGCTCGTTATTTGTGATCGGAGTATTCCAAACAAAAAGTTCTGTCAGTTGTGGCAATGGGAGTATATCGCTCAAGGATTGTGCATTCACTTTTGTTCCTGAAAGTGATAATGAAGTTAATTGGGTTAATGGTTTCAATTCCTTTAAACCCGAAGATATTTTGGTAAAATTCAAATTAAGTTTTTCGAGGTTTTTAAATTTTCCGATAATTGAAAGCTCTTCATCCGTTATGGGCATGTGCGCCAAGTTTAATTCTACCAATTGATCTTCAACTTCCTTTAACATTTCCAATGTCTTAAGGTTAAAGGCTTGTTGTACAAAAAAATCTGCCCGAAGGGCGGGGCTGTTTTCATACAAGGGGAACAAGGAGCAGAAGGGTGAATTGAGATTATTAATAACCTTGTCGGGAGCTGGATTGAAGGAATATTTTTTTTCAATTACTTGTTCCGGTTTTACAAGTAATTGAGATGTCATAATTCGGAAAGAATCCGTGGGTTTTAGTTCGGCCATCTTCTTTTCAAAGTCTGCACCTGAGCGGATCCATGTTTCAAGAAAGTGAACTTCCGCTCCTGAAAGTTGTGCTTTACCATCTGGGGGCATGTGTTTATCATGAGTGAGCGGAAGGTGGATTACTTTGATTAGGTTACTCTCTTCAGGTTTGCCTTCTACCCATTCCTTCCCGTGTTTCCCGCCTTTTACGAATTGCTTGATGGTGGTCATCACCAATTTTCCTTTTGCTTTCGAATCATTGTGGCAGGAGTAACATTTTTTTTCTAAGATTGGCTGAACCCCCAATTGGTAAACCGAAGAGTTCTCAACCGTTAAAAGCTGATTTGATTCCTTCACAATCGGCCCGAAAACAAAATTTTCTCCATGGGTAAGGGTGGCGCCAGTATGCCCCGAAAAGAGAATAGCTAACATCATTAAGGATATTGTGCCGTAAAAAAAAACCTTTCTGTTCCGAAGATTTTCATAGTTAATCAGAACAAGGTAGCAAAGCCAGCTTAAGATCGTGCTGCTGATTTTATGCCGCATCAATAAAGTTGATCCATAATCACCCTGGAGGCTGAGAAGAAATCCGAAAAGCGCTGTCAGGGATGCGGTGAATGAAGTAAACAGCAGAACGATGAATGTTATTCTACTCAGTGTTTCGCGTTCAAGATCAATTCGCTGGGGGAGGAGTAGAAGGATTAAAAAAAATAGTGACAGCCCGATAGGAAGGTGAAGGATTAGTGGATGGAGTCGCCCCATTACCTGCAACCATACCGGCAGCTTAACTTTATCGCCAACAAATAAAAAGAAAGTAAGCAGTACTTGAATACAAAAGATCAAACTGACCAAAATGTTCTTGATCCTGCTCATCAGTTAGGCTAATACACCATGCACTACCTTACCCGCCACATCCGTCAACCGGTATCGTCTTCCAAGATGCTTGAAGGTAAGTTTTTCGTGATTGAGGCCCATTAGGTGTAAGACGGTGGCGTGAAAATCATTTACATGCACAGGATCTTTAACAATGTTGTACCCAAACTCATCCGATTCTCCATAGACGAGGCCTGGCTTGACACCCCCACCGGCCATCCAGATCGAATAACATCTGGGGTGATGGTCGCGTCCATAGTTATCTTTTGAAAGATCACCTTGGCAATAATTCGTTCGTCCAAACTCACCGCCCCAGATCACCAATGTTTCGTCCAGCAACCCACGCTGTTTTAAGTCCATCACCAATCCCGCAGTTGCACGATCCACATCTTGTGCTTGCAGAGGCATCTCGCCCACTAAATTCCCATGTTGGTCCCACCCCTGATGGTAAAGTTGTACAAACCGTACGCCTGCTTCTGAAAGTTTTCGGGCCATCAAGCAATTTGAAGCATAGGTTCCTGGAACTAAACAATCTGCTCCATACATTTTGATTATACGGTCAGGCTCTTTCGTTAGATCGGACAGTTCCGGCACGGCCGTTTGCATGCGATAGGCCATTTCATATTGTTTTATTCGTGTTTGAATTTCGGGGTCTCCAAACTCTTCATAATTCAGATTGTTGAGTTCACTGAGATGATCCAACATCTTGCGGCTCGCTTCGCGATCTCGCCCTTTGGGATCTTGAAGGTAAAGGATACGTTCTTCGCTGCTGCTGAATTGAACGCCCTGATGAATACTATCTAAAAAACCGTTTGTCCACAACTTGGAGTAAACACCTTGGCCGTTGCCTCTTCCCCGCGAAAGCAAAACACAAAAGGCAGGCAGGTTTTTATTTTCGCTGCCGAGGCCATAGCTGAGCCAAGCGCCCATGCTTGGTCGGTTTCCTTGTTGGGCGCCAGTCTGCATAAAGGTCAAGGCCGGGTCATGATTAATGGCATCGGTGTGCATGGATTTGATCACGCACATCTCATCAACAATTTTGGCCATGTTGGGGAAAAGTTCGCTTACCCAGGTTCCTGATTGACCATATTGTTTGAAAGAAAAATGAGAACCAACTAACGGAAACTTAGCTTGATTCGAAGTCATGCCCGTTAAGCGCTGGCCGTTTCTTATTGACTCCGGCAAATCTTGACCTGCCATCTGGTTGAGCAGCGGTTTGTAATCAAAGCTTTCCAATTGCGAAGGTGCTCCATTTTGAAATAGATAAATAATTCGTTTAGCTTTTGGTGCGAAGTGAGACAAGCCTGAAAATGCGGCAGCATCATTTTCGTCATTTTTGAATAAATCGGGAATGAGTAACGACCCCAGTGCCACCGAGCCGAGACCCATGCTCAACTTCCCTAAGAAATGTCTTCGGTTAACATGAAATCGATTTTCTAAAAATTCATTCCCCATAAATTCAGGTTTTGGTAATGGCTTCCTCCATATTGTAAATCGTGTGGATGACTTGCATTAAAGCTGCCAATGTGGCGGCATCACTCGTTTTTCTATGCGGGTATTCACCGGCATTGATACACTGGTCAGCTTTCTCTTTTGATTGTCCGAATAGTTTTAGCTCATGTTGTAAATAACACATCAAGATATCAAGTTCCTCTTTTTTGGGTTGGCGACATATGATCGAACGGAAAGCGTGGTCAATTTTTTCTTGATTAGAAATCTTCTCGTCCATCAACCGCTCGGCCATTACCCTTGCCGATTCAAGAATGAGGGGATCGTTCATCAACACCAAAGCCTGCAGCGGGGTACTAGTCCGCATACGGTTTACTTCACATTGATCGCGGTTGCTAGCATCAAACACCAGCATAACAGGAGGAGGCACGGTGCGCTTGATGAAACTGTACAATCCCCTGCGGTACAATTTATCGCCATGATCCTGAATATAACGGGACAGGCCTCGTCCGGAGGTTGAGGCCTCCCAAATCCCTTTCGGTTGATAGGGTTTCACACTGGGGCCACCAATTTCTTTCACCAAAAGCCCGCTGCTTGAGAGGGCAAGATCACGAATTGCTTCGGCAGTCATCCGTAGGCGAGGTGCACGGGAAAGAAAAATATTTTCCGGGTCGGCCGCAATTTTTTCTTTCGTCACTTTCGAGGATTGCCGATAGGTGGAGGACATTACAATCTGTTTAACCAACCGCTTGATGTTCCAGCCATTTTCCATAAAATCAATCGCCAACCAATCGAGCAATTGTGGGTGCGAGGGCATTTCTCCTTGCATTCCAAAATCCCCCGATGTTTTTACAAGCCCCCTTCCAAAAAATTCTTGCCACATCCTGTTTACGAAAACGCGGGAGGTGAGTGGATTTTTTTTATCAACCAACCATTTTGCTAACCCGAGCCGGTTGCTCCCATATTTCAAGGAATCGAATGGAAGGATGGCGGAAGGCAACCCAATACTTACCAAATCGCCCGGGGCATCATATACCCCGCGCTTCAAAACATGTGTTGGCCGTTTGGTCGGCTTGTCTTGCATCACCATCACCTCCACTGCAGCGGTATCTTTTTTGTTGATGAAGGAAAAAATATTGGCTACCTCATCGGAATTGATTTTTATTTTCGGAGGGTCAGCCAATGAACCTAAGCTGATGTCACCCACCAAGCCCTTCTCAGGAACTTGGTTGAAGAAAGCAAACGTGCTATAATAATCTTTTTGGGCGATGGGATCGTATTTGTGGTCGTGGCATTTGGCGCATTCAAAGGTAAGGGCAAGAAAGGCTTTACCAAAGGTATTGGTCCGATCGGTGACATACTCTATCCTATACTCTTCATCGATCACACCGCCTTCCTGCGTGATCTTGTGGTTGCGGTTGAACCCCGTGGCCAATAATTGTTCTTTAGTTGGATTCTGCAATAAGTCTCCGGCCAGTTGCCAAGTCACAAATTCATCGTACGGATAATTTTCATTAAAGGCATGAATAACCCAATCACGCCATGGCCACATGGTACGTAAGCCATCGTCCTGATAGCCGTGCGTATCGGCATAGCGCGCAATATCCATCCAGTAAACAGCCATTTTTTCTCCGTACTGAGGTTGGGTCAGTAAATGATCAACTATTTTCTCGTACGCGTTTTCCGCATCGTTTTTTAAAAAATCATTTTGTGTCAATACGGAAGGGGGGAGGCCGATGATGTCAAGGCTTAATCGTTTTAATAATCGTTCTTTGTCTGCTTCTGGGTTGGGTTGCAAGTTGTTGTTGTCCATGACAGCTAATGTGAAATAATCAATTTCATTTTTTGGCCATTTGGTATTTTCAACTTTTGGGAGCGGACTTTTCTTAGGAGGAATAAAAGCCCAATGCGGTTTGTATTTAGCACCTTGACCAATCCATTTCTTAATCACATCAATTTCATCTGAATTCAACTTTAGGTTAGAGCGAACCGGAGGCATTACTTCTGATGTGTCTGGTGAAGAAATTCGTAAGTAAACGATTGATGCATCAGGATCTCCAGGAACAATGGCATGTTGGGAGGGATTTTCTTTTAAAGCCGCATAGGCACCTTCAGGAGAATCCAATCGCAAATTAGCTTTTCGTTGTTTGGCATCGGGGCCGTGGCACTTGAAGCAGCGATCGGATAGGATAGGGCGGATATGAAGATTGAAATCAATGGAGTCAGAATCACCAGACAAAGAAGAACTATGCTCGCAACGAGAAAAAATCAATTCTACGGTGATCAATAAGAAAATGTACTTTAAACCTAGAAGTGAGATATTCATTGCCTTCGGTGAATAATTGAACTAAACAAATATATCTAATCAAGGATCATAATTCAAGGCTTTTCCCCTTATGCCTATTCCAAATTTCTTTTTGTTTTTAGTAAAATGAAAGTTATAAATGGGTTTAAAAAATACCTTGCTATAGTTATTCCTTCAATGTAAGAACCCCAAAGGATGAAGGGATATGAAAATCAGGCGTAGGTGAATCTGGCGTTGCCCAACTGATCCACTTCATGGTGGCTTTGTTTCCAACAAGATTTATACAATTGGCGCGATACAATCCAGCCTGAAGGGTATTATTTTTTAAAAGCCCGAGCTCGCGCAGAGAAGATTTTCCGATCGCAATTTCAACAATGTACCCATCCCCGGTTCGGGAAGTTTTGATGATCAATTGCCCTGATGGCCACGACCATGCGGCATTAAATTTTCTAGTAAACTCAGCCTGATAATCGTACACCCTTCCCAATGGGTCGACCTCAAGGCCAAAGTATGGAGATGTGATGTCCGCCCGCTTAAAAAATATTTCAACCCGATCACAGTTCAATACATCTGTCTTATCATTCCTCTCCACATAAATGTTTACGTTCACATCTTTTACGGTAAATAAGCAATACAGCCAGTCGCTATTGTGCACTGCCTTAAATGACGTGAAAGGAGCTTTCTCATTTTCCCAGGGGTAGATAAAATCAGAAAGCTCAATTGCGTTTTCCCAAAGTGCGTTGTCTCCTTTCCCATTGAGCAGGAGTTCGTCTTGAATTGCTTTGACGCTGTACGTCTTGCTGCTTTTTCTTGGGTGATTCAAAACAGTCATGGCCAAGAAGAGAGCGAGATAATAGGAAGCCATACAATTTTCTGATAGGTGATGAAACTATTTTGGTGTAGATCCAGCTGCATCTGAGAGGATTTCATTAACCCGCTTTGCTACTATCCGCTCTTCGCCAGGGATCATCATCCAAGTGGTCATATCCAGGGACTCGCTTCCACCAACGGTCTCGATCGATGGATGTCCGTTGCGTAGCGCGTCACGAGCCGCATCGGGCGTAATCTTAATTTTAGTTTGATCCCACCTCAAACGAATGGAGGGTACGTGGTTAGCCACTTCGGGTACGTGGATTTCAGGGGTCACGCCAGGCACAGATAGGGCGGCATCGCTAATCATTTTGACTTGATTTTCCCACAATGTCCAATCAGCCTTGTGGTCTCTATTCAAATACACTTCGATGGCTACGAGCATACCTAAGATTTCCTCTTTATTGACCTTCATTCCTCGCCCCACGGTACTTCCATTAGGCGGAGCATTTTTTCGAGCAGCAGCGATCAGATCTTTTTTACCTAGTAAGAGGCCTGCACTTTGTGGCCCGCGTAATCCTTTGCCACCAGAAAAGCAAACCAGATCAAAACCCATTTGAGTGTACTTCCATAAATTCTCAACGGGCGGAACATCAGCGGCACAGTCATTCATACAGGGGATATTATATTTTTTTGCCACTTCCACGAATTCAGTATCTTTTATTTTCCCTAAAAAATTATTTGCATTCAAAAACCAGAGCATTGCCGTTTTGTCGTTGATGGCGGTCTCTAATTCTTTTCTGGTTCCCACTTCAATAATTTTTACTCCACAATTCCGGATCGCATGAGCGTATCCAATCCGGTGGGCTTTTTGCATAATCACTTCGGTCTTTAATCCGGTCATATCCGTTGGAATTTGGTCAGCCTTTGCAAAGTCAGCTCCGGTTATTACACCAGCGGTTCCAAGGGTAATGGCAGATGCTGCCCCTGCGGTCACCATGGCGGCTTCGCACTTGAGCAACTCAGCCAATCGTTCACCAACTTTATCCTGCAGCTCTTCCAAATTTACAAACTGCAGCGCTGAGTAGTTGATAGCATCAATTACTTCCGGGTGGGGGAGTGATGCTGTCAAAGCAGTGTAGGTGCCCGCAGCATTGATAAAAGTACGAACGCCAAGCTCTTTGAAAAAATCGCGGTTAAAATCTTTTTCTTCAGCAGGCCTTGCAAGCAGATCGCTTGCCGTCAACCCTAGCAGGGGTAGGGTAGCGATACCTTTTAATATTTCTCTCCTTTTATTCATCTTATTTGTCGTTAAGCGCGGCAATACAATCAATCTCTACCAATGAATCCCCAGGAATACCCCCAGCTGCCGCGATGGTGGTGCGGACTGGAGGGTTTTTTCCAAACTTACCTCTGAAGACTTCATTCATGGCCTTATAATCCTTCAAGTCATTGAGATAAACATTTACTTTTAATACCCTTTCCATTGATGACCCAGCTTTTTCCAATTCTTTCTTGAGTTCGTCTAGAACGTGCTTGGTGTGGGAAGTGATGTCTCCTTCAAAATGGGCTCCTTTTCCGGCAATGTAGACGAGACCACCATACGTTTGCGAACTGGAGAAAAGGGGAATCTCTTGATCGAGGATTACATCTCCGGTGTTGATCGCATCATTGTTTTCCTCGTTTTGAAAAACGCCAGCATTTGCAATTGTAAGACCGAAAAGACCTGCTGTGCCTGCAATGATTTTCTTGAAAATTGTTCTTCTGTTTGTCTTCATTGTAGTTGAGTTTAAGTTATTGATGTTTATTTAAAGCTTACTATTCTGTCGAATTGTTTTAACTTCTTCTTCTGTTATCGCGGTTGTTTTATTCTCAAAGTTTTGACGGATAAAAGTCAGCACCTCAGCAATTTCACTATCCGTTAGAAAACTATGTTTGGGCATCACACCATTATAACCTGTGCCACCGACTTCTATATTTCCTACAAGACCATTTAAAATGATATTGATGAGTTTAGCTTTATTTCCTGTTACCCAGGAGGAGTGAGCTACTGGAGGGAATCGACCTGCTGCGCCCTTTCCATTTCCCTGATGACAAGGTGCACAATAGGTTGCATATATTTTTTCGCCACCGATGGCCTTATCTTTCTGAAGGTTGTCGGATATTTCGTCTGGAGTTCGTATGTGAGGAAGATTTTTTCTTAGCTCCATTTTGGCAAGAGTCGTCTCACCAAAATTCTTTTTGTCGCCTTTAAACATTATGCGCCAGATTTTACCCTTCACTGTTTCGGATATATACAACGAACCATCCGGCCCCATTGCTATAGCCATAGGCCGATATGTCGCATCGCTTACGTCAGCGATCGGCTTTTCGCCCACGAACCCATCGGCAAATACCTCCCAGTTGCCTGTTGGTTTGCCATCCTTAAATGGCACGAAAGCAATAAAATATCCGGCTTGTGGATAGGGGGCACGATTGGTTGAGCCGTGAAACGCAATGAATGCCCCGTTTTTGTAATGATAGGGAAATTGATCTCCGGTATAAAAGAAAAGATCGTTGGGAGCCCAATGCGCAGGGAACCCGATCAAGGGTTGGATATACTCGCTGCCCTTGCCTTCTTTGGTTCCATCTCCACCATATTCGGGGTTAAGCATACGTTTTCCTTTAATAGGATCATAGTAATAGTAAGGCCAACCGGCATTGTCACCTTCTTTTATTTTAAGAAATTCCTCAGCAGGAAGCATGGCACTTTGCCACCGCGTAAAAAGGTTTGCATTTCGCGAATTCAGATCGTCTCGTCCATGAGCTACGATATACAACGTACGGTCTGCTTTGTTCCAATCCATCGCCACTATACTGCGAATGCCGGTGGCATAGCGCTTTCCGTCCTTTTGTGTCTGGCCAGGTTTGTTGGCGTCAAATTTCCAAATGCCGCCATGTTCTTCCAGTTGTGAGCAGGGATCTTCTCCTGGAGCCCCTGGAATCCGATTTAATTTCTGGCACACATCACCCGGTGCGCCAAAAGGGACGTACAAATTTCCTCCTTCATCCAATGCAATTGGTTTGGCGATATGTTCATACCCGTGCTTGTCATTTTTGTAATCATCGAACACGATCATTTCAGGTTTTTCATTTTGCACCAATTTGTTGCTTGATAATTTGATTCTGTACACTTCACCCGCAGTGCTGAAATACATGTAACCATGATGAATTCGCATGGCCGTTCCATAGTTTCCTTTGTCTTCGTAGTTTCCGAAATACTTTATGCTATCAGCTTTTCCGTCATGATTCACATCGCGAAGTCCAACAAGTCCGTATGGTTTTCCTCCACGCATTTTTACATAGATGTCGTCATTATCATTCACTGCTAAATGGCGCGTGCTCCCAAGACTATCCGCAACTACGACAACCTCAAACCCATCGGGCACAAAAAGACCTCCGTTGTCAGAATCACCTTTGGGTAAATCTGAATTGGGTTCACACTGCGTGAGAACAACAAAAGCAAAAATCAGAAATAGTGGTGATCGCACTATTGAAGGGTTCATGGATTTAGAAGTTTTATTTGTACTGAATTGCCGCAAGGCCGTTTAAATCCCACATTATCTCTCCATTTAAAAGTGTCATTTGACAGGTTAATTTATTGTTGCCAATCACTTTGAAACCGCCAACGTCAACAAAGCCATAAGTGCCTTTATCAAAACTGAGCAAAGCAACATCGGCAGGAGCGCCAACGGTCAAGTGGCCAAGCTCTTTTTTGTTGATCTCTTGTGCGGGATTCCAGGTTGAACAGGCAATCACTTCGTTAAAAGTCATCCCTATGTTTAGTAGCTTTGACATCACGTTCGTCATGTCCTTCATGCCAGCATTCATGCTGCCTGTATGCAAATCAGTGCTGATGGAGTTAGGCTTAAAGCCCTGTTTAATGGCGGGGATGGCTTGTTCAAACATAAAACTTCCGCCTCCGTGACCAACATCGAAAATAATACCTCGCTTCTGTCCTTCGATTGCATAGGATTGAACTTTTCCATTTTCAACCACGTGCATTCTTCCTTTCGTCTGACCAAAGCAGTGAGTGAGTATGTCACCCGGCCTTAATTTCTGTAACAGTAAAGTCTCCCAAGACAATAAAGGTTCTGCGGATCCAAAGTCAATCATTACAGGAATGCCCGCTAGTTCACCTGCTTTAACTGCGCGTTCGGTTGGTGTCCAGTCGGAGCCGATATAATGCGCTAATTTTATTCCTACAATAAGGTCAGGATATTGTTTGGCTGCCATAGCCGTGAGCTTGGGGTCCATATCGGCAAGGTTTTGCTCATAGGCGCCACCACGCATTCCTGACCCCACAATATTTATAAAGGCAAACATTCGGGTCTTTGAATTTGCAAATGCCTTGTTTTTAAAATCGGGAAAGTTCCTCCAGCCTGCTCCACCTGCATCTACCACTGTCGTTACCCCTGAGCGAAAGGTAAACCCGTCAGGAGGCAAGGCAGTATAACTATCGCTGAGGTAAGCGTCTTGTGTTGTTCCAAAATAATGATGTCCGTGGATGTCGATCAGTCCAGGCACTACATAAAGGCCAGTAGCATCGATTGTTTTTTTTGCGGCTCTTGAAATTTTAGAACCTACTTCAGAAATTTTGTGATCAGTGATAGCAATATCCATCACAGCATCAATATTATTTTTAGGATCAATGACATGTCCGTTTTTGATGAGGAGGTCAATAGTTTGGGCATTCGTTGAGAAGCTTGCCAAAAAGAGTAAAGCGGAAGTGATAACTATTTTCATCGCGATTTATATTTATCTTTTTAAAATACTATTTTGTTAACCGATCCTGACGCACACGGAATTATTTACAGTCAAATTAGCTTACCATGTTCTGCCTTTCGTAAAATTATCAAGCTCTTGCTGCGTAAGTGGAACAAGCCCCGGATTCGCCTTCACCCAATTCAAAAAATCTTTCTTGATTTCGTCAGTCCAAGCAGAATCTATTTGCCCTGGGGTATAAATTCCTGCTTTTAATTTGCTGATCGCAAACTTGTCGCGAAGTTGAATGAACTCAGCGTTGATCACAACTTCCTCCGCCAAATGCGCAGGAATAAAGACAACACCTTCTTTCCGAGCTAACACAACATCACCAGGCAATACAGTTACTTCACCAATGATGAGTGGGTGGTTTATGCCGATCAACATGGTTTCTTGCAAAAATGTAGGATGCCATCCGCGCACGTAGGCATTGAATCCGGGGATAGCACTTAGCCCATCGATGTCGCGGGCAGCGGCATCGAAAATTACACCTGTCCCTGTTTTGGAAAAAATTGAATTACCAAGGTTATCGCCAATCAACGTTCCATCTTTTATTTTCTCAAAGCAATCGGCCACATACACATCTCCCTTTTGCAGCATATCAATCGGCCATGAATTCATCGGGCCTACCCGTCCTTCTTTTTTTCCTTTTTCTACCATTCGTGCCTGAAGATCAGGGCGAAGGGGCATATATTGTGCCGTTAATGCGCGTCCTACAAAAGGCTCGTCATCACGAAGCCGTAGCCAATTGCCGGCATACTGATTGTTAAACCCCTTGTTTTTCAATATGCCCCAGGCTTCCTCAATAGCTACATTTTTCATCCGTTTAATAATAGCATCCGGAACTTTTGGCCTGCCATCAACAAATCGTTCGCCCGTCCATTCTTGCGTAAGAAAAATCACTTGCTCGCGATCAAGTTGTTGCGCAAAAAGAACTGGGCAACAATTCATATAAATCAGTATCCCTATCAACATCAATAATTTTCTCATGATTTTATGTTTAGTCTTTAACTGGTTTATTGTGCCACCAAGTAGCCAGGGAAGAACCGGTAACATTCATCAGCGGCCCAAAGATGGCGGGTGCCAAACCAACGGTGGCCACTTTACCCATCCCCAAGGCAAGCCCTGAAGCAAGCCCTGCATTTTGCAACCCTACTTCGATGGCAATGGTGCGACACGTTCTTTCATTCATGCCCAATAATTTACAAGCACCGAATCCAAGAAGATATCCAAAAGTGTTGTGCAACAGGCAGGCAAGCACCAAAAGTAGACCAACATTCAACAAACTATCGCGGCCCGCTGCGGTGATGATGGTAATGATGGCGGCAATGGAGACCATCGAAACAATGGGCATGATTTTGTTCAGCCATTTGAATTTGCTGCTTACAAAATGATTAAACAACAAGCCCACACCAACCGGAAGGATTACGATCTTGGTGATGTCCCACATCATGGCTGAAAACTCGACTTTCACATACTCACCGGCCAATAGCTGCATAAGAAACGGAGTGGCTAGCGGGGAAAGCAACGTTGATACTGCGGTAAGGGTAACCGATAAGGCTACATTAGCACCAGCGAGATAGGACATTACATTTGATGCTAAACCGCACGGCACAGAGCCAACTAAGATAAGCCCCGCTGCAATCTCTGGAGGGAACCCAAAGAATTTTGCCAAAGAATAACCAACCAATGGCATGATGGTGAAATGACAGGTGATTCCAATAAGCACGCCTTTTGGCATTTTCGCTATGCCCATAAAATCGTGAAAGCTCATTGTCGATCCCACACCAAACATGATCATTTGCAGCAGGGGAATGATCAACAGCTTAAAAGAAAAATCACCCACCCCTATAAAGAAAGAAGGAAAATAGAGCGAAGAAGTTACTGCCGTGAGTATCCAAAGTGTGTAGGAAAACCCATTGAGTGCTTTGAATCCCTGGAATGAAATGGCTAACAAAATTAATCCTGAGATAAAAAAGAAGGAGGCCGTATTTACCCCGCTCCATACGCCTTTGATAACGCCTGTCACTAATAACAGAAGTCCTAAAGTCATGGCCACCCTAAAATAACTTATCTTCATCTTAATAATGAATTAATGAAACAAAGAAGGCCGGTCATTTTCACCGGCCCTCTAATTAGTGCACTAAACACTATTTTTAATTTTTGTCCCACCATAGTGGTGTCATTTCAGTGTCTCCGCCTGAACCCAAAAGAGACACAGCGGCTGTGACTGCGGCTGCATTCGATTGTTTTTCGGACAGGAGAAAAGGAATCCTTCTCAGCCACTGTGTACTGGTGTTGGTAATGAGCGGATTATCAGAGTTAGCGACAGGATATAGTTTTACCAGCTTGCTGCGTCTATAATCAGCCCAACCCTCCATGCCATCAGGGTACAATGATATCCATTTTTGGGTAGCGATTTGTTCAAGTTGAATAGCCTGAGTACTTCCAAATGCAACGGGTATGTTAGTCATTGGTGGCGAGTTAAGAAAATCGTTGGGTGCAATAGGTACGTTTGTGCTATTGGTATATGACGTTGGATCTTCGGAAATCCCCCATTCTAGGAATGAATTCGCTATGCCAGCATTGTAAAGACTTTGAGCAGTCCCGCCCATGTTCCAGCCTTTTATGGCTCCTTCTGCCCTCAAGAAGTATGACTCAGCAGTAATCATTACCTTTTGGTGAGTAGCAAGATAGGTTCCTATTCCTGTAACGGTATTTGGGGCTACCCCACCTATGTAACTAGGAGGAGACCATTGGGCACCGTGATGAGAATTATAGGCATAACCATTCAGGCCACTAGGATCAGTCAATTGCTTAACTGAAAGGCCATTACGCAGCCCTTCATAATCTCCGGTAACTGTTGAAGGCATGTAGTAAATTTGAAGGCGAGGATCTTTATATCCTTTAAGGACAGATTCCATTGAAGCACTCATTCTGAATTCATTCCATTCCATTATTGAAAGGCCATTTCCATCACCATTTACAACACTTCTTTGTACAAAGGCATCATCATCAGGGCTTTTTAACATCACACCACCAGACACTGCCGCTTCTGCTTCGGCTTTTGCATTAGTGGGATCAACGTTGGATATACGAAGCGCCAATCGCAAGCGCAGCGAGTTCGCAAATTTTATCCAGTTGTTCACATTGCCACCAAAAACTAGATCAAAACTTCCATAAGGTGTTTCGCTTGTATGATTTGCTAAAATAGAGGTAGCCGTGGATAATCTTTTGAAGAAATCAGCATAGATTTTATCTTGAGCATCGTAGGGTACAGTTGTGCCTGACTGACCTGCTTTAAAATAAGGAATTGGCCCCCAATAGTCAGTCACCCGATGAAAAGTATAAACCCACCAAATACTGGCGATCTGGTATTCGGCAGAAGTAGAATCTGTACTTGCAAATAAAGTCTGCAAGGCGGGTACAACGGTACCATACATGGGGTTGAACGCAGCCCCAACCCAGCTTTGATTAATAACCAACCGGTCTGAACCAAAGTAAGTTGCCTCACAAGCAAAATACTGCGCGTATTGATCAGAAAAAAGATTCTGCGCAACTTGGTAATTCCATTGACTATTAGGTGCTGTTGACTCTGCTCGTGCCATAAAGAATCCAAGTTGGGCAGGCCCTGTGGATGTTATAGCCGTCTTATTGGTATTGACATTTGGATAATCCTTAGTGCAGGACATTATCACAACAAGAATCCCTAAAAGGATTATGCTTTGTGGCCTGATTTTTAAAAGTTTTATACTTTTCATATTCTTCATTTTAGAGGTTTTTATCATATTCCCTTATGTTTATTATTTTTTAACATCAGAAGGTAAGTTTTAGATTAAATCCTAAACTTCTGGTTGAAGGCATTGTTCCGTACTGAACACCTTGAAAGTTGCCATTGCCAAGACTCATATCCGGATCGATTTGCATTTTACGCTTACCTAAGCCAGGAATATCAAGTAGGGAAGAGCCACGGTAGAGCCAAAAGAGGTTCCGAGCAACGGCTGAAATCCTAACCGATTTGAAAATAAAATTGGAAGGCACTGGAACACTGTAACCAATGGAAAGTTCCCTTACCCTGAAATTAGTAGCGTCATAAGCAAAAAATTCTCCGACACCATAGCGTTGACCTGTTGTCGATGCAGCTCCTGCTTGCCAGAATTGTTGAGCGGTAACCATAGCGGCTACCTTTTGGCCATTTACATCAACTCCTCCAAGATTCCATGCATCAGTCCGATGCTGATCCGTTATTTTCGATATCCCACTAAATGCTAAGTTCATTTCTGTTCCATCGAGGATGACCCCTCCAACCCTGCCATCTATTAATACTCGCAAGGAGAACTTCTTGTAGTTAAAAGTATTGGTTAACCCAATAAGTGCTTTTGGATTGAAGCTTCCCAAGTAAGATTGAGTAGTGCTAGCAATAGGTAAGCCCTTGCCATCTACTACAAATTGTCCAGCAGAATTCCTTTGCCAATGCAATGACACTAGATCACCATAGCTCCCCCCGGTTTCCACAATTGGGGTAGCAGTCCTGGCATATCCGGCATTTCCTCCCAAATAGGCAATCGGGATATTGGGATCAAGGGCTATTATTTTATTAACATTTTTAGAAAAGTTAAGACCAATATCCCAACTGAAGTCATTAGTCTTAATTGGTGTGGCATTCACCACGAGTTCGAACCCCGAGTTTTGTATGTTTCCAGCATTGATATACTTATAGGTAAAGCCAGTGCCTACGGGTTGATTAAGTTGTAGTAGTTGATTGGTTGAGTTGCTTTTATAAAAGGTCAAGGAAAATCCAACCCGATTTTCGATAAACCGCGCGTCAATTGCAATTTCTTGATTCGTAACAATCTCAGGTTTTAACCCAGGAAGGGCTTGTGTCCCCGTTCTTGATAAAAACCCGCTTCCTGTCCCCTGTGAATAATTGTATGTATTTTGGAGAATCTGAGGTTGCCCTCCATTACCCACTTTGGCATAATTGGCACTTAACTTTAAAAATGATATGACCTTAGGTAGAGTGACCATATCGGATATGATGCCGGATAACCCAACTGACGGATAAGTAATGGTGTAGGGTTTAGGAAGACGTGAATCCCATTCGTGGCGCATACTGGCCTCTAAAAAAAGATATTCTTTAAAAGAAAAACTAGTCTGGGCAAATACGGATTGCGTCTGAATTTCTGTATAGGATGTTACAGGTTGTGGTGAAGTGGCAAAAGCAAGGTTGAACTGATTGGGCACGTTCAAACCATTGGCATTTACGGTAAGGAAATCATACAGCTGATCCTGAAAAATTCCTCCTGCTAGATAATTTACCTTTAAATCTTTAGTTATCTTATTTTCGCCTGCAAGCGTCAAATCGTACCATTGTTGGGTAGTGGTATTTCTAGCTTGACTAAATTGGCCACCAGCATTGGAGGCCCATAGAAGAGTGCCGACAGAATAAATTTGGTTATTTTGGTCATAATACTTGTCCAAGGTCGCCCGCCCTTTCAATGAAAGCCAACTATTGAATTGGTATTTTGCCGAAACGTTACCAATCACCCTAGTTCTGTTTTCATTAATATGAGTTCTGTTGATCATCCAATAAGGGTTTTGGTAGATCGAACTTAAAGTGGAAGGATAATTAGTGGGTGCTGGTAAGCCTGCACTATTTATCAGTTCGGATTGTTTGGCATCTGCTATGCTCATATTGCGTGGCATTTCATACGCATCAATTACCGGTGAGTTTTCTTCCCCTGTTCGAGGCCTATTGGCAATCGTCTGGCTAATGAAGGTAATCTTGGCATCGGTAGAAAACTTTTTAGTAACTTGGTTGGTAATACGTAAATTGACTGTATTCCTGTTTAAATTATTTGTAGGAATTATACCTTGGATAGTGTTATTTGTATAGGATAAATAAGTCTGCATTTTTTCTGATCCACCTTGTATCCCAATCGAATTATTCGTGCTAACCCCTGTTCTAAAAAAATCTCTTATGTTATTTGGCTGAGCTGAGTAATTACTGGATTTTCCTAGAGAATTAGTATAGGATTGGCCATTCATTTGTGCACCCCAACTGGCACCTACCGAGCTGTCAATTAGGCCATTATTACCTTGACCATACGTATTTTGAACATTTGGAAGGGCAAACGGGCTATTGGTTGTAACGCCAGAATTGACCGTAACTGACATCTTTTCTTTAGTTCCCTTCTTAGTAGTTATTACGATCACACCGTTACCTGCCTGGCTTCCGTACAATGCCGCAGCCGAAGCACCACGTAAAATAGTCATGGATTCAATATCGTCAGGATTGATATTGGAAATACCATCAGAAGGTTGAACCGAACCAAAATCACTGCTTGCTGCCCCTGGGGCTGTGTTATTATTAATAGGTACACCGTCAACCACAATCAGGGCATTATTGCTGCCCTGTATGGAGCGGTTACCACGTAACACAATTCTTGCGCCACTGCCGGGACCACCTGAGCCTTGGTTGATCTGTGCATTGGCGACTTTCCCTGAAAGGGAGTTCAAAATGTTGTTCTGGTCGCGCACTTCTGTCAGTTGAGCGGTAGGTACCGTTTGCGTAGCATAGACTAAAGTCTTCGTCTCCCTTGCCACGCCCAGCGCAGTTACTACCACCTCTCCAAGTGTTGAGGCATCCTCATTTATTGTAACATCAAGCGATGATTGTGTCCCCACCGGTACTTCCTTGGTGTCAAACCCTATAAAGGAGATGACTAAAATTGCATTATCTCCGGATACGCTTATGGAGAATTTCCCAACATCATCTGTGACGGTACCGGTAGAGGTTCCTTTCACAATTACATTTGCCCCTGGCACGGTTATTCCATTGGGGTCTTTTACAGTCCCGGTAACAAGGTGCCCCTGGGCCAGCACAGTGATTGATAGCAGACCTGTTAGGGCGGCCGCCAACACGCAGATTCGGTAGAGTTTCACTTGCATATTTTTTATTTATTAGGTTAAGGTTTTTATGATTACACCATAAACCTACCGTTAAAACTGGATAAAGCAAAGAAAAAAATAAAAATGTGTGCGCACACAATATTATTGTGTGCGCACACATATATTTACAGGGTTTTAAACTGAAAAATCCTATTTTCACAAAAAAATCGAAGTGGAGAAGAAAAACTTCCGGATAAAGGACATTGCCCATGCTTCGGGTGTGTCTGTAGGCACTGTGGATCGGGTGCTGCATAATCGCGGGAAAGTCTCAGCCGTTGCTTTGAAGAAAGTCATGGAGGTATTGAGCAAAAACGAGTACAAGCCTAACCTCATTGCACGATTGCTTGGCTCGAACCGCTCTTATAGAATTGCTATCCTGTTACCCGACCCGGATCAAGATCCTTACTGGGGAATTGCCAGATTAGGAATGTTTCAGGCCGAAAATGAATGGCAGCACTACAACATAAAATTGGTAACTTTTCCATTTGAAATGTTGCATAAGCATTCCTTTGAAAAAGCGGCTGCGAAAGTACTAGAATCAAGACCAGATGGGGTACTAATAGCGCCTATCTTTTATCATGAAACCCTACCTTTCTTTGAAGCCTGCCATCAAAAAAAAATTCCCTTTGTCTTGTTTAACACGAATATTAAAGAGTCCAAGGCACTTTGTTTTATCGGCCAAGATTTGTATCAAAGTGGGAGGGTTGCAGCAGAATTGATTTGTATGGGGCAATCTTTACCCGCCAAGTTTGGTGTGCTGCACGTTGATGAGGATTTGGAAGATTCCGTCCACTTCTTGGAAAAAGAAAAAGGGTTTAAGGAATATATTAATGAGACTTTTGAAAGCAAGGCTGATGTTGTGTCACTTAACCGAACAAGCTCTTCTGACTTCTCATTCAAAAAGAAGTTGGCAAATCTGGTATCAGATCCCCACTTGAAAGGTGTTTTCGTTAGTTCCTCTCACGGAACGACCACTGCAGCAACTCTTTTAAAAAATCATAGAAAAAATAATGTCCGCCTTGTAGGCTATGATTTGTTGAAAGAAAACACCGAATACATGAAAGATGGAATAATTGATTTCTTAATTCACCAAAAACCTCAACAACAAGCATTTCTCGGGATTAGTTGCTTGGCGAACTATCTGGTGTTTAAGAAGGAGGCTGTGCATATGAATTTGTTTCCTCTTGAGATAGTCACCCGTCAAAATTTAGATTCGTATGTAAAACTTAGTGAGCAGAAGGAAAATGGCCAAAATGTAACGTACAAGCCTGTTATCATCTAATCAAATAATTAAAAATTTTAAATTATGCCTAACGGAAACACACTTCACATCAATTTTGAAAAGATTCCTATCTCCATTTTTGATTCGGCTGATCAGGCATCCAAATCGGTTGCTCACGAAATCGCTGAATTGATTCGGCAAAAACAAAAAGAAGGCAAACCTGCCGTTCTTGGATTGGCCACGGGGTCTTCGCCAAAAAAAGTTTACGTAGAACTGATCCGGCTACATAAGGACGAAGGCCTGAGCTTTAAGAATGTAATTTCATTTAATCTCGATGAATATTACCCAATGCCCGCATCAGCGCCCCAGAGTTACCATTGGTTCATGGAAGAAAATTTATTTAATCATGTTGATATTCCGAAGAACCAATACCACGTTCCAGATGGAACAGTGCCGATGGAGTCCATCAAAAGCTTTTGTAAAAGTTATGAGGCAAGCATTAATGAAGTCGGTGGACTTGATTTTCAATTATTGGGCATAGGTCGAAACGGACACATTGGTTTTAATGAGCCAGGCTCTCACGTGAATTCGCTGACCCGGTTAATCACCCTTGATTTTACAACCCGTTCCGATGCTGGCCAGGATTTTGGTGGTATTGCCAATGTGCCACGCAAAGCCATTACCATGGGTATAAAACAAATCATGCAGGCGAAGCGTGTTGTCCTTATTGCTTGGGGCGAGCATAAGTCACCCATTGTACGTCAAGCCGTGGAAGGGCCTGTAGCGGAACACATTCCGGCATCCTATTTACAAGGACACCCTAATGTACATTTTGTAATGGATGAGTCTTGCGCGGCGGGCCTTAGCAGACGAAAGACTCCTTGGCTGTTTGATTCGGTTGAATGGAACAATTCCATGATCAAAAAAGCGGTCACTAGTTTGGCTTTGTCGCTGGAGAAATCAATTCTCATGCTTACCAACGAGGACTACAATGAAAATGGACTTAGTGAATTGCTTGCCCGTTATGGTCAAGCGTATGATATTAACATTGAAGTATTTAATTGGGTACAACATACCATTACCGGCTGGCCAGGTGGTAAACCCAATGCCGATGATACGCACCGGCCTGAGCGTGCAGTACCAGCTCGAAAACGAGTGATTATCTTTAGCCCTCATCCCGATGACGATATCATCTCCATGGGTGGAACTTTTCAGCGGTTGGTCGATCAGGGGCACGATGTTCACGTGGCTTATCAAACCTCAGGCAACATTGCGGTAGCTGATGACGAAGCGTTGCGTTTCATTGAATATGTGAGGGACTTTAACGCTAAATTTTCGATGAACAATGAAGCCATCGAGAAAATGTATTTTGAAGCCAACGGGTTTTTGGAAAAAAAGAAAAAAGGGGAAAAGGATACAGAGGCCGTGCGAATGATTAAAGGGCTGATCCGGGTAAGCGAAGCAAAAAATACCTGTCGTTTCGTTGGCGTGCCGCAAGAAAAGATGCACTTTTTAAATATGCCATTTTATGAAACGGGTACAGTACAGAAAAACCCGCTTGGCGAAGGTGATTTTAAAGTAGTTACTGAGCTAATACGGAAAATAAAGCCTCACCAAATATATGCCGCGGGTGACTTGGCAGATCCTCATGGCACACACAAAGTTTGCCTGGATGCGGTGATTGAAGCTTTGCATCGTTTGAAAAGCGAGAGCTTCATGAAAGATTGTTGGACATGGCTATATAAAGGAGCTTGGGCAGAATGGGATATCGATATGATCGAAATGGCAGTCCCCATGAGCCCCGATCAGGTTATCAGCAAGCGAATGGGAGTTTTTAAACACCAGTCCCAAAAAGACGGGGTTGTTTATCAAGGCAATGATGCTCGGGAATTTTGGCAACGTGCAGAAGATCGAAACAAGGCCACAGCGCTCATTTACAATAAATTAGGCCTCGCTGAGTATGCGGCAATGGAGGCGTTTGTGCGGTTGAAGCTCTGAGTAAAATGAAATTATGGATAAGGTATTAAATTGGGTTAAGCGGAAACAAACCAGATAATAGTTTATTTTATGGGCCGATTTTCAATATTTTTATCACTTTGGTATTCAGGTTTTGAAAAATTATAGTAAAATTGGGAAGTCTAAACTACTAAATCTCATGAAAGTAACACGTTTTGGAATTTCCCCCCTTGTCTTCATCCTCACATTAGTACTCTTTTCTTGTAGCCCAAAGAAAGAGAAAAGTGATAGTTCTGATGAATTTAAGCAGGCAGAAGAGTCTTTAAAAAATGAAATTAAAGATGTTGTGTATAACATTCCTTCTCCGTCTGAAATTCCCTACATGCTGCAGGCAACTGGAGCAGAATACAATCAAAGTTTACTCAGCGATAGAAAGAAAGCCGATCAATACCTTACTCGTAACGATAAAGCTGCCCTTATTTTAGGTGTTTACGCAGCTGATATTGGCTATTTAGTTTCTTACGAAAAGACACAAGATGCTATTAACTATTTGAATGCATCAAAAAAACTGGCTGATAACTTGGGCATTCTTGGTTCTTTTGATACCGAGCTTCTTAAGCGGTTTGAGAAAAATATTTCGAAAAAAGACTCGCTCTCTAAAATGGTTGACGATGCTATTCATCAGACCGAAAAATATTTGAGGAATGACAATCGGAATCAGCCTGCTGCCCTTATGATTTGCGGAAGCTTTATTGAAGGTCTTTATATTTCAACTGGGCTCATTAAAACCTACCCAAAAAACTTATTGAAAGATGACGACAGAAACCTTATTCTTACTCCGATTATTCGAGTAGTTATCCAGCAGCGTGAATCGGTTGATGAATTGGTGAGAATGTTGGGCTCAATTGAGCAAACTGAAACGGTTACGGCCTTATTGAAAGACTTGGATTCTTTGCAAGCAAGCTATAAAGCTTTAAACGTTGAGGATCAAATCAAGCACAATCGCTCGGATTTGGTTTTGACAGACAAGAATTTAGTTGAACTCACATCAACCATAGAAAAATTAAGGAAGTCGATTACGGATTAATCACTTTTTTTAGAAATACAAAAAGGGCTGTCTCACAAGGATAGCCCTTTTTAATTAAAAAGGTTAAAAATCGCTATAGCGGCCTTCGATCTCTTTCTTATCTTTAGTAAATAAATTTTGACCCATGAGTGAGCCCGTACTTAAAGCAATCATCAGGCTTTTTGCCTTTGTGGCGAAAGAAGACAGTGTAACCTCCCAGGAGCGTGATCATATTTACGCCTTTTTGGAAGACCATCTAAGCAGGCCTTCCATGGAGCGTCATATCAGTTTATTTGACGAGTATGCGCAAGAAAATTCAGATAAGCTCACAGAAACCAGGGAAAATGACACCATTGCGCAAATATGCAAGTCGATAAATGAGGAGGTGACCCAAAAACAAAAGATGGTCGTGCTGATGGAGTTGATGAGCATTGTGTTGGCGGATGGAACAATTTCTGCGCGCGAAGAGAAACTGTCGAAAATCATTAGTTCACAATTCAATATTAGTTCAAATGAACTCGAATTAGTGAAGACGTTTGTAAACCTTCAAATCCCGTCTCAAGCCGAAGAGAATTTTCTTTTTGTAAGTAGTGATAAAAATAGTCTGTGGGGCAAACATATTTTTCGCCCTGATTTAGATGGGTTTATTACGATTCTGCATGTGCCAAAGGTTGAACTCTATTTTTTAAAATACGTAGGAAATTCGGATGTGTTCCTTAACGGAGTTCCGCAGAAAAGAGGAAAGATAAGTGTATTAGCTACGGGCAGTTCAATTCGCTGGGGGGCGGTGGAGCCAGTCTACTATGGCGGGGTTTTAGGGGTTTTCAAAAAGAATGAAAAGAAACCCAAAACAAGCTTTGAGGCAAAAAGCATTTCCTATCAATTTAAAAATGGTAAACTTGGTTTGCGCCAAGTAACGGTGGCCGAAGAATCAGGTAACCTGGTCGCCTTGATGGGCGCCAGCGGTGCGGGGAAAAGTACGTTGTTGCATGTGCTCAACGGAAATGAAAAACCTTCGAGTGGACAAGTGCTAATCAATGGAATAGACATCCATCGTGAACCTGAAAAAATTGAAGGCATAATTGGGTTTGTTCCTCAAGATGATCTGCTCATTGAGGATCTTACCGTCTATCAAAATTTATATTTTGCAGCAAAACTTTGCTTTAGTCATCTCAATGAAGAAGAGATTGATTTTCTTGTTTTAAAAACGTTGGATGACCTTGGCCTTAATGAAGCGTGGAATTTGAAGGTGGGCTCTGTTCTTCAAAAAACAATTAGTGGAGGGCAACGTAAAAGATTGAACATTGGCCTGGAGCTCTTGCGCGAACCAGCGGTGCTGTTTGTTGATGAGCCTACTTCTGGACTTTCTTCCCGCGACTCTGAAAATATTATTGATCTATTAAAAGAACTTTCGTTAAAAGGAAAACTGGTTTTTGCGGTAATTCATCAGCCTTCCTCCGATATTTTCAAGATGTTTGACCACCTCTTGATCCTCGACACGGGTGGATACCAGATTTATTATGGCAATCCAGTGGAAGCCGTAATTTATTTCAGGAAGAGCATACGCATGGTCAACAGCGAAGTGGGCGAATGTTATGCTTGCGGGAATGTTAACCCCGAACAGATTTTTAATATCATTGAGACAAAAGTCATTAATGAGTTTGGGAATTTTACCAATGAACGAAAGTTCTCGGCTGAGCAATGGAACAAGCTTTTTTTGGAAAAGATTAAGGTTCCCGTTGTAGCCCAACAAAATGGAATGCCTCACTCTACGCTGCGGATCCCCAGATGGCTTAAGCAAGCTCATTTGTTTGGTTTACGCGATGTGCTTTCAAAACTCAGCAACACACAATATCTGGTGATCAACTTACTTGAAGCACCTGCGCTGGCCTTTATTCTGGCTTTCATCGTCCGCTACTACAATTCCGATGACCCCATGAATACGGGCTATGTCTTCAGCAAAAACCTGAACATGCCCGCTTATTTTTTCATGAGTGTAATTGTTGCGCTTTTCATGGGGTTGACGGTAAGTGCGGAAGAAATTATTCGAGATCGGAAAATTTTAAAAAGAGAAAAATTTCTTCATTTAAACCGAAGCAGTTACATCGTTTCTAAAATTTCGATTTTGTTTGCGATTTCGGCTATCCAGACGCTTCTATTTGTACTGGTCGGCAATTATTTTCTTGAGATACGGGGGATGTTCATTATCCATTGGGCGATTCTTTTTAGTACCTCTTGTTTTGCGAATTTATTAGGACTCAATATTTCTTCCGCATTCAACTCAGCTGTGACAATCTATATTTTGATTCCCATCTTGCTTATTCCTCAATTGATTTTGAGTGGGGTAGTAGTAAAATTCGATAAACTAAATCCTGTTATCGGCAATACGGCTACCGTGCCAATGGTGGGTAATATTATGGCCTCCCGATGGGCTTTTGAAGCGGCCATGGTTGCCCAGTATAAGGATAACGAGTTTGAGAAACAATTTTATATGTTTGATAAAATAAGATCAGAGTCGGATTTTAAGAAAATCTACCTCATCCCAGAGTTAGAAAGCCGTCTTGACTTTGTGAATCTTAACTATAAAAAATCGGATCCGGCCACCCAGGAGCTGGTAAATAAAAAATTAACTGTTTTGCGAATTGAAATTAACGATGAATTAGAAGTTATAGGAAAAGACAACTTTAAATACCTTGATTTCCTTGTTCCCAATAAGTTTGATTCAATGACGCATGTTGCCACCGTGAATTTTTTTGAAACTTTAAAGAAGTTTTATAACAACCGATACAACAATGTCGATCAGAGAAGAGACACGGAAATTCAGCGGAGGACCAATACACCTGAAAAGGAAAAATCATTTGAAGCGGAACGCCAGGCTTATCAAAATGAGGCCATTACTGAGCTGGTGAAAAACACTTCGGAACTGGTTCGTGTTATTGAGAAAAACGGGAAGTTGATTCAGAAAATTTATCCGATATACAAAGATCCGGATCCGGAACATATGGTGGATTTTGATGCACAGTTTTATATGCCTCAAAAGCATTTTCTCAATCACAACATCGATACTTTTTATTTTAATTTGGGGGTCATCTGGTTGATGACACTAGTTCTGTCCTTGATGCTTTATTACGAGGTCTTGTTAAAAATAATTGACGGCATGGGCAATATTTATAATAAAATTCCAAAAAGGATGTAGGCATGTTTTTTATTCTTTCTAAAATACTTGCTTATTTGATCATGCCGTTTTTTGTCATCTGCTGCATTTTTATTTTCGCAGCAATTTTGAAAAGGCAACCTTTAAAAATTAGAACCTTTTACGCAGGACTTACCCTTCTCCTTTTTTTTTCTAACCCTTTTCTAGCCAATGAAGTTGTTAAACTTTGGGAAGTTCCGATCACTCCTTTCAATGAATTAAAGAAAAATTATACTTGGGGAATTGTACTGACAGGCGTCACCAAACATGAAGATGGAATTGATGACCGGATTTTCTTTGGACGAGGAGCTGACCGGGTAACCCATACCGTGCAGCTATATAAATTGGGAAAAATAAAAAAAATATTGGTTTCGGGCGGGAGTGGAAGGTTATTTAGATGGGATCGCAAAGAAGCCGATGAAATCACTGAAGCGTTGGTACTTATGGGAGTTCCAGATTCTTCAATTGTAAAAGAAAGCAATTCAAGGAATACACACGAGTCGGCTGAGGCAACGAAGAAAATTTTGGAAAAGAAGACAAAACCATCGGATTGCTTATTAATCACGTCAGCCTTTCACATGCGTAGGTCTGTGGGATGCTTTAGAAAAGCAGGATGGGCCGTAGATGGCTTCAGTACGGATTTTATTTCACACCCCCGAAAATTTATGCTTGACGACCTACTTATTCCGAGTACAGAAGCATTAGACAATTGGCGTGTAATCTTAAAAGAATGGGTGGGCTATGTCTCCTATCAACTCGCGGGATACATTTGAATGCAATGAGAGATAACCAACTCAAACCTATTTTTTATTTGCTCGTGTTAGCGGTAGCTTTTCTGTTT
>DAHVFH010000200.1 GCA_027317105.1 Cytophagales bacterium
ATATTAGATAACCTAGAGCAGGGTTTCGTTATTTTGGATATTGATGGAATTATTCTATTCGTGAATAAGGTGGCCGCAGAATGGGGGGAGGCTTTCTTGGGAAAAAGGCTGCAGATCAATAACTATTTAGCCGATTATTTACTTCCCTTTACAAACCAGATGGGCGAGATCGTTAAGGAGATAAAGCAGTCAGGGGTTTCTCAAAAGACATTTTTAGAATTAGCAAACTCGGAGAGCAAAATTTCCACTTTTGAATTAACAATTTTACCCGTAACCAATGGGAAAGATCAGCTTACCAACCTCCAGCTTTACATTCGTGATCTTACCGAACAGCGAATCTTTGAAAGCAGGATAGCTACCCTAGCGGCCAACACCACCCATTTAATAGAAAATGCCAATGCAGTCATCATTGGTACAGATGCCCGCGGATATATAACGGATTGGAATAAACATTGTACGCTCCTTACCGCTTACACCAAAGATGAAGCCTATGCGCAAAAGTTCACATACCTGCTGCTGGATCAAAAGGAAATACCAATTCTTGAGGAACTCATAGCGCGTGTCTTAAATCAAGAGCCTTATCAAAATTTTGAAATCTCGATTCGCACCAAAGAAAAAAAGGCTCGTAATTTATTGTTGAATTGCACGGTAAGCAAAACCGCAACGGGAAAAGTGGTGGGTTTAATATTTGTGGGCCAGGATATTACGGAATTAACTGAATATCGAAAATCCCTGGAAAAGAAAGTAGAGGAGAAGACAAAAGAATTGCAACTTGCCCTGGCTAAGGAAAAAGAAGCCGTGGAAATGAAAAGCCGACTTGTTTCTATTGCCTCGCATGAATTTCGTATACCCCTGTCCTCCATTCAATTCGAATTGGATACCCTAAAAAACAACGAGATTGATGCAGGAATTCTTCGCAAACGGCTGGTGCGGGTGGAGAATCAGGTTCATCATATGAATCGGCTTTTGGATGACGTGCTCACTTATGGCAAGAACGAAAAAGGGAAAATTCAACGCGTGCCTTCCGATATTTCTTTGGTCGATTTTTTAAATCAAATTACGCAGCAAGTGGCTTACGGCAACCAAAAAACCCATACCATTGAAACGGAATACAACAAGCTACCCGAGTTCATCCGAACGGATGAAAAATTGTTGCGCGGAATTTTGATCAACCTGCTCACCAACGCCATAAAATTTTCGCCCGGTAAAGAACGTGTTTTTCTTACTGTAACTGGTGACGCACCTAACGTAAAGATAATCGTGCGCGATGAAGGACTGGGGATACCGATAGAAGAAGTGGATAAAATATTTGAACCTTTCCTTCGGGGAAAATCAGGAGAAGGTATAGCCGGCACGGGTTTAGGGCTTTCCATCGTAAAAAAATCGGTAGAGCTGCTGGAAGGTACCATTGATTTAGAAAGTGAAGAAAACAAAGGCGCCACCTTCACCGTAACTATTCCCGCAACACTATGAAGTTAGGTTAACGCTGCCAAGACAAACGCTCAAATGAAATCTACCGAAAAAATAAAAATCCTGCTGGTTGATGACCACCAGCTTATCCGCGAAGGTATAGCTTCTATGCTAGGCGACTGTAACGACATTGAGATAATCGGCTCCGTACCATCTGGGGAAGAGGCCATTAATGCGGTGCGGATGAATAGACCCGATGTCATTTTGATGGACATTATGATGGGCGGGATGACAGGAATTGAAGCCACTCGTTGGATTAAAGGAGATGACCCCGATATTAAAGTTATATTGGTGACCATGGAAATCAGCAAGGAATATGTCTCGGCTGGGATAACGTCTGGCGTAAACGGGTATTTGCCAAAAGACTCTGACAAGAAAACCCTCATTGACGCCATCTATGCGGTTCAAAACGGTGGCCATTTTTTTAATGATGCGATCATGAAATTAGTTTTCGAAGATTTCTATTCCCGCGAGAAATTGAAAAACGTGCCAAGTAAACTCCCCCACGAATTAACTAAGAGGGAGTACGAGATTTTGCGCCAGGTAGCTTCATCAAAAAGCAACAAGGAAGTGGCCGAATCGTTGTTCATCAGCATCAAAACAGTAGAGACCCATAAGACGCACATCCTCGAAAAACTCGGATTAAAGAACACCACCGAACTGGTAAAATACGCCATCAAAAACAAAATTATCGCTGTAGATAGTTTGTAAAACCTCAGGGTTTTCTCTTGGGTTTAAGGGCGAGCCTTATTACCCTTATCAGGGATACGGTACAGCGTTTTGCAAAAGTTTAGATCAAAAACCTGCTTCCTGCATCAAAAGAGAAGCTTTTGAGCCCTTTCAGCTCGATTTCCCCATTGCTTTCCTGATTTTTTAAAAATCAGGATTTCCCCTGAGGCTTGCTCGCTTTTCACCGCCCACCTTTGCATTGTCAAAACAAACAAAACTAAAACAACAAAATTATGATACTCAAAGAAAGAATTATCGAAAGAGCCATCAGGGGAACAGCGGTGGCCATTTTATTTATTGTGATGGGGATTTATCATGAGGTGCACGGTCAATCTAATATTAAGATGGATGCCACGCTAAAGCCTTCTATAAAGCAACAACAGATCAATTCAGGTCAACCTAATGCCAAGATGGATGCCGTACAAAAGCCTTCTTTTAAGCTTCAACAGATCAATTCAGGTCAGCTTAATGCCAAGATGGATGCCGTACAAAAGATAACAATTAGTAAGTTCATTCCAGCCGGTGCAAAGGCAACGCCTCTACATCACGCGATCAACTCTCCGTATGAAGAGATCAAGCCCGTATATGCATTAGACGGAAACCGATTATATTTTGCCCGCGTCAGTGATCCTGAAAATACGGCTGGAGTTGAAGATCCCGAGGACATCTGGTATGCCCACATGGACACCACTGACGGCAGCTGGTCAGAGCCAATCCGGATGTCCAATTTCTTTAATAATGCAGGGCCGAACTCGATCAATTGTGTGGGCATTACCGGTGATACGATTGTATTAAATAACCAGTATTTGAGAAAGGGAAAAATGCGCGGTGGCCTCTCTTACAGCATCAACGAAGACGGTGAATGGTCGGTACCTCAGCCCATCCGAATAAAAAATGAATACGACATCTCCGATGACGCCAACTATTTTGTGTCCTTAAAAACAGGGGTGATCATTTCGGCTGTACAGCGTGATGAAACCGTAGGCCTGCGCGACTTGTACGTGAGCTTCTGGGATGGCGAACACGCAACCGAGCCGGTGAACATGGGCATGGAGATCAACTCAGACCTGGACGAATCCTCCCCTTTCCTTGCCGCAGACAACAAGACGCTCTACTTTGCCTCCAAAGGACATAGCGGCTTTGGCGGATACGATATTTTTGTAACCAAACGATTGGATAATTCCTGGACAAACTGGAGCCGTCCTGAAAATTTAGGCCCTGCCGTCAATGGCGAATTAGACGAGGAATTTTTTAGCCTTGCCCCGGATGGACAATATGCTATCTTTTCGAAAGTAGTCGGCATCGAGAATTCGGATCTGTACAAAATCGCCATCAACGAAAAGGCGAAAGAAATGACACCCGTTGACAAATTAGCCCTTTCAGGTTTATAAAAAAGGCTTTTCTCAATACCTTGCGCTACAAGTTAATATCTGGTCACAAGAAAGGAGGAGAATCCTCCTTTCTTTCATATTGAAAATGGCACCCCTTCGGAATTTGGACGTACTTGGATTTATTATTGATTAAAATCTGTCAACTAAAAAATGTATCAGTCCTTTAAAACAAAATGGCGTAGCCTGTTCCTTTTAGCAAGCCTAAACATGGGTATCGCAATGGCTCAAACAAGCGCACTTAATCCGATAAGCAAAGAACCGCTAGTCTTGCGCACATCTATCGTTCAGGCCTCGCATAATCAAAAACATCTTGCTGTGACCAACGGCAGTTTGAAAACAATAAATGAGGTCACCAACCTTTACAAAGAAGAAGCCGATCTTAAAAAGGAAGAGCATCAACAACGTATTATCATCGGATTGCTGGTTGCAATAATCCTTTTGCTTATTTGGCTCGGCACTTTTTTCCTTCGCGCCAACAAAATCCGTGAACAAAAAAGGATTTATGACTTGCAGGAGAAACAAGTTCGGGATGCTCTTTTTTTGGCTGCAATCATCAATTCATCAGACGATGCGATCATAAGCAAAGACCTTAATGGCTTCGTCAAAGGATGGAATTATGGTGCTGAAAAAATGTTTGGCTATCGTGAAGAGGAAGTGTTGGGTAAACCTTCCAAAATTATTCCCGCCCACCTTCGTGAAGAAGATGAACTAATTTTTAATAGAATTAGGCTCGGCGAGAAAATAGAACATTTCGAAACGGAACGACTAACAAAATCCGGCATACTAATTCAGGTTTCCATAAATCTTTTCCCGATCAAGGATTCGTCCGGCATCATAATCGGTACAGGAAAAATAATACGAAATATTTCGGAACGAAAAAAAGCTGAGCTTGAATTACAACAACTAAATCACCGCCTGTTGTTGGCTACCAATTCTGCTAAAATGGGAATCTGGGATTGGAATATTGTAGAAAACAAATTGATTTGGGATGATAACATGTGTAGAATTTATGACTTTCCACCTGACAACTTAACGCCAACCTATGATGCTTGGCGCAATACCGTTTTTCCGGAAGATGTTAAAAGTACAGAAGCTAAAATTCAAAATTCCTTTGCTGGGTCTGAATATCATACCACCTTTCGGATATTTTGGCCCAACAAATCCGTTCATTATATTGAAAGCCGTGCGATCATTATCCGCGATGAACAAGGCAAAGCATTAAGAGCAATTGGAGTAAGTTGGGACATTACCGACCAAAAGGTAGCAGAAATTAAACTCAGCGAACTCAATGAAGCGCTTGAACAACGAATAGCCACACGAACTTCCCAGTTAACCGAAGCAAATAAGGAACTAGTGTCCTTTTCTTATTCCATATCGCATGATCTGCGCGCCCCGTTGCGGATCATTAACGGATATGCAAGCATTTTAGCCAACGAATATAATACTGTCCTTGGTGAGGAAGCCAATCGGCTGGTGGGAATTATTAAGAACAATTCCATGCGGATGGGAAACCTTATCGACAACCTTCTTACTTTTTCGAATTTGGGCAAGGAAGAATTACGACTTTCTTCGGTGGAGATGAAAGAGCTTGTGGCCGAAGCAATTGCTGAACTTGGTCCTGAAGAAAAGGTTTTGATTAAAATCGGTGATTTGCCCAAGGCTCGTTGCGACCAAAATTTAATGAAACAAGTATGGCTCAACCTCCTCTCAAACGCGATAAAATATTCTGCCAAAAACGAAAAGGCGATTATTGAAATCGGAAGCGAAAAGGAAGGCCGTGAAATTGTTTTTTATGTAAAAGACAATGGCGTGGGGTTCGATATGCATTATTCAAGCAAATTATTCGGTGTGTTTCAACGCCTTCATACCATTGCAGAATTTGAAGGAACTGGCATAGGCCTCGCGATTGTTTATCGGATCGTTACCCGTCATGGAGGCAGAGTTTGGTTCGATGCTCAAGTAAAAAAGGGCGCAACATTCTATTTCAGTTTGCCGGCATAAGCCCTCCCGTTGGTCTGATCTTTCTCCCGCGTCAACATTCCTATTGACTTTATCTTTGTTTTTGTTTAGGTTGAGGAAAACTAATCACGCCTATGGCACTTGTCACCACAATGCGCAGGGATGTTTGGTGGGTTCGTCCACTCGTAGTTTTTGTTTGCCTGTCTTCGTTTATTGGCTATGCCACGTGGTCGGCTTTCCAGGGCGAATATTACGCTTTTGGCCCTTACCTGTCTCCTTTTTATTCACCCGAAATTTTTGGTGATTCCGTCCACAGTTTACTCGGACCGAAGCCTAGCTGGTGGCCGTTGATCCTTCCTTTTTCTCCGGCACTGTTAATTTTGTGGGCACCTGGCGGCATGCGCGTTACGTGTTATTATTATCGCGGGGCGTATTACAAAGCGTTCTGGGCTGATCCCCCGGCATGTGCAGTCTCTGAACCACGTAAAACTTACTGGGGTGAAAACGCCTTCCCGCTGATCCTACAAAATGCGCACCGTTACTTCATGTACCTCGCGGTGATCTTCGTTTTCTTTCTCGCTTACGATGCCTGGAAAGGATTGTGGTTTGTTGATTCGGCCTCAGGCGAAAAAGTCTTTGGGTTGGGGGTCGGAAGTATTGTCTTAATTATTAACGCCACCCTCCTTGGCGGGTATACTTTTGGTTGCCATTCTTTCCGTCACATGATCGGTGGTATAAAAGACCGGCTCTCCGGTTTTCCCATTCAAAAAAAACTGTATGACTGCTCAAGCTGCCTCAACCGTGGTCACTCCATCTGGGCATGGTTTAGCTTGTTTTGGGTTGCTTTCTCCGACATCTATATTAGAATGTGTGCGATGGGCATGTGGACAGACTTAAGATTCTTCTAAATGAGTACTTACCAAACCATTCATCATGACGTATTGGTCATCGGTTCAGGTGGCGCTGGGCTTAGGGCGGCCATCGAAGCTTCTGCCAAAGGTGTTTCTGTTGGAATGGTGTGCCGATCGTTGTTAGGCAAAGCACATACGGTGATGGCGGAAGGAGGAGTAGCTGCCGCGCTGGCCAATGTGGATGACCGCGATAATTGGCGCGTCCATTTTGCCGATACCATGCGCGGAGGGCAATACCTTAATAACTGGCGCATGGTGGAACTGTTTACCAAAGAAGCACCGGATCGTGTGAAAGAATTAGAAGCTTGGGGCGCAGTGTTTGATCGCACACCCGATGGCCAAATTCTACAACGCAATTTCGGTGGACACAAATATCCCCGCCTCGCTCATGTAGGCGACCGAACAGGTCTGGAGATGATTCGCACCCTGCAAGATCACGGCATTCATCAGGGCATAGAAATTTATCAGGAACACACTATCGTCAGTCTTTTGAAAGATGGAGGTCGCATCGCGGGTGCGTTTGGTTACGACCGGGCCAGCGGTTCCTTCAAGGTATTCAAAGCCAAAGCTGTGGTCATCACTACTGGCGGCATGGGGCGCATTTTCAAAATTTCAAGTAACAGTTGGGATTGTACGGGAGGCGGAATCGCTATCGCCTATGATGCCGGGGCCGAGCTAATCGACATGGAATTTGTTCAGTTTCACCCAACGGGCATGGTATGGCCACCAAGTGTCCGTGGACTTTTAATTACAGAAGGCGTGCGGGGCGAAGGTGGTGTGCTTCGAAACAGTGCCGGCAAGCGGTTTATGTTTGATGATATCCCTGAAAATTATAAGAGTCAAACTTCAACGGATGAAGAAGAAGGTTGGCGCTATATACAGGGAGACAAAAATGCAAAGCGACCCCCCGAACTGCTTACCCGCGACCATGTGGCACGTTGCATTATGCGGGAGATCAAAGCAGGGAGAGGCTCCCCGCATGGAGGCGTATTTCTTGATATCGCTTGGATCAAAGAAAAAATTTCGAACGCTCCGGAGCACATCAAAAAGAAGTTGCCGAGCATGTATCACCAGTTTAAGGAGCTGGCAGGTGTTGACATCACCAAAGAGCCCATGGAAGTTGGCCCAACTACGCATTACATGATGGGTGGAATTAAAGTAGATGCAGACTCGCAGATGACTACCGTGCCCGGACTTTTTGCGGCTGGCGAATGCGCTGCGGGATTGCATGGTGCTAATCGACTGGGTGGCAACTCGCTTTCCGATCTGTTGGTATTCGGAAGACGGGCAGGCGAATTTGCCGCTGCCTATTCAAAAGAAAATCCTGAAACAACGATTCATCCAGATCAAGTTTCAGAACTTATGAAATGGGCCTTAGCTCCATTTGAACGCCACCCCAAAAATGGCAATGCGTTTCAACTGCAGTCGCAACTGCAGGAATTTATGCAAAGCCTAGTGGGCATCACCCGTTCGGAAGGCGAGCTTACCGAGGCCATTGATAAGATTGAAAAAATGAAGCTGCTGATAAAAGACGTGGCCTGCGATGGCAACCGGAATTATAATCCGGGATGGCACACGGCCCTCGAGTTAAATCACATGATCACGGTGGCGGAAGGTATCGCCCGGGCCGCCAGGGAAAGGAAGGAAAGTCGGGGTGGTCATTTTAGAGAAGACTTTCCCGAAAAAAGTGAGGAATGGGGCAACATGAATATCTGCGTCAAGAAATCAGGGGCAGACGGAATGGAAATAAAACCGAAGACGAAGCTGGGGATGCGCCCAGACCTCGAACAAGTAATTGAAGAAATGAAATGAGTTTGGTGAAATTTAACATCTGGCGTGCTGACTCATCCGCAGGGAAGTTTCAAGCGTATGAAACCAACATCACAGAAGGCATGGTGGTGCTAGATGCCGTCCACCAGATCCAAGAAGAGAGCGCTCCCGATCTTGCTGTTCGCTGGAATTGCAAGGCAGGGAAATGCGGCTCCTGTTCGGCTGAAATTAACGGTCGCCCAAAACTCATGTGCATGACACGCATGGAAGATCTTCCGAAAGACAAACCCATTTCGATTCAACCCATGCAGGCTTTTCCGATAATTAAGGATCTGGTGACCGATGTATCCATTAATTACCGCACCAAAAAGAAAATCAAGAAATTCAACCCGCGAAAACCAGATGCCCCTGATGGCACTTGGCGCATCGCACAAAGTGATATTGACCGGGTTCAAGAATTCAGAAAATGTATCGAATGTTTTCTGTGTCAGGATGTGTGTCACGTACTGCGGGAACATTGGCTGCATGAAAAATTTGCAGGGCCGCGGCACATGGTTTACACTGCCGCCCTTGAGATGCACCCTTTGGATATCGAAGATCGGAGAGCTGACTTGAAACATACCGCAGGCATCGGCTTGTGTAATATTACCAAATGCTGCACCACGGTTTGTCCGGAAAACATTACCATCACCGACAACGCCATTATCCCTTTGAAAGAGCGCGTGGCCGATAAATTCTATGATCCGATAAAGAAATTATTTCGTCTGTTTTCAAATAAAACTTAATCCTAAAAATTATGAACCAGCACGTTAACATTGAGGAAAAGAAGACATTCAAATTGAAGGTTCTCTCCGCAGATGGAATTGAAGCGGCCATAAATAAAGCAGAGCAGTATCGGTTGCTCAATCAACCTAAATTAGCTGAAAGCATTTGCTTGGATGTGTTGGAAATCGATAAAGCCAATCATAAGGCGAAAGTCATTTTGTTACTCGCACTTACCGATCAATTTGGCCAATCTTTTTCCGCAGCCGCAAAACATGCCAATGATTTAGCCAAGAGCTTGCATGACGATTATTCAAAGACTTATTATAGCGGAATTATTAAAGAACGTATGGGCACGGCCACATTGAATTCAGGAAATCCAGGCTCCAATTTTGACGCCTACGAATGGTATATTGAGGCGATGGAGCTCTTTGAAAAGGCACAAACCCTTGCTCCACCCTCCAACAATGATCCTATTCTCCGGTGGAACACTTGCGCCCGAATCATTATGCAATACGATCTCAAAGAACGGCCCTTTGAAAATTTCCCACCACTTGAATAGTTGGCTTGGGAGATAAGTTAATTCGAATTGCAATTCAAGATGTCGTGATCTAACCCTTTTGCATTCTCTGTGCCCGCTGTGATCTCACTGCGTCCCTTGCAGTAAAAAATTCAAAACCATGGAGAACACAGGGATCATAGAGCCAGCATTTGTTGTGATTAGCCGTTGCGACAACTTGAATTGCACTCCAACCTCAGTCTGACATTCATTTCGTAATTTTACCTATCAGCAGCACTATTCTACCGACACTTAATGGAAGAGAAAAAAAAATCGTTCAAACCGGAAAAAATATTGGAGCCTTTTAAGCCGGAGAAACTGCTCCATGCGCTGAAGAATCCGGATGAAGTCCTTCTAAAAAGTTTACGATCATTGTCAGGCATTACAGGCACCATTACCGGCATCAGTTTTAACGCTTACTCGAAACTCAAGAGCGAAGCGAAAGGGAAAAGCGAACTCACTTTCATCGGCCAAAAAAAAGTAGAAGAAGTCAAACTTCAACTTTTCACCTATAATTCCGACCACTGCACAGAAACTGAAAATATTCGCGACTTTGATTTGATCAACATTGCCGATCCAACAAATAATTATTGGCTAAACCTACATGGCATCCATGACGTGGATTTAGTGGAAAACATCGGGAAGGCACTTTGCTTTGAAAGGCTTACTGTTCGCCAAGTGATTGACACTACGCAGCGCCCAAAAGTGGATGACTATGATGATTACATCTACTTCAGCATTAAATCGATATTGAAAGTGGGGAGCGAAGAACTGAAAGTGGAGCAATTGTCGTTTGTACTCGGAAAAAATTACGTAGTTTCTTTTCAAGAAGAAGAGGGCGATCATTTTGATCACATCAGAAATAAAATGAGGGAAGACCTTGGGCTGGTTCGGAAAAGAGAGTGCGATTTCCTTTTATCCCAGCTGCTGGATGCGATTCTCGATAATTACTTTGAGTCGATGGATTCGCTTAACCACGAAGTAGCGCTCATCGAAAAAGAAACTTTATCCGACCCTAAACAGTCAACCTTATTGTTAATCGAAAAAAACAAGAAGGATGTCGATAAAATCAAAAAAGCACTTTCTCCTTTTAAAGAAGCGTTGACCAATATTCTCAAAGACCGAACGCATTTTATTACCAAGCGTAACCGAAAATACTTCCGGGATTTAAAAAACAGTTGCACCAATGCGATTGAGGAAGCCAATTCCACACAAAGAGCACTGGAAAGCTTAACTAACATTTATTTCTCTGCGCTGAGCCAAAAAATGAATGAAACCATGAAAGTGCTCACAACCGTGGCTACTATTTTTATTCCGCTCACGTTCATAGCAGGTATCTACGGAATGAATTTTGAATTCATGCCCGAGCTAAAGTGGCGATACGGTTATTTTATAATTTGGGGCATTATGTTGGGGGTTCTTTTGGGAATGGTCTTTTATTTCAAAAAGAAAAAGTGGTTGTAAACTTAAGATTTCCGTGAAAGGAGAATGGTGCTTTCACAACCTGCAACCAGCCATCAACTATTTTAAAACTAGAACTAATCAAAAAGTGAAATAATTCAACATCAGCACATGTCTAGTGCCCGAGGGCGAAGAGGGATAGGAGGCCAGCGCGGAATGAACCGGACGCCTTGATTCAATTGACTATCTTTGTACCATGAGTAAAGACTTGTTCTCTCATCATGCACAAAACTATGCAGCCTTCCGGCCAACTTATCCCAAAAAACTTTACGATTTCATTTTCAGTCGGGTAAAAACATTTGATGAAGCCTGGGATGCGGGCACTGGCAACGGACAAGTGGCTCGCGATTTAGCAAAACGATTCAAAAAAGTTTCCGCTACAGACATCAGCGCAAAGCAAATTGAAAATGCCTTTGACGCTGAAAACATTTTTTACCATCAGATTGGAGAAAAAACAAATTTCGGCACAAAAACTTTTGATCTAATCTGTGTAGCCCAAGCGATTCATTGGTTTGATCGCCCAAAGTTTTACGCAGAAGTAAAACGCGTGGCCAAACCAGGCGCTAACCTTGCCGTATGGGGTTACAGTCTTCTAGGCATCACTCCTGAAATAGATTCCCTTGTAAAAGATTTTTATACTTCAATAATCGGATCCTATTGGGACGGAGAACGCAAGTTGATCGATGAACACTACAAAACCATTGCGTTTCCTTTTCAGGAAATCGAAACGCCTGAATTTTCATTTTCATTCCAATGGACGTTACCTGAATTACAAGGTTATTTGAACACTTGGTCGGCAGTGCAAAAATTTATCCTGGCGAATACCCTTAATCCGGTTGAAAAATTGATTGATCAAATTAAGCCCTTATGGAAATCCGAAAAAATGGAAATTAGGTTTCCTTTGTTTTTGAGGCTAGGCGATGTTTGATTCGTTTGCCTGACATCAAGCAACGCTTCGTGGCTTGGAGTCTTGGCAAAAAAAATTTAAAAACGGCATGATTAACCGACAAAAACATCAGGCCTCAAAGCCGACTATAATTTAGATTATGCCTAACGTCAGCTTTGACACCTCTAAATCTTAATCCATTTTAGCATCATTGCGCGTTGCACTAATTGAGCTACATTATGAACTGAAGTCTTTCTCAACATTTTTTTTCGATGCTCCTTTACGGTATGAAAACTGATCTTCAAGGTGCTCGCAATCTGGGCACTGGTGAGGCCACGGGCAAGTAATTTTAGCACATCTTGTTCGCGTGGGGTTAGCTTGCTTTTCATAGTTATCAATTTCAAGTATTCCAACAATGCTCAATTCATTACACTTGATAAATAGGCTCAATTATTTTTCCCGTTATTACCGATTCACGGAATTTTTCGGGCAAAATTCTTCGGGTATTTCTTATATCAAATTCCTTCTATTAAACATCTACCTCAAAAGAGGGGTATCAAAGAAAAGAGGGCACATGTGCCCTCTTTTTCAAAAACCTATTAAGGCATAAAATTAGTTTGAGGTTTGTCCTGTGCCATAATAAACATCAACAACCCGGGTTACGCCACTAAATGAAGTGTAAGGGTAGTACGCGCTCGATCCACTGACGGTATTTGTAGGCATGAAGAGAGCAGTACCTGGTAAGGTAACAAAACCTGTAGCAGTGACACCTATGCCAGAATTGGGTGTGTTACCTGATGCCGGAAATAAACTCACATAATTGTTTCCCACATATCCGGAGCCGCCAGTTACTACTGTCACGCCTGTAATCTGGCCGCCAGCCACAACTGCGGTAGCCGTAAACCCACTCCCTTTGCCTGATGTGATGTTTACCAATGTCCCTGCGGGATAATTGCTTCCTGCTTGATAAACGTTCACCGAGGTAACCACACCTGCTGTAACGACCACATTTGCTAACGCCTGATTTGTATAAGTCGCATTTGCATTTTGATCAAAAGCCTTACCGGGGTCTAAGAAAACAACAGATGGCACATTGATGTATCCGGATCCCTGACTAGTAACATTTATTGAAGTAACAACTCCGTTGGTAAGATTAGCCACGGCTGTTGCACCGGTTCCTACATGGGTTGGATCCACAATGAGAACCTGTGGCGCAACAATATAGCCAGAGCCGCCATTCGTGATATTTATTGCATTGACAACCTTATTGGCAAAGGTTACGGTAGCGGCTGCGCCTGATCCGGAAACCACTGTGATCGTTGGTGGTGTAATCCCGTCATATCCTGATCCTGAGCTAGTCATATTAACGCCCACCAAACTGCCATCCGTTCCCAACACCGCAGTTGCCGTAGCCGTAGATGAACCCGTCCCTCCATATTGAGGAGGTGAAATCACAATTAAGGGGGTGGTTGAGTAATAAAGGTTGTCAGAAAACTTTGTCCCAGGGGTAACGGTTACACTTGATATCCCTAAGCCAGCCCAAAGTACCGAGCCACTTGCGTTACTTCCAATGGCATTGAGAGGTACCGCATAAACTCCATTTGTATATCCTGTACCACCGCTAGTAATAGTAATACCCGTTACTTTACCACCAGCAACTGTTGGTGACAACACTGCTTGCGTAGTGAAAGCGCCAAGCGAAGACAAGTCAACTGTGGGGGTACTGGTATAATACAGGCCTGCGGTGGTGACGCTTACGGCTGTTATCACCCCACCAGAAACGGTAACGCTGGCAGTAGCTCCTTGGCCCGAACTGATTGAAACCTTAGGTGCTTTTTGAAGGCCACCTCCACCATTAGTAATGGTAACTGATCCAACAGACCCTCCTCCTGACAGCACTGCGGTGGCCGTTGGAAAATTTGTTCCATTCGTCTGAAATCCGGCCTGTGTTACCCCTGATGGGAAATTCGTAGTGTTTAACTCTTCACCAGCATCTAAGACGAAATTGTTATTTAAATCATACCAAAAAATTACATTAGGCGCAACTGCGTAATTCCCTCCCGGATTTGTTACCTGGACAGCGGCAACAGCACCCGTAGAAGCACCATAAGCGTAGTTTCCTAAACTAGCGGTAGCACCTGCTCCTTCAGTTATCGTGATAGTTGGGTTCGAGGTATAGCCACTACCACCAGAAACTAAGGTTATCGCAGTCACAACGCCACTAGCCACCGTTACCGTAGCCGTTGCAGGGGTACCCCCTGCAGGAGGTGCAGAAAAAATAACCCGGGGCGTACTTAGGTATCCGCTTCCACCATTGGTTAGGTTAATAGCTGTAACTGCTCCATTGCCGGAAGTCAATGCTGTGGCGGTAGCGCCACCACCAGCATAAAAAGTAACTGTCGGAGCTGATGGAATGCTAGGAACCGTTGTATAAGCTGATGATGCCATGGGGCCATATATATTCCTTTGCGTTACTGTGGTGACATCTCCGTTTTGTGTTACAAAGTATGTTTTATTGGCCACTACGTCAGAATACTGAAAACGGATAGGCACACCACCAGTTGCTGATCCCACATTTCCTGAAGGACTACCCGGTACGGTTATCGTATAATCTCCAGTAGCATTGGTCGTGGCCGATCCCAAAAATTGAATACCAAAACTAATGGGCGGAAACACGCTGTTCAACAATGCAGGGTTACTTAGGTTACTGACATTCTGTGTTGGCGTATTAGCTGGGTTTGGAATATACTGGTTTTTAAAATCAGCACTCGAAACATCAATCGTTGCTGATATCTGGGTGCCTGCCGGAACCACCTCTTTGGTAAGATTGGTCAAATCCGTTTCGATGAATGCACGGCCAGCAACGGTAGCCGTTGAAGCACCTGTGGTTGCAAAAATCGGAAATGCATTACTGAAGCTCCTGTTGTTGAAGTAGGCAAGCAAATTTTGCAAAAGGATTGGATTTGTAACGTAAATCGTAGCAGGGCTAGCTGGTCCTCCTTGTCCACCACTTCCATTGTTAGCACCGCCTGCCACTCCTGGTACAGTCCCTACGGTTTGTTGAAACAACTGAAAAGGAAGCGATGCGCCTACCGTCCAGTCAAATTCTGCGTAACCCTGGCAGGTTATTGAACCATTGATGGCGCCTACCCCAATATTTTTGAAGGTAAACAAGCCGTCTGTTCCGGTTTGTGTTTGCTTCACCCCATATTGGGTAATGGTGACGGTAACAGGGTTTGCAAAGGTCTGTATCTTCACATTAGAAGGTGTAGTACCTGCGCCTGATCTGCCACCGGCATTATTCAAGGAAATTGATGATATGCTGCCATCTAACACCTGCACCTCATAAGTATAGGGCAAATATGTGGCTTTGCCGGCTGCAACCGCCAACGAATCCACTCTTGCCAAAGAGTCGGTATACCTTTTATATTTCATTTGGCTTAAAGAGAGCAAATATTTAAGCGAATCAGAGGCCGTTAATGCCTTGAGTTGTTTCAATTGAGCAGACTCTTGTTGCTTCAACAGTTGTTGTTGGGTTAAATCATCCTTTTTGCAGGAGAATACCCCTACCAGAAGCAGGATTATCCCTAGGGCGGAAATTTTTGTTATTGTAGAGTTCATTTTCTCATGGGTTTGGTTGTGAAAAATTGTTTTTACTTTTTTTAAAAAATCTTGTAGCCTAAACTAAGTGTGATGATTCGGCTCTTATAATCCATAGGATAGGGAAGTATCTTTAAGTCGTTGCCCTTAACCAGGTTTGGAAAGCCTTGCTGGTAGCGCGCATCCACCACAAATGAATCGAAAGAAACACTAAGCCCGCCAATGGCGGAGGCGTTGTACATTTGGAAATACGAACTTACATTATCCCCATATCCATAATAATTAATTGTGGATTCGGGGTTGGTAAGCTTGTAGGCCCGGTTATTGATCTCATAAACCGAAAAATTGTAGGAGTAAGACCCTCCCACATATATTTTAGGTTTGAGCGATTCCATTATTGGCAGTGGGAATTGCAATAAAATAGGAATCTCTAAAGTGTGAAACCGTAGATTACGATGGTGGTAATCAACAGAACCTCCACTCCCCAAACTTTCGTTGTATGAATTTAGTCGCGCTGCATGGCTCACATACAAAAGTTCGCCACGCACAGTCAAGAACGAAAGAAGATTGAGGTTGACATAACCCCCTGCACCGTAGCCGAACGCAGAAGTAGTGCCGTTGGACACCGTCATGTTGGATAGTACTTTTGCTCCAACAGACACCATTTGTTCTTCAGCATCCTGCCCTCGGGTGGGCATGGATAGCATCAAGGCAAACACCAATAATACTATTGGATGTAAGCTGATTGTTTTTGTTTTTGTTTTCATTTTATTTTTTGTTTTATCATAGAAGGGTTGATTGGTGAATGAACTATTTACTTGAGTCAAAGTTGATTTTGCTGGAAAGAAAAAGCAATACCGCAAAAGGGGTATATTTCAAGAGGTTGGCATACCTCGATTGAGGTATTGCTTTTACATTTACAAATCACGATAAGGAAAGTCACTCACCCTTAAACTTCCTTTGGGCTTTGCACACCGAGCAACAGATGAAGCCCTTCTGCAACCAGAAGAATTGCGGGTTAAGAATTATAATGGCAATCCAAAAATCAAGGAAAAAATTTGGGCCTCAATTAAAGTAGCCAAGCGTTTTGAGAAGGTTAACCATTTCGATGGAGTCCGAGACGTTAAGTTTTTCGGCTATATTTTTGCAATGCGTGGTCACTGTATGAAAACTTAATCCTAGCGCGGAAGCTACTTTTTTTCTACTGAGGCCCTTGTTAATTAACTTGGCAACCTCCAGTTCACGTATACTTAAATCTCCAAGTAAAGCTAGGGTTCTCGTATCAGAAGCAAATTCGTACAGCCTGTTTTCAATTCCGTTGGATATTCGCAAATGCTGGCTGCTTTCATTTTTATAGTTGCTAATGTCCGAACAAGTAAACAAAGAAATATTTATTCGCCCAATGTCATCATAAGTAAGCACCCTGTCTTGCTGTAGAATTCGCACGGTTTCCCCATTTGGTTTGCACAACCGATAGTCCAAATAACTTCTGTAATTCTCTTTTTCTTCAAACGAAAGTCTGCAGAAGTATAAATTAATAATCTTACTGAATTCAATTAAACCCAATTGGTCACTGAGTGGAATGTTGGAATAAGCAAACTCAACACCTCCATTAAGGTAGTGTTCGGTTGACCAATGAAATATTTCGGAAGCATTTTCACTTAAGTATAGGTAGCGCATGGTTCTGCGGTCAATAATACCCATCACCGATTTCGACAGGGAAAGGGTATGGGTTAAAAAAGGGTGCATGGAGAAACAGCCCTCAACGTCTTCTTCGGTTTTCAATGAAGAGGAAGTTTCCCACACTTGCTTGTATCTCTCCCATGCAGATAGGTCGCGATTTTTAATTTGATCCGCCACCATAAAATTCAAATGGTTTAGTTTAGTTTATTCTTAGTTTCCTGAATTACTTTCCGGTAACTAATAAATAATTTATTTAGCTTGATCACCAAACCCTCAACAAACATTCGAAGTTGCCATCCTCTGCAATTAGGGATCGGCAAGAACCTGTTAGCAATAACAAATCTTCTCCACCTGGAATTGGTTAAAATAAAGATAACTCAAATTTTTAAAGCAATTAGCAAAACGGCAGATAATTAATTATTAATCTGCGAAATAGGCAGGTGAGCGATCCTGTTCACCTCAATATTTTGTGTTTAACTTTTCTTGATCAACGCCATAAAAAATCCATCAAACCCTTCAGAAGGCAAAAGCGTCTTTTGTTCGATCAACTGAAATTCGGCCTTCCTTTCAGATAAAAACTTTTCAACTTGTTTTTCGTTCTCTGAAGGCAATACGCTGCAAGTAGAATATACCATCAACCCACCCGGTTTTAGCATCACGCTATACTCATTGAGGATTTTCTGTTGCGTTACTTTTACTTTTTCAATAAAATCTAATGCCAACTTCCACTTCGCATCTGGATTTCTCTTCAACACACCCAACCCTGAACATGGCACATCTAACAAAAGACGATCGGCCGACTTTTCTTGTCGTTTAATGGTTTTTGAAGATTCAATTACCCGGGTCTCGATGTTGGAGGCGCCAGCTCTTCGTGCGCGTTTCTTTAATTCATTTAATTTCCATTCTTCTGTATCCATGGCAATGATACGACCCTTGTTTTCCAACAAGGCAGCAAGATGAAGTGTTTTTCCGCCACCACCCGCGCACGCATCAACCACACGCATGCCAGGTTCCACCCGCAAAAACGGAGCAATCATCTGTGAACCGGCATCTTGCACTTCAAATAATCCATCTTTAAACTGTTGACGGGTAAAAATATTTTGGCGAAGCTTTAACAACAGCGCATCGGGAAAATCGCGGAGGGCATCTGTAAAAATATTTTCTCCTTCTGCCAATTGGCGTTGGAGTTCGATCCGTGAAACTTTCAACGTATTCACACGCAGTACCACCTGAGCCTGTTCATTAAGGGCATGAAGTTCGGTATCCCAGCGTTTGCCTAGCTCAGTTGCACCTAACTCATCGAGCCAATCTGGAATTGACTCTTTGACTTTTCGGTCCTTTTGGATTTCTTCATAGGTCTTAAAAAAATCCCGCTCATTCAATTTCATTTCTGGCCAATCCGGTAAGCGGACTTTGTTCCACAAGCACCAGGCGCCCAGTAATTTCCAAAAATCGTCTTCCGCAGCATCCGTTAGATAGCCAAAAAGCCGATACCACCGCACAATATCGTAGGTAGTCTCTGCAATAAACCGCCTGTCACGCGCTCCCCATTTGGGATTTTGCTTTAATAATTTTTCAATAGCTTTATCGGCATACTTCTTTTCGATAAAAATCGATTCGAGCAATTGCACCACCGATTCACACAAATTACGATAGAGTTTCAAGGTTTGTATATTTTGTTGAAATTTAGGGAGGAATTACTAATTCTTTTCACAAGAACCCATGATTATGAAAACTAAAGTTGTGTTTTTTATTATCATCTTTTTACCAATTGTTTCATTTTGCCAATTCGGTGCACTCAAACAAAAAATTTTGGATAAAGGAAAAAAAGCGCTGGAAAGTAACATAGATAAAAATAGAGACAAACTTGACTCAACTGATTTTAATTACGCCATTTCCGTTATTGATAACTCTGGAATGATGGATATACGCGATGCCGGGGAGAGTTTTACGAAAACCTCAGATAACATTTCAAACCGGTTTCTAAAAGATGAATCAAACGTTACACCTGCCCAAAAAAGCCGGAACATACTTGATGCGGCACAAGCCTTTTATAATAACCGTTTTTTTAAAATGGCTGAAATAAATTTCCTAGAGGCCAAACTTTCCTATGAATCAAATAACTTAAAAAGCAACATTAATTACAGTAAAGTTTATGCTGATTTAGGTTTGCTTTATTCGACAGAAGGTCGTTATAATCTGGCAAGTCAGTACACTACTGAGGCGCTGACCATGCGAGAGAAAACACCTGGTAAAAACAGCCGAGCGTATGCGTCTTCGCTCAACAACAATGCCGTTCTTTTTCAGGAAACCGCTCATTACAATGAAGCCGAAAAATATTTTCAGGAAGCGCTAGCTACAGTAAAGAAAACACTTGGAGAACAAAGTCAGGAGTACGCAATCGTACTTAACAACCAGTCTATCTTTTTTTCAAAGATTGGACGCTACGACCAAGCCATTGAAAAACTAAAATCGGCCATCGCCATTCTTGACGAACAAGGGAAAAATAATCTCCGCAATACAGTGGGTTTTCAATCCAACCTCGCCCTGCTTTACCAAAATACTGGAAAATATCCTGAAGCTGAAGCGATCTACCTAAAACTTGAAAAGGCTTTGAAAACGCAAAGCAACAACCCCTACTACGCGGGCATTCTCGACAACCTGGCGCTGCTTTATATTGAAATGAACAAGACCGACAAAGTGGAAGGTTATTTTAAACAATCTGCTCAGGTTTACAAGGATCGTTTTGGTGATCAAAATCCAAACTACGCAAAGGTCTTAAATGATCTTGGAAATTTCTATCGCATGCAAGGCCGCTTTGAAGAAGCCGAAAAGTCGTTGACGGAATCGCTCACCATTCGGGCAAACACACTCGATAGCAACCATCCCGATTTTGTAAAATCAGAAGAGGATATGGGTATTCTTTATTGGAAAAAGGGCGACTTGTCAAAAGCTTATACCAGTTTTCAATCGGCCATAAACAAGTCACTCGATTTTGTCAATCGCTATTTTCCACCCATGAGCGAAGCCGAAAAAACAAAATACTGGGACATTTTACAGCCTCGGTTTCAGCGGTACTACAATTACTGCCTCGAAGCGCAAGCCAGCAACCCGCAGATCGCAAAAGACATGTACAATTATCAAATGGCAACAAAGGCTTTGCTTCTCAACGCTACCAATAAAATCAAGCAAGCCATTCTCAGCAGCGGCAATACCGAATTGATCAAAGACTACACCGCATGGCTCGACAAAAAAGAAACCCTAGCCCGCTATTACTCCCTCTCCAAAGAGGAATTAAAAGATCAGAAAATTGATCTGGCCGCCCTGGAGCAAGAAGCCAATGGTATGGAGCGCTCGTTATCTCAGCGATCAGGAGACTTCTCCCAAGGCTATTCCTCTGAAAAAATTGGGTTCGACCGAATTGCATCATTGCTGGGCGATAACGAAGCGGTAGTGGAGATGATTCGAATTCGTTCTTTCGACAAAGATTTTACCAGCGATTCTAAATATGCCGCCCTGGTGCTCACCAAAAATTCAACCGAACCTAAATTAATCATTCTCGATAATGGCAATCAGTTGGAAGCGCGCTATGCAAAATTCTATCGCAATGCCATCCAACAAAAAATTGTCGATCAATATTCTTACGAGCAGTTTTGGGCTAGGATTGAACCCGCCTTAGTTGGAAAAAAGATAATCTACATTAGCCCCGATGGCGTTTACAATCAAATTAACCTCAATACACTAAAAAAAACAGGGGGTGATTTTGTAATCAATAAATACGACCTCGCGATCATCGGAAATTCCAAAGACTTGATCGGACTAAAAACAGCAAAAGTTTCAACGACAAAAAAAGAGGCCTTTCTTTTGGGATTCCCGAATTACGGAGGAGAAAGCATTGTGGAATTACCGGGAACAAAAGTAGAGATCGAAGGGATCTCCAAAATTTTAAAAACATCAGGCTATCAGATTTCTTTGGCTGAACAAAACGAAGCTACCGAATCAAAAATAAAATCAATTAAAGGATCTGCCTTGGTGCATATTGCAACACACGGTTATTTTTTACCTGACGCGGAAGGCGGAGGGGTGGGTGTCGATGCCGCTAATGCAAAAAATAATCCACTGCTTCGCTCTGGGCTGTTGCTCGCAGGGGCAGCAAAAACAATGTCAGGCGAAGTATTGCCTAACCTTGAAAGCAATGACAACGGAGTGCTCACCGCGTATGAGGCCATGAATCTAAATCTCAATGGCACAGACTTGATTGTTTTAAGCGCCTGCGAAACTGGCTTGGGCGATGTGCGCGCAGGTGAAGGAGTCTATGGGTTGCAACGCGCTTTTATCGTGGCTGGAGCCAAAGCCATGGTCATGAGTTTATGGAAAGTGGACGATGCAGCCACGCAAGCACTGATGACAAACTTTTATACCATTCTATCCAAAGGCGGAAGCAAATTGAAAGCATTCAAGCAAGCCCAACTCCAATTGATGACAAAATATAAAGACCCTTACTATTGGGGCGCGTTTGTGATGATAGGACAATAAATTTATTCTAGAAATCCTTTTACTACTTTGGGTTGTAATATTGGCGGCATGGCCAAACGAAACGTAAGCATCCCATGAGTTCCGGGTGGCCACCGGGCTGTCCGCTGCAAGTCCTCGCCCAACCGCACTCATCAATCCCATGCTGTGGGCTTTCCGCTACCATCCCTTGCCGATGCACAGTCAAAGCGATACTTGTCTTAGCAACAAAAAGCTATTCCAATGAATTGCTAAAAAATAAAACTCAATTTTTTATAGAAGACAATATATTATTACAACCCTCAGTTTCAAATTGAAATGGAATTTTCTACGCGCCTAGTAAGTACGCGATCAAGACTGTTTTTGTTCATAAAAAAAGCGTCCCATGTTTGTATGGGGCGCTTTATAAAAAAGTCAGGCAACGACCTACTCTCCCGGGTTTTACCCTAGTACCATTGGCGCTGGTGGGCTTAACTGCTCTGTTCGGAATGGGAAGAGGTGGTCCCCACCGCCATAGTCGCCTTAAGTTCTTAAGAGACGTCAGTAGCAAGTATCAGGCAGCAAGACAACGCTTTGGCATTTATCTTCTGTCTTTCGACTTACACCTTTGGCCCCTTCCAATATCGTTGGCACACCGGAGAAAAGAATCTTTGGGCTTGTAATAAAAGTGCAACAAGCACGTAGGCAAAAAATTTGTTGTTCGAAGCGCTTGGGCAATTAGTACCGCTCGGCTTTGCCATTGCTGGCTTTGCACCTGCGGCCTATCAACGTCATAATCTCTGACGGCCCTTATATGGAAACCTCATCTCGGGGCGGGGTTCGCGCTTAGATGCTTTCAGCGCTTATCCACTCCCAACGTAGCTACCCGGCGGTGCAGCTGGCGCTACAACCGGTACACCAGCGGTTGGTCCAATCCGGTCCTCTCGTACTAAGATCAGGACCCCTCAAGTTTCCTACGCCCATCACAGATAGGGACCGAACTGTCTCACGACGTTCTGAACCCAGCTCGCGTGCCACTTTAATAGGCGAACAGCCTAACCCTTGGGACCTTCTCCAGCCCCAGGATGTGACGAGCCGACATCGAGGTGCCAAACCCCCCCGTCGATATGAGCTCTTGGGGGAGATCAGCCTGTTATCCCCAGAGTACCTTTTATCCTTTGAGCGATGGCCCTTCCATGCAGGACCACCGGATCACTATATCCTGCTTTCGCACCAGCTCGACCCGTCGGTCTCACTGTCAAGCATGCTTGTACTATTGCACTCCACGTACGGTTACCGACCGTACTGAGCATACCTTTGAAAGCCTCCGATACGCTTTCGGAGGCGACCACCCCAGTCAAACTACCCACCACACAATGTCTCCCGTTTGTACGGGATTAGGCACCGAGAAAATGAAGGGTGGTATTTCACCGTTGGCTCCCCAAAACCTAGCGGCCCTGGATCAACGCCTCCCACCTATCCTACACATCATCCCCCCAATACCAATGTGAAGCTATAGTAAAGGTTCATGGGGTCTTTCCGTCCCGTGACGGGTACACGGCATCTTCACCGTGACTACAATTTCACCGAGCTCATGGCTGAGACAGCGCCCAGATCGTTACACCATTCGTGCAGGTCGGAACTTACCCGACAAGGAATTTCGCTACCTTAGGCACTTTTGTTACTACCTAATTTGACATCTGGTAACTTCACCATTTGCGTCTTAGGCGACCAGGTCATTTCTGCCTAGCTCCTCATGTCGCCATGAGGGTCGGACTGTATCTTCGCCTTCGGTTGCCCATATCCAGTCGGCAAACTGGAATGGTGCAGTCGAAGCGCCTCGCGTGCAGTCTCTGAGGATCCTGCCAACACTTGTTCAATGCTTCTGGAACGTTGCTTGCCGTTGGCATTCATGCCATACGCAAGTCGCACCAGGCGCTCGAACCCTGAGCCCGTCAAGTGCTCCTTCTTCCGCATAGACCGCACGATGGCGGCAAACGCTAGGAAATCGTCACTCTTGACGATGAGAGGATGTCGCTCGAAGAACGGAATCACCGCTGTCTCCAAGTCCCGAATTGCCTCGACCGCGAAGGTCAAAACACTGCTCCCTGGGCCTTTTGGACGAATTCGCCCGCAGCCGAAGGTCGGGACCATCGCCTCAAGAACCTCTCGATGGTCCTGGTGCTGATAAATGTGGAAGACCGGTTGAAGCTGCCAACCTCCATGTCGGTGCATCATCGAATTGCGATGAACCGAAACAGAGAAGCATCCCTCACCGTCCACAAAACCAGCGATCCAGTTGGGATCGAGCACAAGACAAGGAATGGCAGTTTCCTGCTGATTGTCCGCACCGGATGGATTTTCACTACCCATGGCACCACCCTACGAACAGGATGTGACACGGATGAGTACCACCGGATACTCGGATGTTCCAGCATATAGCGGGGTTTTGTAACGGCCAGTGGTGTACAAACCGTTATAGTTACGGCCGCCGTTTACCGGGGCTTAGGTTCAGAGCTTCGCCCGAGGGCTAACCCTTCCCCGTAACCTTCCGGCACCGGGCAGGCGTCAGAGCGTATACATCGTCTTACGACTTCGCACGCTCCTGTGTTTTTAGTAAACAGTCGCTTTCCCCTATTCTCTGCGGCCCCTTCAGACTCAGAACGCGAAGTTCGTCATCCTAGTGAGGCCCTCCTTCTCCCGAAGTTACGGAGGTATTTTGCCGAGTTCCTTAACCACAGTTCTCCCGATCGCCTTGGTATTCTCTACCCGCCCACCTGTGTCGGTTTGGGGTACGGGTTCCGTGCCAGCTCGCTAGAAGCTTTTCTCGGCAGCATGGGATCAGTGACTTCGCCTGGTGTGGCTCGGCATCGCGTCTCAGAGTTCATGAGGTCCGGATTTGCCTAGACCTCCTCCTACACGCTTACCCCAGGACAACCAACGCCTGGGCTCACCTACCCTCCTGCGTCCCTCCTTCGCTTTCCTCCACCGGGTCGGTCGGTTCGCCCCGAAGGACAGCCCCTTAGGACACCGGTATTGGAATTGGCGCGGACACGGAAGTACTGGAATATCAACCAGTTGTGCATCGACTACGCCTCTCGGCCTCGCCTTAGCTCCCGACTTACCCTGGGAGGATTAGCCTTCCCCAGGAACCCTTGGGCTTACGGCGGAGGGGTTTCTCACCCCTCTCTCGCTACTCATACCAACATTCTCACTCGACCACGCTCCACGACGGTTTCCACCGCCGCTTCTCAGCAGGATCGACGCTCCCCTACCACTCCCACCCCGTGACTCCCAAGCGGATTACGACACCGTCCGCGGCAAGCCGCATTCAGCATCGAGACTTGGGCGGAATGGAAATCCGCAGCTTCGGCTTTTGACTTGAGCCCCGTTACATTGTCCGCGCAGGACCACTCGACCAGTGAGCTATTACGCACTCTTTTAAGGATGGCTGCTTCTGAGCCAACCTCCTGGCTGTCTTCGCGTTCCCACATCGTTTTCCACTTAGTCAAAAATTAGGGGCCTTAGCTGGCGGTCTGGGCTGTTTCCCTCTCGACTAACGAAGCTCATCCCTCGTAGTCTCACTGCCAGGCTCTAAAGCATCGGCATTCGGAGTTTGATTGGGGTTAGTAAGCTTGTAGGCCCCCTTGCCCATTCAGTGCTCTACCTCCGATGCTGAACGCCCAACGCTGCACCTAAATGCATTTCGGGGAGAACCAGCTATCACCGAGTTTGATTGGCCTTTCACCCCTAACCACAGGTCATCCCCCCTGTTTTCAACCAGGGTGGGTTCGGCCCTCCACGGGGTCTTACCCCCGCTTCAGCCTGCCCATGGCTAGCTCACTCGGCTTCGGGTCTACAGCATGCGACTAATTCGCCCTATTAAGACTCGCTTTCGCTTCGGCTCCCCCTCGCGGGTTAACCTCGCCACACACCATAACTCGTTGGCTCATTCTTCAAAAGGCACGCCATCACGGCCGGCACAAGTGCCGACGACGCTCTGACTGTTTGTAAGTCAACGGTTTCAGGTACTATTTCACTCCCCTCCCGGGGTACTTTTCACCTTTCCCTCACGGTACTTGTCCGCTATCGGTCATCAGGTAGTATTTAGGCTTAACGGGTGGTCCCGCTAGATTCACAGCAAATTCCACGAGCTCGCTGCTACTCGGGGAAACATCATCCGACACAGCACAGCATGTTTTCACGTACGGGGGTCTCACCCTCTACGCCGACCCTTTCCAGAGGCCTTCCGCTAACACGCCACACCACACCCGGAACCCCGGCAGAGGCCCCACGACAACGCCCCACAACACCCATACCGCAACGCCCGCCGGCTATCACACGATACAGGTTTAGCCTCATCCGCTTTCGCTCGCCACTACTCACGGAATCACAATTGTTTTCTCTTCCTGCGGGTACTGAGATGTTTCACTTCCCCGCGTTCCCTCCACACACCCTATGAATTCAGGTGCGGGTAACACCCCTTTATTATCCGGGTGCTGGGTTTCCCCATTCGGACACCCTCGGATCACAGCTTGGTTGACAACTCCCCGAGGCCTATCGCGGTCTCCCACGTCCTTCATCGGCTCCTGATGCCCAGGCATCCACCATGTGCACTTAAACACTTCACCACAACAAGATGCTCGCATCCACTATGCAACACTCAACAAACAACCACACCCCACCACCAACCAAACACCACCACCCACACCAACCCGGCGGGCGTTAGATGCTCCATGACGGGAGCGGACCAAGAACACACACGCAAACCTCACGGTGTCTCCTCAGGACCCAACAGTGTGCCGAACCATGATCTGCCCGCAATCCACCCAGCCACCCCCAACACCACCACCCACAACCCACCAGAAACCCGGCAGACCATAAAAGCGCTGATGCGTGTCAACCAGAGGTGATCATCAGATGAAGGAGACAACATCCTGCCCCACACGGGGCGAGACTCCTTAGAAAGGAGGTGATCCAGCCGCACCTTCCGGTACGGCTACCTTGTTACGACTT
>DAHVFH010000201.1 GCA_027317105.1 Cytophagales bacterium
GTATTTTATCACCGCCATTGGCACTGACTCTGGCAAGACACTTTTTTCTGCAATTTTATGCGAAGCGCTTAAAGCGGATTACTGGAAACCTGTTCAAGCTGGCTTGCCCCGCGATGCGGATGTCGTGCAAAGTCTTCTTTCAAATTCTGTTTCTAAAATCCATCCTGAAGCTTTTATTTTAAATACACCAGCGTCTCCTCACGCGTCTGCAAAGATCGATGGCATTACGATGGAATTAGAGAATTTTAAAATCCCTTCCACAAAGAATAAGTTGGTGATCGAAGGAGCAGGTGGCTGTCTCGTTCCATTAAATGATAATGATTTCGTTACCGACCTTGCAAAAAAATTTGATTCCGAAATTATTTTAGTTTCTAATATGTATCTCGGCAGCATCAACCACACTTTGCTTTCTGCCGATTATCTGAAAAGAAATAATTTTAAAATGAAAGGCATTGTCTTTAATGGTAAATCAAATCCTGAAAGTGAAGCCATTATTTTAAAACATACTGGTTATCCCTGTTTGCTTAAGATCCTACAAGAACCGATCATCACCAAGGACATCATAAAAAAATATGCAGCACAATTAAAATTGAATGGATGAATCGCTCTGAATCTGACAATAAAAACATCTGGCATCCCTTTACTCCGCTGGTTGATGGGCTAGAACCCTTGTTGGTGGAATCCGCCAATGGTGTTTATCTTCATCTTCACGATGGCCGAAAAATTATTGATGCGGTCTCCTCGTGGTGGGTAAACATACATGGTCATAGTAATCCAATTATTGCAGATGCCATAGCGGAACAAGCTAAAAAATTAGAGCACGTAATTTTTGCGGGCTTTACCCACGAACCAGCTATTCGCTTAGCCGAAAATTTACTGACGATCCTTCCTTCCAACCAGACAAAAATTTTCTTTTCAGACAACGGAAGTACCGCAGTGGAGGTCGCGTTGAAAATGGCCATTCAATATTGGCATAACCAAGGCATAAAAAACAAAACGAAAATTATTGCCCTTGATGGTGCTTACCATGGTGACACCTTCGGGTCCATGTCCGTTGGAGAACGCGGTCCTTTCAATAACGCCTTTGCTCCTTATCTATTCAAGGTAGCGTTTCTTGATTTCCCTACGGAAGAAAATAAAGAGAAGCTGTTCCATGATTTTGAAACCCTTGTAAAATCGAATGAGGTGGGGGTCTTCATATATGAACCCTTGGTGCAAGGGGCGGCTGGCATGAGGATGTATTCGCCAGAAATTTTAGAGACACTCTTATCCATTGCCCACCAATATAACGTGATTTGCATTGCCGATGAAGTCTTCACTGGATTTGGGCGGACAGGAAAATTGTTTGCCAGCCAACACATGAATAGTCAGCCTGATATCATGGCCGTTTCTAAAGGAATCACCGGTGGTTTCCTGCCCTTAGGTGTTACCAGTTGTTCTGAAAAAATCGTTGAGGCATTTCGTTCAGCCGAAACTAGCAAGACTTTTTTTCATGGCCATAGTTACACGGCCAACCCATTGGCTTGCGCAGCAGCGAATGCAAGTTTTGGGCTGCTGCTTAGCAGCGAATGTCAGAAGCGTATTCAGCAAATCAGCGAAAGCCATTTGGAATTCATTGCTCAAAACAAAAACCATACAGCGATAAAAAATATCCGATCACGCGGAACTATCCTGGCCATTGAACTTCAAACCAAAAACGGAACTTCTTACTTTAACGAAAAGGCTAAACAAATCTATCCCTACTTTCTCCAGCGCAACATTTTGCTTCGTCCTTTGGGCAATGTTTTTTATGTGCTTCCTCCTTATGTAATTACTGACGAAGAACTGAATAGCGTTTACACCAGCATCAAGGATTTTTTAGAGGAGTTGGTTTTGGAAACCTAACCATTACTTTTCTTATCCGCTTGCCATCTTCAAGGTGGTACTGATCTGGCGTGCTTCGCTAATGATTTCAGCGGGGTAATTGGCTATCTCCAAAATTCGAATGGCGTTTCTTGTGGTTAGCTGGCCGGGTTTGATGCGATGGTCAAAATGGAGTTCATTATTTTCAATCGTTTCTGTGAAATGGTACAAATTGTACTCGTCTTTTAGCATATCAGCTAACTCAATATCATGGGTAGATACCAAAACGATATTATTTCTCTTGTTCAAATAAGATAAAATAGCTTTAGCGGCAGAAATTCGCTCGATGGTGTTCGTCCCTTTAAAAACTTCATCTAAGATGAATAGGGTTTGATCCGAACTACCAACTTCTTCAATGAGCGAAGACATCACGTTAACTTCCTGAAAATAATAACTCTTGCCCTGAAAAATATTATCATCTATTCGGATACTCGAAAATTGCTTTAAAATGGGAGAAACAAATTCATCGGCAAAGCAAGTGTGGATGGTTTGTGCTAAAATGGAATTGATAACAAAGGTTCGCAGAAAAGTGGACTTGCCCGACATATTCGATCCGGTAATTAAAATGCTTTTGTCTTTTATTGTCAGGTCGTTTTTCTCACTATTTTTGATCAATGGATGGTAAATATTTTTCGCCACAATTTCTTTTCTCACTGGAACCAAGGTGGGTTGACAGGTCTTCAATTTCCCCGCTCTTAGCGAGGCCACCGAAATGGACGCATCAATATTGCCCACATAATTAAACAAGGTTTCAATAGCGGCCCGTTTGGATTCCAATTCTTCAAGCACCTTGAAAAGCATGATCACTTCGACCAAAAAAAAAGCTTTAAGCAAGTCCATTACATAAGAGACGAATTGATTTAGTACATCTTGCAGTGCATCATCCGATTGAAATTTAATAAGCCTTGCTTTTTTCTGAAAAGACTTTAAGTTGGCAATACTCTCCTCAACCAATTTATCATACAGTAACTCATTTTTCTTTAGTAAAGCGGTAGCCACATAGATCAGTACATTCAATTGTGATATTGATCGGGTAAACTGGAAGGTGTTGTTTTTATTCCACACGAACAATAACATGTTTAAAGTAAGCGGAAAAAGCAACGCAACTAAAAGAATAGGAAATTTAAAGGAGAGAATAAACAAGCCTGTAAGAAGAATGATATCAAGGAAGAGTAGGTTATACCATTTTGGTTTTTTTAAAAATTTGTCGTGAAGTAGCGATGTAATAAAATAAGAATCGTAGTCGGTCAGCCTGAGAAGTTCCAACTGTGTCTCTTCTCGTAAATCATTATTGCTCGTGAATAATTTGATTAGGTTTTCGGATGGATCTTCCCTGTGGTTGGTGGGTGTGATTACCTTGTTAAAAAAGTATTGTTGGCCTACATGGCTGGTCGTTCGGTCGATAAATTTAAAGAGACGATGAAAGTCTATGTCCTCCAATGTCTGATCGTTTAGTCGATGGAATTGGCTTTCTTTTAAGTTATCGGCATATCGTGTGACGTTAAAGAAATGAAAGGGTTCGGTTTTGGGGTACCCCAACTCAAACGAATTAAGCCTATTTTTCCATTCATTTTTTGTCCGTTGAAATAGTGAAAAGCCAGGTAGCCTACTACTAAAGCGATTAAAACTAAAATGAAGTATTCCATCTTATTGGGATCGGGTTGGTAATCCTATTTTTTTTGTAGCCAAAACTTAAGCCGCTAGGTCGTCATAATCCGTTGACCATTCAAATCTAATCGTTTCTGTGTCTTTGAAATCGTCAACAAATTACATCAAATAAGCCGTCCGATTATAATGCAATTGGAGTGTTCAATTTTAATGCCTCCTTTGCTCGACCATTTTTATTTTTTTACTTGCTGAATAAACCAATCCGCATGGCAACAAACACTAAACCAATCCAATTCGGCACGCCACTAACCTCTTCGGCTATCAAAGTCATGATGCTAGGCGCTGGTGAGTTGGGCAAAGAAGTGGTGATCGAATTTCAACGCTATGGCGTTGAGGTGATCGCGGTGGATCGATATAAAAATGCACCGGCCATGCAGGTGGCCCACCGCAGTTACACGATTTCGATGTTGGATGGAAGCACCCTGCGAGATTTGGTTTATAAAGAAAAACCGGATTTTATCGTTCCTGAAGTGGAAGCTATCGCCACGGACACACTGGTGGAATTAGAGAAAGAAGGCTTTCGGGTGATACCATCGGCTAACGCCACGCGCCTTACGATGAACCGCGAAGGCATCCGAGCATTGGCCGCAGAAAAATTAAAATTAAAAACCTCGCCTTACCGGTTTGCTGGCTCACCCAACGAATTTGCGGAAGCCGTAAAACACATCGGAATTCCGTGCGTGGTGAAACCGATCATGAGTTCTTCTGGCAAAGGTCAAACCTTAATCAAAGCGGAAGCAGACATTGATAAAGCCTGGACGTACTCGCAAGAAGGATCGCGAAGCGGAGGCGGAAAAGTAATTGTGGAAGGTTTCATCGATTTTGATTTTGAAATTACGCTGCTCACGATCAAGCACAAAGACGGTGTTTCCTTTTGCGAACCAATTGGCCACCGGCAAGAGCATGGCGATTACCAGGAATCTTGGCAACCACACCCCATGACCGCCAAGGCGTTGAAAGCCTCGCAAGACATTGCCCGGCAAGTGGTAAACGAATTAGGCGGTGCCGGAATTTTTGGCGTTGAGTTTTTTGTGAAAGGCGATGAAGTGTATTTCAGCGAACTCTCTCCACGCCCCCACGATACGGGCATGGTCACGATGATCTCTCAGGATTTATCGGAGTTTGCGCTGCACGTACGTGCCATATTGGGTTTGCCTATCCCGGTGATCCGGCAGCTAGGACCATCAGCCTCCAGCGTGGTGTTGGTGAAAGGAAAATCACAAAATGTGATTTTCAGTGGCGTGGAAGAAGCGGTGAAAGAACCCGACACGCAACTCAGGTTGTTCGGCAAACCGGAGGTCGATGGCGAACGCAGAATGGGTGTAGCCTTGGCAAGGGGTGGTTCCATAGAAGAAGCCCGTTCAAAGGCTAATCGTGCCGCTGCCAAGGTGAAGTATTCGCTTTAAAAAATCGTATCTCATTGTTTCAAAAGCAGCGAGTAGATTTGTTAATTTCGTGTCCATTTTTTTGTCTCAAATTGAAACTAAACCAGAAATAACTTTCCATGATTAACTATATATTATCAAATCTTACCCGGTTTCTAGCTTTTGGTATGGTATTATTATTAGCGGCCTGCTCTACAAAAGAAAAACGCCTCCTCGTCTTTTCAAAAACTAAAGGATATCGGCATGAATCCATCACGGCAGGGAAAGCTGCGTTGATCAAATTGGGTCAAGAAAACAGCTTCAAAGTCGATACAACAGAAGATGCATCTGTGTTTACGGAAGACAAACTCAAAAATTACAGTGCCGTAGTTTTTCTCAGCACCACGGGTGATGTACTCAATCAATTTCAGCAGAACGAATTTATGCGTTTCATCCAGGCAGGTGGAGGCTTTGTGGGCATTCATGCAGCCGCGGATACAGAGTATGACTGGTGGTGGTATGGTAAGTTGCTTGGAGCATATTTTAAAAGTCATCCTCATCAACAAAAAGCTAACGTTTTGCGCCAACCTGATCAAGAAGGTTGGTTAAAATTGAAGGCGCCTGAACCCTGGGAGCGTTTCGATGAATTGTATAATTATAAAAAAATCTCACCCGACATTCATGTGCTGTTTAAGCTGGATGAAAAATCGTACGAAGGTGGCGAAAATGATGGCGATCATCCGATTGTTTGGTTTCATGATTTTGATGGAGGCCGCTCTTTTTACACAGGCTTTGGTCACGCCAATGAAAGTTATACCGATTCCACTTTCATGAATCAATTGTTAGACGGAATCAATTACGCTATTGGAAAAAATACGTTAGACTATTCAAAAGCAACGGCCAAGCATGTACCAGAGGCCAATCGCTTTACGAAAAAGGTTTTTAGAAATAATCTTGACGAACCTACTGAGATGACCATCCTTCCGGATGGCCGAATCATGTTTCTGGAGCGAAAAGGAAAAGTAAAATTGTATAATCCTGCCACCGACTCTTTCAACGTGATCAATGAATTCAATCCTTACAAAATTTTTGAAGATGGAATGCTTGGCTTAGCGGCTGATCCTTTGTTTGAAAAGAACCATTTTGTCTACATCTATTACTCGCATCCAGAGAAATCGTTTAACGGCCTTTCCCGATTTATCTTCGATGGCGAGAATTTGGATATGAAAAGCGAGAAAATTATAATTGAAGTGGCCACCCAACGTGAAACGTGCTGTCACACAGGCGGCTCGCTCGCTTTTGGTCCAGACGGAAATTTATTTCTCTCCACAGGCGACAATACCAGCCCATTTGAATCGGACGGTTTCAGTCCTGCCGATGAACGCAAAGGCCGCTCCCCTTTTGATGCGCAAAAGTCTTCGGCTAACACCAATGACTTGCGCGGAAAAATTCTTAGGATACACGTGGAGCCCGATGGATCGTACACTATTCCGGAAGGGAATCTATTTCCAAAAGGTGAGCCAAACACGCGTCCTGAAATTTATGTGATGGGTTGTCGCAATCCGTATCGTATTTCGGTGGATCAGCGAACCGGATTTTTATATTGGGGTGAGGTAGGCCCAGATGCTGGAGAAGAAAGTGTAACTCGCGGTCCGCGCGGTTATGATGAGGTGAACCAGGCAAGAAAGGCGGGGTACTTCGGTTGGCCTTTGTTTGTAGGAAATAATTATGCTTACGCAAAGTATGATTTCGAAAAGAAAGTCGCGGAGCCAAGACATGATCCCGCTCACCCCAAAAATACATCACCGAACAATACAGGCAAAGTTGATTTACCCCCTGCGAATCCTGCTTTTATTTGGTACCCCTATGCGCAGTCACCTGATTTTCCATTGATGAAGGATGGAAGTAGAAATGCAATGGCCGGGCCGGTTTATTATTCGGAAGATTATAAAAATAAGGAAGGGGCTTACCCAGATTATTTTGATGGCAAACTGATTGTCTATGATTGGATGCGCAACTGGTTGAGATTAGTTACCATGGATAAAGACGGCAATATCATGGACATCGAACCTTTTTTGGAGGGAACGCAATTCAACAATATCATAGACATGGCCTTTGGTCCTGATGGTAAACTGTACACCTTAGAATACGGCACCAAATGGTTTGCCCAGAATATGGATGCACGCTTATCGGTAATTGAATACAACAAAGGGAACAGACCTCCGGTAGCTAAACTTACTGCGGATAAAATTTCAGGCGCGTTGCCGCTCACTGTTTCTTTTTCTGGCAAGGAGTCGGTAGATCCAGATAACGATAAGTTGAATTTTGAATTGGATGTGAAGGGGAAAATAGAAAAATCGGAGAGCGGAGATTTTACATTCACTTTTGATAAAGCAGGTGTATATCGCCCGAAATTAAGCGCTATCGATTCAAAGGGTGTAAAATCGACCGATGAGGTGGTGATCATAGCGGGGAATGATCCTCCAACAATTAAGATTACCACCACCGGGAATCAAACCTATTATTTTCCCAATAGTTCAGTTGAGTATCAGGTGGCAGTTTCCGATCATGAAGACGGAATTACGGCAGACGGATCAATCAAATCTGAAAATGTACACGTTAGCGTTGACTTCCTGCCTGAAGGATTTGACAAAACTGAAATAGCCCAAGGCCACCAACGACCAGAGTTGCCCGGAAAAATCCTGATGGCTGAAAGTGATTGTAAGTCATGTCACATGCTTGATCAAAAATCTGCTGGCCCTAGTTTAACCGATGTGGCAAAGAAATATAAAGCGGATGTACAGGCGATTGAAAAATTATCCACGAAGATTTTGAAAGGTGGCTCAGGAGTTTGGGGAACCACCGAAATGGCTGCGCATCCGCAGTTAAAAAAAGAGCAGACCGTCCAAATGGTGGAATATATATTGACTTTATCGGATGATAAGAAAGCGAAGAACTTGCCTTTAAAGGGTGTTGCAAAATTTGCAGCTCCAGACAAGGAACGGATTAACAAAAATTCTGCCTACCTAATTACGGCCTCGTATGAGGATAAGGGGGCCACTGGTGTGCCTTCGCTGTCGACCTCAACGACAATTGCACTAAAAGCCCCGGTACTTACTGGAGAAGATGCTAGCGATTTGACAGGAGGAATAAGGAAGGCGGCTACGCCAGCGGATGGATACATATTGGAAAATATTCACAAGAATTCTTCGGCTTTGTTCAAAGAGGTTGATTTAACTGACGTGAGAAAAATCGATTTTTCAGTAGCGGAGATGGGAGCCATGAAGGGAGGGCAGATAACGATTTACCGGAATGATGAAAAAGGCCAAAAAATAGGCACCGTTGATTTTACCACAGCATCGAAAGTTGAAGTCATGAAAGGGATATTCATTCGATCTTCTTCGTTGGCCCTAAAGGATATCCAAGGCAAACAGAACTTGCTACTGGTTTTCTCCAACACACGCGCGGATGCGAATGATAACTTATTTTTCTTTAGCAGAATGGTACTTGGCAAGTAAATCGTATTTGAAGGGTGTAAGACATCTCCAATCTTGCCAATACAACAATTAAACTTTTCGACACGTTATAGTGTCTAATCGCTGTAATTTTTGTAATATCTTACACACAATCATGAAAACTAAAGCAAATTCAACCCGAATAGTCTTTTTGTCCTTATTTCTAACACAAAGTGTTTTCACTTTTTCTCAGTCTTATCAAGATAGCCTTAGAAAAGATGACGAGGATATTATTTCATCCATTGCTCCGTATCCACCCGATGTTCGCAATTCCATTCTCGATGTGTCGCAATATTCCCAGGTCTTGGTTAAGATAGAGCGTATCCAATCACGTACCAGTCAATCTTTTCAAGATTTGTTGTCCTCATATTCCCGGCCGGATCAGGAAAAATTTTATGAGCTAGCGCGCTATCCTGATTTAATTCATCAGTTAGTAAGTGGTGCACCACAAACTTTGGAAGAGGTAAAGCCAACATTGACCAAATACCCACAAGAAGTAAGCACAGCAGTTAGTGCGCTATTTCCAATGCACTTGGCCGATTTGGCGGACATGGACAAAACGTACCAATCCTCGCAGAAGACCTTGGACAATATAATCAGAGATTTGCCCAGCGATGCGCAGGCGGATTTCAGAAAAGTAATTGGTATGCCTCAGGTGATGTCCTTGCTTACCGATCGTATTGATTTGGCAGTGAGCCTTGGCGATGCCTATAAAAATGACCCACAAGGCACGAAGCAAAAAATCGATTCGTTGAGCGACCAGATCAATGCCCAAAATCAAAAGGACCTGGAGGACTACAAGCAACAGGTAGCCAGCGATCCTAAAATGCAGGAGGAAATGAAAAAATCAGCTCAGGATTTTGCGGATAGTTATTCAGCTAATGACAGTACTCAAGGCCCTTCTGATTCGGTTTTAAACCAAAACAAATACCGGCAACAGGATCAACAACCTCAGGTGGTTAATAACTACAATTATTATGGAGGCTCAAATTATAATACCAACCCCTATCCGTATTGGTTTGGTTACCCAACTTGGTACAGTTCCCCGATGTGGTATCCACAACCGTTGTATTATCATACCGGCTTTTATATTGGCGCAGGTGGTGCAATTGTAGTGCTTGGCCTGCCATCTCGGGCTTATTCCAACTGGTTTTTCAATTATGGTTATCATCGCTATCCACGCTACTATCGCTATTGTAATACGTATTATAATATCCATTCAAACTACGTAAATCGTGTGAACGCGAATGTGTATCGCGGTTTTAATTCAAACCTTAACCGACATTTTGCAAGGGTCAATCGGGAAAATGCCATGCGAAACGCAAATATTAACCGTAATACAAATGTAAACCGCAATGTGAACGTGAACAGGAACGCGAACCGTAATATGAATGCAAATGGTAATATGAACGTTAACCGTTCAGGAAACTTTAACCGACCTGCCCAGGTTAATCAAAATAATTTCCGTAATTCGATCAACGCCAATAATGTAAACCGACAAGGATTTTCTCACTTTCATGCCACTGAATTCCACCAACAGAATTGGGGTAATGTGGGCGTTGGTTTCCGTTCTGGCGGAGGTGGCTTCGGTGGGGGAGGTGGATTTCGATCTGGGGGCGGTGGACGAGGAAGACATTGAACCAAAAATTAAAGTGTTATTATTCTTTTAAAATATTTAGAAAAAATGAAAAAGAGTCTTTTCCTGATCGGGGTTGTTTTATTTCTTTTCATGGGATGCGAACCGAAACCCTCCTTAAGCAAATTAACCCAACATCTTGTTGTCTCCACCAACTATGACAACGCCAATGGATTTTCAAAATATCAATACAGCTCTTATTATTTACCATTGGATACCCTGAGTTATTTCAACAATCAGGATAAAGTGGCTGCAGATACGCTGCAATGCTTGAATTGTTCAGGAAACAACAGCCAATTGGGCTCTTATGCACAGGCTATAACCACACAAGTAAAAAGTAAATTGGATTCATTGGGGTTCTCTCAAATTAGCAGTATAAAACAAAATCCGGATATTAAGGTGTATGTATTTATTATAGAGAATGTAAATATTTCCCAATCATTAGCGTACAATCCTTACGGTTACGGCTACGGGGGCTATGGGGGCTACGGTTATGGTGGTTACGGTGGTTACGGTTACGGTGGGTATTACCCAACGGTAAGTGTTTCTGATCAGGCTGATTTATATATCGAAATCTTTGATTTAAAGCACCCGTATAACGGCAAACCCAATCCTATATGGCTGTGCGATATTGGTGACCTTGTATCTTCTCCAAATGTATATTCGTTGACAATACCGGCAATCAACCAGGCCTTCAAACAATCAACCTACATCAAGAAATAACGTAATGAAGAAATTATTTTTAATAGCATTTTTTAGCATTGGTTTTGGCGCAAGCATCCGGGCTCAGTATTATTATGATCGTTCGAAAAACCCAGACAAAATTCCTGCACAACCTAATAAGCCCCAAAATCAGCCAATTAAGACACCTCGTAATTATGGGGAGTACAGTAAGTTCTTTTTCGCCTCTTGGGATGGAAACAAGCCGATGTCCAACACAAGTTTTATTGACAAATTTAGCGGGCTAGGCACTCGCATTGGCTTTCGTAAAAGACTCAATAGCGAGGATAAGTTCTGGGTCGGTGGCGATTTTAGCTGGGCTGTTTACAATCAATATGTTCCTTACCAGACCTATACAAGTGGAACACAGTCTGTTTCAACAGACATGTATAATTATTCCTACAACTATGGAGTAACTGTTAACATTGATTATTTTTTCTTTCCAATGGATAAGTTATTTGTGCCCTACTTAGGTTTTGGCGTTGGCGTGGCGTATGACAAATTCAATCAGTTTTATAATATCTATGGCAACTCACCAAAAGCTTCATGGGGTCTGTTGGTGAGGCCAGAAGCAGGTTTTTTAGTAGGGTTTAAGAAGAACTCAGGCTGGCGCATCAAGGCAGCTGCACATTTTGACTATGCATCCAATACAAACAGCACATATGGATATAAAAATTTTATCAATACAGGCGTTCAGATTGGGGTAGTGAGAATGCTCTGGTAATTTTGTTTATTGTTCTCTGGGATTAACCGTTTATTTTTGCGAATGCCAGAGCAAATCCTGATCCTTGATTTCGGATCGCAGTTTACCCAATTGATCGCCCGGAGGGTGCGCGAACTTAATGTGTATTGCGAAATCCACCCTTTTAACCACCTTCCCCCGCTTCATGCGGGCATTAAAGGAGTGATCCTTTCCGGAAGCCCATGTTCTGTGCGCGATGCCGGAGCTCCTGATGTTGATCTTAGTCAATTTGGTGATGTTCCCGTGCTTGGCGTGTGTTATGGCGCCCAATTGATAGCCCATCAACGAGGGGGCACAGTTTCCCCTTCCCAAATGCGGGAGTACGGTAGGGCAAAACTCTCCAGCGTAGATCACCATAGTGAATTGCTCAAAGAAATTTCAATTGATTCCCAAGTGTGGATGTCGCACGCAGACACCATCGTTTCTGTACCCGATAATTTTGAAATCACTGCAAGTACCAACTCGGTCAAAATTGCCGCATACAAAATAAGGAACGAGCAGATCTACGGAATTCAGTTTCACCCTGAAGTGACGCATACCCTTGAGGGGAAAAATCTGCTCCGTAATTTTGTGGTTCATATCTGTGGTTGCGCCCAAGATTGGACGCCCGACCAATTTGTCGAAACAACCATAAAAGATTTAAAAAATAAATTAGGGAATGATAAAGTGGTGATGGCACTTTCCGGTGGGGTCGACTCCACCGTGGCGGCAACACTCATCCACAAAGCCATTGGTAAAAACCTGTACTGCATTTTCGTGGATAACGGACTTCTTCGTAAAGGGGAGTTTGAGCAAGTGCTTGTGTCTTATGAAGGAATGGGGTTGAATATCAAAGGCATTGATGCCAAGCAGAAATTTTATTCCGCCTTAGCCGGATTGTCAGAACCGGAAGCAAAGCGTAAAGCGATAGGAAAGACATTTATTGATGTGTTTGATGAAGAGTCGCACAAGATCAGCGATGTAAAATGGCTCGGCCAGGGAACCATCTATCCTGATGTGATCGAATCGGTTTCCATTAAAGGACCATCGGCTACCATCAAATCGCATCATAATGTAGGCGGCCTTCCCGCTAAAATGAACTTGAAAGTTGTTGAGCCATTGAATACTTTATTTAAAGACGAGGTTCGTTTGGTAGGAAAAACACTTCATATTGATCCGACTATTTTAGGGCGCCACCCGTTCCCTGGTCCTGGACTTGGAATCCGTATTTTGGGCGATATTTCGCCCGACAAAGTAGCTGTGCTGCAAGAGGCCGATCAGATTTTTATCAATGCCTTGCGAAAGCATAATTTGTATGACAAAGTCTGGCAGGCCGGAGTGGTGCTTTTACCAATTCATTCGGTGGGTGTGATGGGCGATGAGCGCACGTACGAAAAAGTTGTGGCCTTACGAGCCGTGATGAGTGTAGATGGCATGACGGCCGATTGGGTACATTTGCCCCATGAGTTTTTGAGCGAAGTTTCGTCTGATATTATTAATAAAGTAAAAGGCATTAATCGCGTGGTCTATGACATTAGTTCAAAGCCACCCGCTACCATTGAATGGGAATGAAAAATCAATTCAAAATTCAATCCCGAAATTTATTGGGATCAAAATTCAAAATTGAACGAAATCGTTTCAATCCAGCACGCCCTATTTGGAATTTGAAATTTTGGATTTTGAATACTTTATTTCTCTGCCTCCTGTCCTTTTCTTCCCTTTCCGCCCAAGACTTCAAGCGAGAGTATAGAAAAGCGAAGGAACTTTATAATGAGGAAGATTATAGCAAGGCGATGGATGCCTTCAAGGCATTGATGATTTATGACCGCAACAATCCTTACCCCGAATATGCCTGCTTTTATTATGCTTTATCGGCTCAGCAACTGGGGTTTACTACCTTGGCGAAGGAAATGTTCATGCAAACAAGAAAGATTTATTCGAACTGGGATCAGGTAGATGAAGTAAATTATTGGCTTGTTAAAATTAATCTCGATCAGCTCGAATATTTCCAAGCCTGGCAATTGGCGCGGGAAATAAAGAATCAAGAATTAAAACCAGAAATTAGTATTTTAAAGGCCAATGCACTCTTAAAAGTGACGGACGTAGAGACCTTGAAAATGCTACTGGAAGAAAACCCGCACGATGAACAAATTTCATTTGCTTTGGCCAAAGCCATCGGCAGCGAAAGGGAGATGGAGGATTCAACCTTATTGGATTCACTAGCCGCTGAATTTAATTGGGAGGCAAAAGATTTTATTTCCAATGACGCACTCAGGCCAGTTTTCAAAGATCAATACCGCATCGCCTTGATGCTGCCCTTAAGCACCAGCACATTGGACGCAGGCCCAGGGAAAAAGAAAAGTCAACCGGTTCTAGACCTCTATCAGGGAATGAAACTGGCGGCTGATTCACTCGCCAACGAGGGTATTGTACTTCAACTTTTGGCTTATGATACCGATCATGATCCCGATTCCATCAAAAAATTATTAAAAGAAAAGGAATTGAAAAGTGTGGACTTGATTGTTGGGCCACTCTTTCCAGAAGACACCAAACCGATTCAAGAGTTTTCGGAATTGAATAAAATTAATTTGGTCGCCAATCCGTTGTCAAACAATACCGATTTCCTTGGGGAAAATCCTTTTGCTTTGCTTTATCAACCGAGCTATGCTACGTTGGGCGAGAAATCCGCTGAAAAGTTTGCGCCCACGTTGGCGAATAAAAATTGCTTTGTTTTTTATGGGGAAAAGCCAACAGATTCTGTGATGGCCTTTAACTTTATTCGGACAGCCACCAATCTGGGATTAAAAATTGTTTATACCCGCGAGATCATTGGCGAATCATCGGGTGAAATTTTGGAAACGTTGGCCACTCCTACTGAGTTTGACGAATGGAAAAACCCACTGCAATTCAAATTAAAACGGGATTCAATCGGAAGTATTTTTGTGGCCTCTGATAATCCCTTGATTTATACGAAAGTGATCAATAGCATGGAGACCCGAGGCGATTCCGTTTTAGTAATAGGCCAAGAGAATTGGTTGGAAGACAACTCAATTGATCTTTCAAAATTTGAAAAGATAAAGGTTGCTTTTGCGGCCCCTAATTTTCCATTCGTTGCTGACAAGCCTTATTTTCGGTTCAGAAATAAATTTTTACAGGCGCACGGAACGTTGCCCAGCGCGTATGCCCAGCGCGGCTATGAATTTATAATGGTAATGGGTCAGGCTTTTAAGAATTTTGGAGTACACTTTCAGGAGGGATTGATGACCTCAAAAGTTTCGGGTGTACTGACTTCCGGATATCAAATGCTGCCCACGCATGACAATGGGATAGTGCCTTTTATTTCCTTTCAGAAAGGAAGGTTAGAAGCTATAAATAAGCCTTAATGTCGTGTTTTATTCCGTTTTCTCTGAAATCCTTACACAAGAAGCAGGCTCATTAGGGTTTTGATTAACTTACCGTTTAAAATGTACTATTTTTAGCCCTATGAAGTTTCTTTTTGCCTTGTTTGCGTATCGAGTCAACATGCAGGTAGTTACTCTATTTTCGTTGTTTTTGTTAATTGTACCCGCGGTGGTAAAAGCGCAAACTCAAAAGGAAAAACCTGCTGTTACTTTCGAGGAGCTTTATGATGAGCCCTTTTCCATCAACAAATTGTTTATTGGTTTTCAACCCTTGTATGGCGAGCTGTTTGCCACTAATCCGAACGCAGGGTTTGGCATCGAAGCCAGCTATTTCCATAAAGATAAGTTTGACTTGAAGGCCAGCTTTAGAAAAACCTATAGCAGTGGATTTTTTGATTACAATCGTGATGCCGAACTCAAAAGTCAGAACCTATCCATACCGGGCTCAGCCGTTTCGGGCAAACCTCAAATATTCAATTACTTTGAAATCGGAGGGACTTATCACATTAAAGACTTTGACCAGGATTCTAAAACAACCATGGTGCTTTATAAAAAGAGCTTTAAAGGAGATCGTTGGGCCGCTACCGTTCCATTGCATGCGGAGATCCCTTGCAAGGTCCGGAAGATTTATGGCGTGCGCCTGGGGACAATATTCTGGAAGAGTACTGCGGATCTTAATCGTGCCTTGAGCAAGCAAGGGATGACCAATAATAATCTGGTAACGGCTACAGGAAAAAAATTGCCGGACACCTATCAAGATCAATATGGACAAACAAAGCAATTAAATGCTTTTGGCAATATCCAATCAGCCGATATTTATTTAGGCGGCTCTATGTCATGGATCAGAAATGTGGCCGTAAGCTTTGATAAATATGATGATGGTGTTGATGATGGCTTAATGACTGTTTTCTTTGATATTATGGTTGCCCCTTCTTTCAACCTTGATCCACTTATGTATAATGGGGAAAGCTATTCAACGAAAGCTTTGAAAACCCACATGCTCGGCATGCGGGCTGGTATCGATGGAAAATTCAACCGCACCCTCGGCTGGTCGTATGGAGGAGAACTTGGCTACCGTCCAAGTTTAGTAGGCCAAGGTTTTTACGCGATGTTCAAAATTGCCTTCCCACTGTACAGCACCAACCTCGACTATAAAGTAGAGTCATTCGGCAAGTAAATTTTTTTCATGGCCAATGATATCCTTATTACCAATATCAAAGGCCTTGCTCAGGTAAGGGAAATTTCACCTACGTTTCTTTCAGGAGCAGCCATGGGTGATTTACCCGTTATTTCAAATTCTTATCTTTTGATTTCGGATGGTCTCATTGCTGATTATGGCAAAATGGAAAATGTCCCATCGATCCACGCTAAAGAGATCATTGACGCTTCGGGCAGATTTGTCTTTCCCAGTTTTGTTGATTCCCACACCCATTTGGTTTTTGCCGCTAGCCGCGAAGAAGAATTCGTGATGAAGATAAGGGGGGCGAGCTATGCGGAAATTGCAGCCAAAGGCGGAGGGATATTAAATTCAGCCAAGAAATTGCGCGCGACTTCAGAAGATGAACTTTTTGAAAACGCATTGGAACGAGCCAAAGAAATTATTCAATTGGGTACAGGGGCTGTGGAGATAAAAAGTGGCTATGGGCTGACGGTGAAAGACGAGTTGAAAATGTTGCGGGTGGCCAAGCGAATAGGAAAGTTGACACCCCTTACGGTGAAGACTACTTTTTTGGGTGCTCATGCCGTGCCTGCTGAAATGAAGAAAGCCGAGTATATTAAGTTGATTATTGAGGAAATGCTTCCGGCTGTTGCCGAAGAAAATTTAGCAGATTATATTGATGTCTTCTGCGAAGAGGGTTTTTTTTCACCCGAGGAGACTGAACGAATTGTGATGGAAGGAAAAAAGCAGGGCATGAAACCACGCATCCATGCCAACCAACTTCACCGATCTGGTGGTGTGCAAGTGGGTGTAAAAACAAACGCCATGAGCGTTGACCACTTAGAAAATATTGGAGAGGAAGAAATCCAAATACTCAAGAACACTAAAACAATGCCTACGGTACTACCTGGAGCAGCGTTTTTTTTGAATCTTCCTTTTCCTCCGTCACGAAAAATGATTGATGAGGGCTTGCCGATTGCCATTGCCAGCGATTACAATCCGGGCAGTTCGCCAACCGGTAATATGCAGTTAATGATTTCTATGGCTTGCATTAAAATGAAAATGACACCGGAAGAAGTTTTTAATGCCGCCACCGTAAATACCGCTTATGCCATTGACCTTGCCCAAACCCATGGAAGTATTACCCGAGGTAAAGTCGCCAATGTTTTTGTCACTAAGCCGGCTCCTTCCATCGCCTATCTGCCCTACCATTTTGGAAATAACTTTATTGAAAGGGTTATATTGAATGGAAAAATTATTGAACATTGAAAGAAGGAAATAAACTTCGCACTTAAATAGTTAGCGAAATAAAAACGCTCTGCATGCTTTTAGAAAATGAAATAAAACCACTCTTACGCGATGTCCACGACTTCCCTAAGCCGGGAATTCTTTTTAAGGACATCACTCCGCTCCTTAACCATCCAGCGGTTCGCAAAAAAGTGGTTGTGGAAATTGCCAACCATTTTTCAAAAAAAAATATTGAGGCACTGGCTGCTGTAGAAGCCCGCGGTTTTATTTTTGGTTCATTGATTGCCCAACAGTTAAATATCCCTTTTATCCCCATTCGCAAGGCAGGGAAACTTCCTTACAAAAAAATTAAGGAAGAATACGACTTAGAATATGGGAAGGCATCAATCGAGATGCACATCGATGCATTTCAGCCCGGCACACGGGTGCTGCTTCATGATGACTTGCTTGCTACCGGTGGTACAGCCACTGCCGCAGGTCAAATGGTGCAGCAATTGGGAGGTATTGTGGCGGGCTATTCATTCATTATCAATTTGTCTTTTTTACCAGGGGAAAATTTATTGAAGACTCGATTTGAGTTAGATCCTCACTATGTGGTGAAATTTTAATTTTCGTATGAGGATTGAAACATTCTGGTGAGATTGACTGTTTAATGACTGGCATGACTGAGTTTGTAAAAATACCGATGTTTCCGCTTTCCATTTTTCCGCTCCCCGGAGAAATGGTTCCGCTTCATATTTTTGAGCCGCGCTATAGGCAGTTGCTTCTCGAAGCTGAAAACAAAGACATTTCATTTGGAATTTTTTTCAACCACGTTTTGAATACTGAAAGAATGGGATCGCTGGTCAAATTGGAAAGTGTAATCAAGCATTATCCAACGGGTGAATCAGACGTTCTGGTAAAATGCAGTGACTTATTTATTATGCATAAGTTATTTCGTACCTATAATGATAAACTATTCCCTGGAGGAGAGGTTACTTTTTGTAACATTGATACAAGCTTACCTGTGAATAAAAAACTTCATCAAGCGTTTCGGGAATATCTTCTCTACTTCCAAATAAGAACCAGCAATGCGATTCCATCTTACTATACCATTGCTAATGAAATCAATTTGGATTTTCAAGCTCGTTTACGTTTCGTAAAGTATAGTGAAGACCAAAAAGAAGCATTTTTGATATCACAATTAAAGTATCAAAGCCATCTGCTTTTTCAAGCGGAAAAAGCGAAAGATGTATTTCACCTCAACTAACAATACCCTCCACCCATTTGGGTAGCTTTTTAAATGTTACATTAATTGTTGAATTAATTTAACATTTATTAACAGTGACCTTGCAACTTCCTGATTGCATACCTCGTCATAAGGCTATCACCAAACATAAAAATCATGAAAAATATAAATTTACTTTTAGCGAGTGTACTAATGTGTACACTCGTGTCCGCTCGTGGAACAGATAAGCCAATTTCAGAAGCTTCATCCGTTGCAATCACCAACGCTAAGGGATCTACGCTGTTTAAACTGTATTACAAATCTCTAAAACCTGGTCGAGTTCAAATTTCGATTACCGATAAGAATGGCGTTACGGTTTTTATGGAGAGCTTGAAACGAGTGGATGGCTTCATTCGTCCTTACAATTTCAAAAACTTACCAAAAGGCCAATACACTGTTTTGATTGAAGATGACAGTGGACGCACCGTTGAAAAAGTGGAGTACCAATCAGACAAGGAAAATGAAGCACTAATTCATGTTCAAAGATTGGCTAGCAAGGAGAATAAATTTTTACTCACCATCGCTTCTCCAAATGAGGAAAATGTTTCCATTACTATCCATGATGAAGGTGGGGTGCTGATACATAGCGAAACCCAACTGATTTCTAGTGCGTTCGCTCAGGTTTATGACTTGAAAAATATTAAGTCCTTCACCATTGAAGTAGCTAATCGAACCGGAGTGTTGAAGTCCTTTTCGTATTAACAGATAAGGAGAAGTTCAAAGATCAATTTGCAATGGGGCAGTTTTAATAACTGCCTTTTTTTTTTGTAGTGACCGCAAACGATGTAGGTGAAAGTATTTTTTTTGACCCCATTAATTTTGACTCGTTGCCTATCATATCTTTCTTCGAATGAACTTGGAGAAGGACTAATTCATGCAATCGATTTTTTACTTTAAAAATCAAGTTTACTTACAACTTCAGGCTTCGCTTCGTTCCTGCCCGTACATTTACATCATAATCAAAAGAGAAAAAAACTAAAAACTAAATTATGAAAACGAAAAATGTAGTAATGACGGTAGCAGCGTTGATTGTAGCAAGTGCATTCACGTTTGCAGGAGAGCCTACTTCAAAAGTAGTGGTGCTCAATCAAGGTAGTGCTGAAATCTTTAAGGTGATCTATGAAGGAACTACAGTAGGAAGGGTAACCTTGAAAGTGTATGACAAAGCAGGTAATCAACTTCTTGCCGAAACAACAACTGGCCTAAGCAAGTTTATGCGGTCTGTAAATTTTGCCGGTATGGAACCTGGAGAATACAGCATCCAAATCTCTGATGCAAATGGCACACAGTCACAAAAAGTAAATTATAGAATTGCGAGCAGAACAAAATCAGTAGATAACCTCGTTGTTAGCAATGAGTCATCAATTAAATCTGTTCACATCACCAAATTACAAGGCGAAGGTAAGTACTTGTTGTCCTTGACTACTGAAGGAACGAAAAGCATTAACGTTCGCATTTTTGACGAAAGCGAAAACCTTTTGCATAACGAAAATGTGACCGTAAATGGCAGCACAGGATTAGTGTATAACCTTAAGCAAGTGCAAGGACTGCCCTCATTCCTGGTATCGGATAGCCAAGGGAACAAACAAATCATCAAATAAATAATATCAAGAAATTAAAAAGACCCTTCAAACTGAAGGGTTTTTTTTTGTCTAAAAAACATTTTACATATTTCTTCGATACTGCCCACCCACCTCAAACAAGGCTTTCGTGATTTGGCCAAGCGAACAAACCTTGCAAGCTTCCATTAGTTCTTCAAAAATATTTTTGTTTTGAACTGCCGCTTGCTGAATGCGGTCAAAGGATTCAGATGAATTTTTGCCAGCCCGTTGATGAAGGCTCTTCAACATCTTAATCTGATACTCTTTTTCTTCAGTGGTGGCCCGAATTACTTCTTGCGGAATAATGGTAGGCGAGCCTTTTGAACTTAAGAATGTATTCACTCCGATGATCGGGTATTCCCCTGTGTGTTTCAAGGTTTCGTAATACATGCTTTCTTCCTGGATCTTTCCCCGTTGGTACATGGTTTCCATGGCACCCAATACACCTCCGCGTTCGGTAATGCGATCAAACTCAGTAAGAACGGCTTCTTCAACTAAATCCGTCAGCTCTTCGATGATGAAAGAACCTTGTAATGAGTTTTCGTTTTTCGCCAAGCCCAATTCTTTATTAATGATTAGCTGAATGGCCATTGCCCTACGCACCGATTCTTCAGTGGGTGTGGTGATGGCTTCGTCATACGCATTGGTGTGCAGCGAGTTGCAATTGTCGTAGATCGCATACAAGGCTTGGAGGGTGGTACGAATGTCGTTAAAGTCAATTTCTTGAGCATGCAAAGAGCGGCCCGAAGTTTGAATGTGGTACTTTAACATTTGGGCACGCGCATTCGCTCCGTACTTGTTTTTCATGGCTTTTGCCCAAATCCTTCGCGCGACTCTTCCAATCACGGCATATTCGGGGTCAATGCCATTCGAAAAGAAAAACGAGAGGTTGGGGGCAAATTCGTTGATGTCCATTCCCCGGCTAAGATAATATTCCACGTAAGTGAAACCGTTGGAAAGCGTAAACGCCAACTGTGTAATCGGGTTGGCGCCTGCCTCGGCAATGTGATAGCCTGAAATGGAAACCGAGTAGAAATTACGGATATTCTGTTCGATGAAATATTGCTGCACATCGCCCATCAATCGCAATGCGAATTCGGTAGAGAAGATACAAGTGTTCTGCGCCTGATCTTCCTTTAGAATATCGGCTTGCACTGTGCCGCGAACTTGTTGAAGAGTCTCCGCTTTTATTTTATCATAGACTTCTTTGGGCAAAACCTGATTGCCAGTAACGCCTAGCAGCATTAGTCCAAGGCCATCATTTCCTTTGGGAAGATCACCTTGGTAGGAGGGAAGCTCCGAGACCTCACCCCGGCTCTCTCCATCGGAGAGGGAGGAATGCAATGACTGAATTTTCTTTTTTACTTCTTGTTCCAGGCCATTCTTACGGATATAAATTTCGCATTGTTGATCGATCGCTGCATTTAAAAAATAACCGAGCAGCATCGGAGCCGGGCCATTGATCGTCATCGAAACTGAAGTTTTCGGGTTCGCGAGATTAAAACCGCTATATAATTTTTTGGCATCATCAAGACAGCAGACCGAAACACCCGAGTTGCCAATCTTGCCGTAGATATCCGGACGATAATCAGGATCGTTGCCGTAAAGGGTTACCGAATCAAATGCGGTGGACAAGCGCTTTGCGGGTAAGCCTATGCTAACATAATGGAATCTTCGGTTAGTCCGTTCGGGGCCGCCTTCTCCGGCAAACATACGGGTTGGGTCTTCGCCTTCTCTTTTAAATGGATAGATACCAGCCGTATAGGGAAATTCGCCCGGAACATTTTCTTGCAATTGCCACTTTAACAAATCGCCCCAGGCCTCATAACGCGGCAGCGAAATTTTTGGAATTTGCAAATGCGATAACGACTCCGAATGGGTCTCAATGCCAATTTCTTTATCGCGCACTTTAAATTTAAAAACAGGCTTGCGATACTGTTTTGCTTTTTCTACCCAGGTTTCAATGAGTTTCCAATTCTTAGGGTCGAGGTTCAACTTGATTCGATCAAACTCGGCCTGCAAAACTTTAACGATATCGGGATTGGATTTGCCGAAGCTCGCAATGGTCTTATCGATCGCATAGAGTTTCTGGGCAGTCTCCGCTTGTTCGTTTACCCATTGATCGTAGCTGCGATTTCCTTCGGAGATCTCACTTAGGTAGCGTGTCCGATGAGGCGGAATCACAAAGATTTTCTCTGACATCTCGCGTGAAATGTGAAAATCGGATCTTAAATCAACGCCCGCTTTCTCCACAATCTTATCCATCAGATGTTTGTAGAGTTGATTGGTGCCCGGGTCATTGAACTGTGAGGCAATGGTGCCAAACACCGGCATGTCTTCCGGCTTCTTATCCCACAGTTGATGGTTGCGTTGATATTGCTTCTTCACATCGCGCAAGGCATCTAAGGCGCCACGCTTATCGAACTTGTTGAGGGCAATCACATCGGCAAAATCGAGCATGTCGATTTTTTCAAGTTGCGTGGCGGCACCATACTCGGGCGTCATCACATATAAGGAGACATCACTGTGATCAAGAATTTCGGTATCACTTTGACCGATGCCGGAAGTTTCTAAAATGATCAGATCAAATCCTGCTGCCTTCATCACCTGGATCGCTTCCTTCACGTAAGCCGACAAGGCGAGGTTACTTTGACGCGTAGCTAAGGAACGCATGAACACCCGCGGATTGTTAATGGCGTTCATACGGATGCGGTCGCCCAATAGCGCGCCACCAGTTTTTCTTTTAGAAGGATCAACCGAAACTAATCCGATTGTTTTTTCTTTGAAGTCGATCAAAAACCTTCTGACGATTTCATCGACCATCGATGATTTTCCAGCACCACCGGTTCCGGTAATTCCCAAAACAGGGACTTTTGATGTGGCGGCTTTGCGATTAATCTCTTCAAAAATCTTTTTGTGTTCGTCAAAATAATTTTCAGCACCGGAAATTAGTTGAGCGATTTGCACGTGATGGTCAACGGTCAACGGTCGACTGTCGACTGTTTTACCCGTTGGATAATCACTTTGTTGCACCAGATCATTAATCATTCCTTGCAAACCCATCGCGCGACCGTCATCGGGTGAATAAATTTTAGTGATGCCGTATGCCATCAACTCTTTTATTTCTTCCGGCAAAATCACGCCTCCACCACCGGCAAAAATTTTGATGTGCCCTGCTCCTTTTTCTTTCAAAAGGTCGTGCATGTATTTAAAATATTCATTGTGGCCACCTTGATAGCTCGTCATCGCGATGGCTTGCGCATCTTCTTGAATAGCGGTGTTCACCACTTCCTCTACACTTCGATCATGGCCCAGGTGAATCACTTCACAGCCGGTAGCCTGAATGATTCTGCGCATAATGTTAATCGCGGCATCGTGCCCATCGAACAAGCTGGCAGCCGTTACAATCCTGACTTTATTTTTGGGTTTGTACGGTTCAACGGGAAGGTGACCACCCAACGCACTGGGTTTGTTTTCTTTTTTTGTGATGGAAGCCGTCTCAATACTCATAATAGCAATTATTTCGCACTAAAATTACAGAGAAGGGGAGCAATAAGCTAACGAGAGTTAGTCTTGATTTTAGCTCACTTGATAAAAATATATTCCTTCAACACACGCAAACCAAAAAGCCCGTCTTCAAATCTATATGTTATTTCACTTTTATATTGCATAGCCTCAAAATCATAAAACATTCTGAACCATGGATATTCTTCATATTTATTATTTTCTAAATCGATGAAAGCGATTTTTTCTTGATGACCAACTGATCGCCTGCCTCCATATACACCCTTGTTTCATGAACAAAGGGATAATTTTCAAATGAGGGATTTGACGAAAAAACATAGTTGACTAGAAAGAAAATATTGAATACGCTAGGGACAAGGCAAAGAAACCGACCCAACTTCGAGAAAGCATTTGTAATTGAAGACCTAAAGTAATAAATAAGAAACGCGATCCCAAAGAGAGCAATCAGAATTAGAGAAAACTCACCGAGGGAGAGTTGAGTATTCAATGTAACTCGGAAAAAAAGAATCACGTTCATCAATGTTAAAGTTCCATACATGAAGGTTCTTGTTTTAAAAATCAAAAGAATGGATTGAAAAAAAGAATTAAAGTTTATGTTTATCTCTTCTTTGAAAATCCCGGCCCAGAATTGAACAGAAATGAAAGTGATAAATACCCCTACCAAAAAACCTGTTAATCCATTAATAATGAACCCCCATACTGGAGATAACATGATCAGAACGGAAGAAAAGAAATACAAATGTTCAAAAACAGTCGCAGCAGCTTGTGAGTTTTTGTAATAAACTGTTTTCTTGAATTCTTCATACTTCATGTCTGCATGTTGCCTTGCTTGTCGCCTTGATTTCGCTCTGTCCGTCTCCCATTCGTCTGAAGGAACAGATTGCGTATTGAAAATCTTGCCGTCTTTAATATTGGTGAGATTTTCATAAGCCTCGGTAAACAAAATAAATTGTTCAGCGGCATCAGGGCTTTTGTTTTTGTCAGGATGAAATGCTTTTGCCTTCTTTCTATAGGCATGCTTTATTTCATCTATGCTTGCTGTTTTAGAAAGTCCTAAAATCTGATAGAATACTTCTGTGTCTTCAACAGTCATTTGAAGAAGAATTTATGTCAAAAAAAATCACTTTGATTTCGTCCTTAGAAACGATTTTAGCAAAATCACCTATTAAAATGATAAAGAAATATAATCGTTGCTGTAAACGCTGGCTTTGGGTTGTCTTTGATTTCCATCACAATGTCCATTTCGGCTTTGGTGATCCCGCGGAGGTCGGTCAGCGATTTTAAACTTACGCGCAATCGCACTTCGTTGTTTACAATCACCGGCTGGTTAAATTTCATTTTTTCGATGCCGTAGTTCACCAGCATTTTCACATCACGGATTTCGGCAATTTCTTCCCACAGATAAGGCACCAATGACAAAATTAAATAGCCGTGGGCGATCGTATTTTTAAATGGGCCGGTGGCTGCCCGCACGGGATCTGTATGAATCCACTGATGGTCGAGTGTGGCATCAGCAAACTTATTGATCTGTTCCTGTGTCACTTTGATGAATTCGGAAACACCCAACTCCTTGCCGACATACCTTTGAAATTCTGAAAATCCGGTGATGATAAGTTTTCCCATAGAATTCGAGTTTTGTTTTGGAAAATGAATCTAAAGATAAAATTTAATTACCTTTCCCTAAACAAATATTTGAATCGATGATTTCCCGCAGAAACCTTCTTAAATCTCTTGGCCTTTCGGCCTTTGCATTGCCATCGCTCACCGGCTTGGCAAACCCGATGACGGAAAATGAAAGCGGAGCTTTGTTGTCGCCAGATAATCCTGATTTTTGGAAAAGCGTGCGAAACCAGTTTCCCCTCGACAAAGACACTGTCTTTTTTAACCCGGGCACAGTGGGTGCAATGCCAAAGGTGGTGGTGGATAAAATGACCGCACATTTGAACTATACGGCAAGTAGTCCTGCGGACTGGGCGTACAAAGACGATAACAAGGAAGAGTTTATTAGCGGCTACAACAACCTGATGGGTATTCGCACCAAAGTTGGGAAGTTGATTAACGCTGACCCAATGGATATTGCCATGACTGATAATGTGACCAACGGCATGAGTTACATTGCTAACGGGATAACACTTCAGCCGGGTGATGAAATTTTAACCACCGACCAGGAGCACGGTGGAGGGCAATCCTCCTGGAAGCTGAAGGAAAAAAGATTTGGAGCCGTTTTTAAAATGGTAGAAATAGGCAAGCCGATTAGCAGTTCTTCAGAAGTCTATGACAAAATTTTAAAGGCGATCACCCCTAAAACAAAAGTGCTGATGCTGTCGCACATGATTTCAGGAAGCGGTGCCATTTTGCCAGTAAAAGAAATTTGTACGGAGGCAAAGAAACGAGGAATATTCACCGTGTTGGATGGTGCCCAAACCATTGGCCACATCAAAGTGGACGTAAAAGACATTGGCTGCGATGCGTATGTGGGCTGTTTTCATAAGTGGATAGGCGCGCCTTGCGGTACGGGTTTCATGTTTGTACAATCTGAATATCTAAAAAATCTGTGGACTTCCGTTTCCAGCTACCGATGGGACGATCATGCCGATGAAGGTTTTCGCTTTACGCAACGAGGAACAGGAAACTTTCCCGTGTTAAAAGGATTGGATGCGGCTCTCGATTTTCATTTTGAATTAGAACCTGACCGCGTTTATGCGCGAATCAAGTTTTTGGGCGAAAGGCTGAGGAAGGGATTAGAGGCTAGCCCAAAAGTAAAATTCTTTTGTCCAAGCGATGAAAGTATGTGCGCGGGCATCACCGTTTATAACATTGAAGGGTGGACTGGGAAAAAACTTCAAGATGCTTTTTGGGACAGTGCTAAAATGCGACCGCGTGCCCAGGGCGATATTTTTGGTGTAAGGCACTGTACACACATATTCAATTCAGAAGAAGAAATTGACAAAGCCATAGCACTGGTAAGCACTTGGGCTAAATAATTTTCTGATAGAACACTTATAGTTTAAGAGGAAGCGAAATTTTGAAAGCCGTTCCTTCGTTAGGGGTGCTGGTGACTTCAATTTTGCCACCTAACATTTCAATTTGCGTCTTGACCAAATAAAGTCCAATCCCTCTTCCCTCCACATGAGAATGAAATCTTTTATAAAGGCCAAAAATATTTTCTTTGTAGATTTTCGTTTCCATGCCTAAGCCGTTGTCGCTGAATTTTAGGGTAAGAAAATCCTCTCCAACCTCATTGGAAATTTTTATTTTCGGAATTCTTTCTGGATGCCTGTATTTTAAGCTATTGCTTATTAAATTATAAAAAACACTGTCGATATAAGGAGGTGATGAATAAATAGATTTGACGTCAAACGAAGAATAAAATTTAGCGGAGGTTTCACGAATTTCATTTTCCAAAATTTGCTTAGCTTTCTGAAGGGTAGTTTCAAAATCGATCTCAGAAAAGATTTCGGTATTAAATCGTTGGATTTGCATTATCCCAGATAAATCCCTGACCACTTGATCAAGCTCCATAGCAGAAAGGCCCGTTTTGCTCATCAGGCTATCAATTTCTTCCTTCGTGTGGGCGTGTTTAAATATATTAGTTAAGCCAATAATTCTGGCAATGGGTGCACGAAGGTTGTGGGATATGGTATAGGCAAATTGCTCAATACGATTGTTCTTCAAGACCAATTCGTGATTCGAGGAAAGCAACTCCTTATTTTGTTGTGCCAGCTCTACGGTAAGTTGCAGATTTTCCTTTTCGATAATTTGTTTTTGTTGCGAAATGATTTGGCTTGCCTCCTCCAATTGTTGGTTTCGTGCTGTAAGGAGTTTAGTCTGGTGCTCTATTTCTTCCTGCTGCGCAATGAGCCTATCATTATGCGTCTGAATTTCTTCGTTTTGAGATGCAATTTCATAAGTCCGCTCCTGCACCAAGCGTTCCAGTTGTTCATTTTGAGCGTTGAGTATATTATTTTTTTCAGCTTCAGATTGTAATAGTTTTTCCGTAAGGTTGAAAGCACGAATGGCAGAATAAACCAAGTAGATAAGCGTAGGTATAATTAATAATGCTAAAAGGATTTGCAAAAGGTAGCTGTTCCGTAAAGCTATTTGATATTGGGTTCTTGCTTTCATAGCAATGCCATCTTCAAAAGAATTGATTTCCTTAGTGAGTCCTTTATAGAATTGCCAAACATTATAGCCCCTGTCTTGACCTATTAATGTAATCGCTTCATTTTTTTTACCTTCCTTAAGAAGCGAATGAATATGATTTATCCAAGCGAAATAGCCATTTACGGTATCTTTTAATAAATCAATTTTAGCCATTGAAAATCCTTGTTTCTTCAGGATACCGGCAAGGGTAGCGTGAATTTTTCCCCTGTTCGTGTTTGCACTGTCAATGGAATTTTCTATTTGTCGCATCCCCGAAAGTGCGTAGCCCCGAATGCCCAAATCTAAAAGGTGGATATTGCTTATCACTTCAGTCATTTTAACTTTGACCAAACTAGCATCCTCAATTTTCACTTTATTTTGATCGATGACCTGACTATCTTCTTTAAGCAAAAAGAAATTCAAAATAAGTAGAATCACAATTATTAAAATCGCAAGGATTAGTATAGATTTTCGAAAGATCATGAAAGAATTGTAATGACCTATTCCCGTTTTATAACAGCTTTGGGGATTTCGTTTATTTTTTCGACCTGAACGTTCCGGTAAAAGACCTCCGCTCCCTCTGATTGAATTTGTATTTTCCCGCGATCTAATCGTTTTAGTTTATCGCCATCAAGTTGTGAGGAGTGGTATAAGATCATGTTCACTTGTCCATTGACCACATGAATAGCGGTGTCGCCAAGGCAGTACAAATCAATGGTGTTCCATTCTCCGGTCGGCTTTTCTGTATCCGGCATTTTTATACATCTTCTTCCTACGCTGCTTTTCTCGTTAAAGATTATTTTCTCGGCCTTTGGGTCATAGACATATCCTTCGTTGAGTTTTGTAGCGGGAATTTCAAACGAGCCGCCCGCCACGCCCCGATAATCACCACAATCACCTTCTTCTATCTGAAACTCTTGCGACCGCATCCAAGAGCCAGCGTCTACACCATGTTTACCCCCCGCATGATACAATACTCCGCTATCGCGTATCTTATCTTTTCGAGGTGGTGATTTCTTTTTACCCCATTTGAACTGGAGTTGTAAGTGAAAATTTTTAAATTCTTGCTTTGTAGAAATACCACCAAAATTCTCGCCCGAGATCCGGATAGCTGGCTGCCCCTCTTCATTCACTACGGTGAATATTCTATTTGGGTCATTGTTCAGTCCTAAAACCTTGGTCGTGTCAAAGGCTTTTAAAAGGGTATCATAAGCAGGGCCAACGTAAGTGTCCCACCCTTCAAGGTCTTTACCATTGAAAAGATTCTGCCATTGGGGTTCTTTTGAGCAAGAAATCAGGCATAATGAGATTCCTATGCTTAGTAATTTTTTGGTATGCATGGGATGAAAATACAACTTCTAATGATAACCAAAAATAAATTATTTAGATGAAAGCAAGCGAACAAAAAAGGGATTTATACCTAATGCTAAGAAACGCAGGGAACTTCTGCTAAGAGAACACCAAGTGTAGGACACCTTAGCGGCAATTTCTAATTTTGAGGAAATGAAATATCCAGTTGAGGAAGTTGTTCCCGAACTTAAGTCTAGCTTAAATAATAGGCCTGTTGTTATCCTTCAAGCCCCGCCTGGGGCCGGAAAGTCCACAATCGTTCCCCTGCAACTTTTGAAAGAATCTTGGTTAGCGGGAAAGAAAATTGTGATGTTAGAACCTAGAAGACTTGCCGCCCGATCGGTTGCCGCCCGCATGGCTCAACTGCTTAATGAAAAAATGGGAGAAACGGTCGGCTTTCGGATACGGTTTGAAAATGCAATCGGCAAGAACACCCGAATTGAAGTAGTAACCGAAGGAATCCTTACCCGCATGTTGCAAACGGACAATGCCCTTGAAGGAGTTGGATTGATCATCTTTGACGAATACCATGAACGCAGCCTTCATGCCGATTTGGCGCTGGCACTGTGCCTTCAGTCGCAACAACTTCTCCGTAGTGACTTGCGAATTTTAATTATGTCGGCCACCTTGGATGGGGAAAAAATTTCATCGGCATTAAATAATTCACCCATTGTTACCAGCTTGGGCAAACAATTTCCAGTGGAAATAAAATATGAATCAGTACCGAAAGAAGAACCACTTTCCATTTCTGTTGCACGTGTTGTAAAAAAAGCATGGAAAGAACAGCCGGGTGATATTCTTGTTTTCCTGCCAGGTGCGGGTGAAATCAAGCGTGTTCAGGAATTGGTGGAAAACGAGATTGTGGAGGCTCGGATTTTTCCATTGTATGGCGACTTGTCTTTTCAAAAACAACAGGAAGCCATCTTGCCTGATCCGCAAGGGCTTCGCAAAGTAGTGCTGGCGACTTCGCTGGCCGAGACTTCGTTGACCATTGAAGGGATAACGACAGTGATTGATAGTGGCTATGCCCGCGTTCCAAAATTTGATCCGCGTTCAGGGCTTATGAAATTGGAAACCGTTCGGGTCACACGCGATGCGGCCGATCAGCGGACCGGAAGAGCCGGACGCCTTGGCCCTGGAGTTGGCTACCGACTTTGGCCGCAGGTCACTCATCAGTATTTGCAACCTTCCCGACAACCTGAAATTTTGGAGGCTGACCTCGCGCCCTTGATGCTCGAACTTTTTAATTGGGGTACGGACTATAAAGAATTAAATTGGATCACCGTGCCACCTGCGGGCGCAGTAAATCAAGCTACCGAGTTGCTCGAAGAATTGGGTGCGATAGAAAAAAATAAAATTACCACCCGTGGAAAGGAAATGCTTCGGCTGCCTACTCATCCAAGAATAGCCCACATGTTGTTGAGTTCCTTACCCCATCCCGTTAGGACACCCCTGTCCCTGGGGATAGGGGAAAGAGTTGAGGGATTGGCCACGGATATTGCTGCATTGCTTGAAGAGCGAGATCCATTACCAAAAGATGCTGGCGCAGATCTGGCGCTGCGCATTGAATTGTTGCGGAAATGGCGAAGAGGTGAACGGGTAAATGCTGATCGGAATAGTTTGGGGCGAATCGAAAAGGTAGCGGCAACGTGGAGAAGAATTTTCAACCTGAAAGTTGACAACGCTGTTTTTTCAGATACCGAAGTGGGGAAGTTAGTAAGTGAAGCGTACCCTGAGCGCATAGCGCAACAAATCGAAAAATTTGGTGCCCGATATAAATTGGCAAACGGACGCATTGCAAAACTTCAAGATCATGATTCTTTGCTTCAAAAAAAGTGGTTGGCTATTGCAGCGATGGATATGGGCACTAAAGAAGGAAAAATCTTTTCGGCAGCAGCCCTTGATGAAAAAGAGTTGTTGGATAAGGCGAAAGAGAATCAGTCCGTAGTGTGGGATAAAGAACGTGAAATGGTAAGTGCATCGCTGGAAAAAAGAATTGGGAGTTTAGTTTTAACTTCAAAAAGTATTTCTCAAGTCGATGAATCGCTGCGCATAAAAATTTTGTGTGAGGCTTTTCAGGAAGAAGGCTTTTCGTTGTTGAATTGGGATGAACCGCAAAAGCAATGGCAGGCGCGAATCATGAGTTTACGTGCTTGGAGGCAAGGCGAGCCATGGCCGGAGGTCAGCGATCAGCATTTGTTAAAGAACGCAGAAGAATGGCTCGCCCCTTATTTGATTCCGGTAAACAAGCGCGCTGATTTTAAGCGGTTGGATTTGGATTCCATTTTGACAGGGATGTTGCCATGGGATTTACAGCAGATGTTCTGCAAACTTGTTCCGACTCGGTTAGAAGTGCCCAGTGGCTCCATGATAAAATTGGAATATTCTGCCGATGGTCGTCCTCCGGTGATGAGCGTGCGGCTGCAAGAAGTATTTGGCCTGTTGGAAACACCCACGGTGAATGAAGGCCGCACGAAGGTGATGATGCACTTGCTTTCCCCAGGATACAAACCCGTGCAAGTCACCCAAGATTTAAAAAGCTTTTGGCGTACTACCTATCATGAAGTGCGAAAGGAATTGCGGGTGCGCTACCCCAAACATCATTGGCCCGAAGACCCTTGGACATCGCAAGCTGTGAGGGGAGTAAAAAGAAAAATTTGATTGGATTAGACTGATTTTCCTTGGAAGCCGCTTTCACTTCGCCAATTTCCACACCATCTCTGATTTCTTCATTGGCATTAGTCACTAATTGGTCGCCAACGGTAAGTGGGCCGAGAATTTCTGTCTGGCCTTTTGATTCCATTCCTTTTTTCCTTTTTTTACCTCCACCCATTCTGCTTTTTTGTTTTTGATGCGGATGACGTCTTTAGCCCAATCGTTTATGCTGCCAAATTTCTCTGAAGAAAGGGAGGGCAATCGAATGAAAATTTTTAAAAAATGTAAAAAAGAAGAAACCTCTCCGAGCGTTTTGACGTTATATTGGCGTTTACAGGTTTATAAATATTTTGAAATTGGAAACGTCCTGACTTTCAGGACGTTTCTTCTTTGCCAAAACAACCAAATTAACCCAATCCTATCATGAAAAAACAAATTTTCTTTCCTCTTCTGTTGGTCGCATGCTTTTTAGCGGTGACCACGATGGCCCAAAAAGACAAATCCAAACGCCCTAGCCCTCCGGCCAAAGCGGAAGGCACAATTGATGGTGCAAAAGTTGTTATTGATTACAGTTCACCTTCTGTTAAAGGACGGAAGATCTTTGGTGACCTGGAAGCCTACGGAAAGGTGTGGCGCACAGGAGCCAATGAAGCCACTACCTTTGATGTGGACAAGAATGTAAAGATTGAAGGAAAAGATTTGCCGAAAGGAAAATATTCATTGTATTCCATTCCTGGGGAAAAGGAGTGGGTCGTTATTTTTAATAAAGTTGCTAATCAATGGGGCACCGAATACGATGAAAGTAAAGATGCACTTCGTGTAACGGTTAAACCTTCAAAAACCAATAAATTAATTGAGAAAATGAATATTGCCATTGAAGGAAACAAGGTGGTGATCCGTTGGGAGAACACTCAATTTGCATTTGCGGTTAAGGGATAACCAAAAAAGAGTGATTTGTAGAATAGCCGGGGTAATCTCCGGCTTTTTTGTTTGATCCATGTAGATCGTTTCTTATGAAATTGTAATTTGCGGCTTCACCTTGTTGTAAATGGGAATGAATGTATGAAAGATTTAACACCTAAAGAGCTTGGTTATTTTTTCCCAGCTGAATTTGCTCCACATTCAGCGACTTGGTTAAGCTGGCCACACAAAGAAGCTTCCTGGCCTGGGAAGATGGAAACTATTTTTCCAATCTATGCCAGATTTATAAAATTAGTTGCCGAAGGAGAAAAGGTAAACATCAATGTGGCGGATGATGCAATGAAACAAACGGCTCTTATTCATCTTTATAAATTGGATGCTGATTTAAATAATGTTCGGTTTTTCTTTCATCCCACGAACGATGCCTGGTGCCGTGACCATGGCCCTGCGTTTCTCATCAATTTGAGAGAAAAAAAGAAAATGGTGGTGAAATGGAACTACAATGCCTGGGGCAACAAGTACCCTCCGTTTGATTTAGATAATCAAATTCCAATTTCGATCGCCAATCATTTTAGCCTGCCATTGGCCAGACCTGGAATCGTTATGGAAGGCGGATCGGTTGAGTTTAATGGGAATGGGACTGTCCTTACCACTGCTTCTTGCTTATTAAATCCAAATAGAAATCCTCACCTGACCAAAGCTCAAATTGAAGAATATCTTATAGATTATTACGGGGTGTCGAATATCTTGTGGTTGGGGGATGGCATTGTCGGTGATGACACAGACGGACACATTGATGACATCACCCGGTTCATCAATGAGGATACCGTGGTGACCGTGATTGAATCAGATAAAAACGATGCGAACTATGAGCCGTTGAAGGCCAATCTAGAAATGTTGCAGGAAATGAAATTGGAAAACGGAAAGGCAATAAATATTGTTGAGTTGCCTATGCCTTCTTCCGTGGTTTACAATGATCAACGGCTCCCTGCCTCCTATGCCAATTTTTATATTTCTAACAACTATGTGATAACACCCACTTTCCGCGATAAAAACGATGGAAAGGCGTTGACGATTTTACAAAAGTGTTTTCCAGAAAGAAAAGTGGTGGGTTTGGATTCGACAGATATTATCTGGGGCCTTGGATCTTTTCATTGCTTGAGTCAGCAAGAACCAGCCATCTAAAAAGAGTAGAACCGATCTGGGGTGACACAATGTGTCAGTTTCACATCCCGGTGGTTGGCGTCTGAAATTTCGTTCACAGGATCAAATAACGAAAGGCCTATTTTTTTACAATCCGGCCTACATTGAGTTAGAAACCGATCATAAAACCCTTTTCCATATCCTACTCGGTTTCCTTCATTGTCAAATGCCAGTAAAGGTACGATTACCAAATCAATTTTATCAATCGGGGTGGGTTCACCAAATTGCGGCTCAGGAATTCCCCATTTGTTTTCTTTGATTTGGTCACGGCTTTCAAAATAAAAATGAACGAGTTCATTGTCCGCGTTCATCTTGGGAATAGCTATCCGGATCTGAGAAAAGTCTTTTTTTAGTCGTGCGATGATCTGCCATGTGTTAGGCTCGCGTTTCTTTTTTAAGGGAAGAAAGGTGTGAAATGTTAAGATGTCAAAAAGTTCGACAGAAGAGAAAAACGAGGCGCAAAGATTTTGATTTAACAGATCAAATTCGGGCTTGGCTAAATCAAATCGCTTGTTTAAAAAATGCTCACGAATTTCTTTCTTGCGATTCACGGAATTAGAACATTATATTGAAAGTCAAGCGGATCGAAGCACTGAATTAGCTTTTGAATGAAATGTGGATCCTGTTGGTAGAAGTTTAAGAAATTGTCTGTTCGCTCTTGAGGGCTTCCGTTAGGGAAGAGAAAATCCTTAACGGCCTCAACTTGTCTGAGTTTGTCAGAATGTTTCCTTTTTTCCGCTCGCGCCATTTTTTTCTCAATAGTGTGTAGCGACTGCACTGCCTTAAGAGTTTTTGCCTCCACGTGCTTGTTCAGTGTAATATCAATGGTTGAGGCATGGTCGTTCACTCTTTTGAAAATTTCCTCTGCAGCAATGATCTCCTTTTCGAGTGAAAGGTTGGATGAAGAATTTGTTGCAATCCAGTGATTGAACAAACGATTTTTGTCTTCAAACAGATCCTCTAGTTTCAATCCGGTTTTATCAAATTTCTTTTTGATTGGTTCGTCCAGCACAGCCGCAAAATTGCGCGGCATCAAAATCGGGAAGGGCGTACTGAAATGTTCAAAAACACCTTTCAATTGAAGCCAATAGACAACCTCCGATGGCCCGCCCACATAAGCCAGGTTGGGAAGGATAACCTCTTGATATAATGGACGGAGAATGACATTGGGACTGAATTTTTCAGGCTCCTCTGCTATAAGTTTTTCAATTTCTTTGGCAGTGAACTTTGTTGCCGTGTCGATCACAACAAAATCATCTTCTTTTTTCTCGATTCGCTGGCGAACGTTTTTGTCTGAATAGAAAAAGTTGATTTCGCGCGCAAATACTTGAGGATGGTAGCCCAGCGATTCTAGCTGCTGATTTTTCTCTTCTACTAATTTTTTGGCGGAATGCGAAAATAGGTCATCAGAGATGACGGTCTTAAAAAGCGACTTTAACGCTCG